>CAMBMU010000039.1 GCA_945868725.1 Spirosoma fluviale
ATATTCGCGGATGTCCGTGGCTGCCAAAGCGTGCTCTTCCAAGCGGTACAGGGCATGGCTTTGTATGTAAATTTTACCCTTCTTGTCCACTAGCGCAAGAAATTGTCGGAAGCCTTCCAAGATTGTTTGTTCATCCCCATAGATATCCAAATGGTCTGGATCTGCACTCGTCAATACCGCTTCGTTTGGATATAAATGAAGGAAAGAACGGTCAAACTCATCTGCTTCTACCACTACAACCGCCTCTTTGGACTTACCTGAAAGGATCAGGTTGCTGTTGTAGTTTTGGGTAATTCCTCCCAAAAAGGCAGTAACTGGCTTCCCTGCAGACTTCAAAAGATGAGCCACAAGGGAGGATGTACTGGTTTTACCATGAGTACCGGCTACAGCAATCGTGTATTGATCCTTAGTAATCATCCCCAATACTTCGGCTCTTTTCTTAAGAAGAAAGCCCTGCTGGAAAAAATGAAGGAGGATGCTATCCTTAGGAATAGCTGGCGTCCACACCACCAAGATCTCATCCGAGTTTGACTTAAATTGAGCAGGAACCGCAGCTACCTCGTCAGCAAAAATGACCTGCATCCCTTCCTCTTTCAAGGCATCCGTTAAGGGTGAAGGGGTCTTGTCGTAACCCGCCACGGCATAGCCTTCCTGCTGAAACCAGCGCGCCAAGGCACTCATGCCTATGCCGCCAATTCCGAGAAAAAATACGCTTTGTATCCCTTTAAATATCATTTTAGAAGAAGTTCAAGTTCGGTTACAAGGGCATTTGCCGCATCCGGCATTGCCAATTTTTTAATTGCAGTTGCTAGCGATTGGGCCTTTCCCTCCTGCTGGAGCAACTCATCTATGTAAATTTTAAACTGTTCCACAGCAAGCGCATCTGGAAGAAGCACGGCTGCCCCTTGATTCACGCAAGCAGTTGCATTTTTCGTTTGGTGGTCCTCCGCTACATTGGGTGATGGAATAAAGATCACTGGCTTGCCAACCAAGCAAAGCTCCGAAACCGATAGCGCTCCAGCTCGAGAAACGATCAAATCCGCTGCGGCATAGGCCAGGTCCATTTCACGGATAAACTCCCGCAAGTGAATGTGTGTCAAACCTGCGGTTGCCAAGGCTGCTTCCATGTCCTTGAAATAAAATTTTCCACTCTGCCAGAGCACCTGGTAGCCTGCTTTTTCCAAGTCTACCATGTGCTTCACCATGGCGGAGTTGAGGGTTCGGGCTCCGAGGGATCCTCCCAAAACCAAAATGGTCTTGCGATTTGCTTCCAAACCAAATTTCTGTTGTCCCAACTCCTTTTTTCCAGCTAGGTCCAGCAAATCCTTTCGGACTGGATTGCCAGTAAGCTTTATTTTTTCTTTGGGAAAAAAGCGATCCATCTCAGGATAGGCCACACAAATTCGGGCTGCCTTCTTCGCCAAGATCTTATTGGTTAAGCCAGCATAGGAGTTTTGCTCCTGTAGGAGGGTAGGAATACCTTTGGATTGTGCAGCATAAAGCACAGGTCCACTGGCATAGCCCCCAACACCCACCACTAGCTGAGGCTTAAATTCGTTTACAATGCCAGCCGCCATGCGAAGGCTTCTCCAGAGTTTGATCGGGAAGCTTAAGTTGGATAGGGTCAATTTTCGTTGAAGTCCTGCCACTGGCAACCCTTTAATGGGGTATCCTGCCTCAGGAACTTTTTGCATCTCCATTTTACCTTCTGCACCAACAAATAGAATCTCCGAGTCTGGATGTTTTTCCATCCAGGCATTGGCAATGGCAAGGGCTGGGTAGATGTGTCCACCGGTGCCTCCACCGCTAATGAGAATTCGATATGTTATTTCAGTTTTGATACCTAGTCGTTTATGCTGTTCGTAATTGATTTCCTTTTTTGGCACCCTCAGAAGCAGCCAAGACCTCTTCCTGGTGGTCACCACGGCTGACACTCAGGATAATCCCTAGTGCCGTACCTGTAAATATCAAAGAGGTTCCTCCCATGCTCAATAGCGGAAGGGGAAGCCCCGTAATCGGCCCTAGCCCTACAGCCACGGCCATGTTGACCAAGGCCTGGATGACTAGGGCAAAGCTCAAGCCTGCGGAAAGTAGGCCGCCGAAGGCCTTGTTTGAATTGGCTACGATGCGCATCCCTCGGTAGAGCAGCGCGAGGTATAGGAAGAGTACAGATACCCCGCCGACCATCCCGTATTCTTCCAAGATGATGGCGTAGATAAAATCAGAATACGGGTGAGGAAGGGTATTTCGCTGCTCACTATTTCCTGGGCCTTTGCCAGTAATGCCGCCCGTTGCGATGGCGATGTAGGACTGTTCCGCTTGAAAAGGCACCTTACTATCGTCGTCTTTGGAATCCATAAAGGTTTCAATTCGAGATAAAAAGGTGTCTTTCCGTTGCCCTGCTAGAATGGCAACCGAAAGCCCAAGTATTCCAACCATGACCACCAATGCCAAGTGCTGCACAGGAACTCTTCCAATAAACATGATCAACAAACAGGTGATCAGTAGTAAAATTGCGGTAGACATATTGGCCATACCAATCAAAGCAGTGATCACACCAATGGAAATGAAAATAGGAAGCAGCGTTCCTGCAAAATCAGTTATGTTATTCTGTCGCTTGGCAAGCATTGCTGCCAAAGCTGCTATCAAGGAAAGCTTGGCCAAATCCGAAGGCTGGAAAGCTTGATTAATCACTGGAATTACCAACCAGCGATTGGCCTCATTGATATTGGAACCAAACAAATAGGTGACCACTAAAAGCGGGATCGATAAAAACATAAATAGCCTTGCATAAAGGGCGTATTTGCGGTAAGGAATTTTGTGTGCCAACCACATCACGACCAGCGATGCAAAAACCAGCTTGGAATGTTTAAAGAGGTACTGTTCGGTGTTGACCACTTCCTCCTTGTACACCAAAGTGCCCGTAGCAGAATACACCACCAGAATGCTAAACATAGATAGCAAAATCACGATGGCCCAAATGATTGGGTCACCCTTGAAATGCTCATCTATCCATGCTTTTAGCTGATTCATGCGCTTTGTTTTTGAAGTAATGCGATCACCGCTGCTTTAAATTGATCTCCTCGATCTTCGTAATTCTTAAATAGGTCAAAACTTGCACAGGCTGGGGACAAGAGGACTACCTCTTTGTCAGCAGCCAATTCCTGAGCCCAAGACACTGCCTCTCGCAAGTCTTGTGTTTCTCGGATTTGTGCGATGTGTGGAGCAAATGCATTTTTTAACTTTGCATTGTCCTTGCCCAAGCAGATCAAGGCTTTGACCTGACCATTGACCACCAAGGGAGTCAACACGGAATAATCATTGCCCTTATCTACACCTCCTGCAATCCACACCATGGGTTCTTTGTAGCTGCCAAGGGCATAAAACGTAGCTTCTACATTGGTGCCTTTGCTGTCGTTTACATAGCGAACTCCATCCAATACACGAACAAGCTCCATGCGATGCGCAGCATTTTTGAAGGTTTGGTAGCCGCTGAGCAACTGTTTCTCAGACAATCCAGCTAAAAGAGCAGCGACTCCAGCACCCAAGGCATTCAGCAGGTTGTGTTTTCCTTGAATCGTCAAGGCAGCAACAGGAATGGTTACCTGAGCACCTGCTACTTGGAATACCAAAGCCTCTCCGTCACTAAATCCGCCTTGATTTGGTTTTCCTTCCAAAGAAATTCCATATATCGAAGCCTGAATCGGCGCACGCACAAGCCCAGTCTTGGAAAAAGAATCTTCCAAATTGAGAATAGCCACATCTGCCTGATTCATATTTTTGAATAAGGCCATCTTGGAATCGATGTAGCGCTCCATTTGATAATTGTAGCGATCCAAATGATCTGGAGTAATATTGGTCAGCAGGGCAATGTGCGGTTTCAAACTCACCAACCCATCAATCTGGAAACTGGAAATCTCGATTACCCACCAGGCATGATCTCCTTCGAGCAACTGTCCGGCCCAGCTTTTGCCTACATTCCCAGCAAGCCCCAAATCCCAACCCGCTTCTTTCAGAAGGTGATAGGTCAGTAAGGTCGTGGTCGTTTTTCCATTGGTGCCGGTAATCGCAATCACCTTTCCTTTGCTGTAACGGCTGGCAAATTCCAGTTCATCCACTACGGAAATTCCTCTATTTATCGCCTGCTGCACGATTGAAACAGTAGGAGCTATCCCCGGACTTTTGATGATCAAGTCGGCAGCTAAAATGCGTACTTCGTCATGCTTTCCCTCTTCAAATTCGATTTCTGCAGCCAGCAGCTCTGCCTTCCTTGCCGGGGCAATAGTTCCTCCGTCGGAAACGAAAACGGCATAACCTTCCCTCTTGGCGAGCAATGCTGCTCCCAATCCACTTTCTCCGGCTCCGAGGACGACTAGGCGATTCATGGTCTTACCTTAGTTTGAGGGTGGCTAATGTGACTACTGCAAGTAGAATCCCTACAATCCAAAAACGAGTAACGATCTTGGATTCGTGAATTCCTTTTTTCTGGTAATGGTGGTGGAGGGGGGACATCAGAAATACCCGCCTCCCTTCTCCATATTTTTTTCTCGTGTATTTGAAGTAGGCCACCTGAATCATAACACTCAAGTTTTCTACCAAGAATATCCCGCATAGAATTGGGATAAGAAGTTCTTTTCGAAGTGTCAAGGCCAATACTGCGATCACCCCGCCGAGCATCAAGGATCCCGTATCACCCATAAATACCTGGGCTGGATAAGAGTTGTACCAAAGGAATCCCACACAGGCGCCGATAAAGGCGGCGGCGAAGATTACCAGTTCCCCGGAGTTGGGGATGTACATGATGTTGAGGTATTGGGAAAAAATGGCGTTACCGCTCAAATAGGCAAAAATGGCAATCGTCAAGCCAATGATGGCAGAGGTTCCTGCCGCCAAACCATCAATCCCATCGGTAATGTTGGCACCGTTGGATACTGCAGTAATGATGAAAATCGCTACAAAAATGTAGAGTACTGGAGTCATGGAATCACCCAAGAATCCAAGGAAATCTTCGTAGTTGAGCTCGTTGTTCTTGAAAAAAGGAATGGTTGTTTTTAAAGCTTTGACATCCTGGAAAGCCGGAGTTTCGATCACTCCACTTTCCACCGATACAGGTGTAGAAAATTCTCGGATGACCACGTCGTCATTGTAATACAAGGTAGCCCCCACAATAATCCCAATACCAATTTGACCTACGATTTTGAAGCGCCCTTTGAGGCCGTCCTTATTCTTACGAAACACCTTAATGTAGTCGTCCAAAAATCCAATCAATCCCAACCAAACGGTAGTGATCAACAAGAGCTGAATATAGATATTGTTGAGGTTGGCAAATAGAAGGGTAGGAATCAAGATGGCTGCAATCATCATCAAGCCGCCCATGGTAGGAGTGCCTTTCTTTTGGGTTTGTCCTTCTAGGCCCAAATCACGAACGGTCTCCCCGATCTGACGGTTGCGGATCCAGTTGATGATGTGGTGACCAAAAGTGATCGTGATGACCAGCGACACCAAAGCCGCCATACCTGCACGGAAAGAAATGTAGCGAAACACCCCAGTTCCTGGGATGTCCAACACACGATCGAAGTAGTCAAATAGTGAATACAGCATGTCAGGTTCCTGTCAGTTGAGTCAATAATTCAGTCACGACTTCGGCATCATCGAAATGATGTTTTACGCCTTTAATCTCTTGGTAATCCTCATGCCCTTTGCCGGCAATAAGTACGATATCTCCTTTTTTTGACAGCAAGAGCGCCGTTTTGATGGCCTCTCTTCGGTCTTCTATGGTGAGTGTCTTTCGAAAATCAGTAGGACCTAACCCTGCTTGCATGTCTTTGAGGATCTCTGTAGGATCTTCAAATCGTGGATTATCTGAGGTAAAAATGGCCTTGGTGCTTTCTGAAACAGCTATTTTAGCCATGGTAGGCCGCTTGGTCTTGTCCCGATTGCCTCCACAGCCTACGACCGTGATAAGCTGCTCATTTCCCGTTCGGATTGCATTGATGGTCTTCAAGACATTGTCTAATGCATCTGGGGTATGCGCATAATCCACTATCGCGGTGATCCCGCCTATGTAGATACGATCAAACCTCCCCTTAGCCCCTTTAATCGCCGACAACTCCCGGAGAACTTCCTCTTCATCCTCACCTAGCAGTACTGCTGTACCGAATACGCCCAATAAATTAGAGGCATTGAAAGCGCCAATCATTCGGAACCAAATCTGTTTTCCATTTACCTCTACCTCCAAGCCTTCGATGGTATTGGAAAGAATTTTCCCCTTGAAATCAGCTGAAGACTTGATTCCAAAAGTCTGTAGGGTACCCTTGCAATTTTGTACCATCACCGATCCGCGCTTATCGTCTCCATTTACAAGCGCAAAGGCATCTTTAGGAAGCTCATCGAATAGCTTTTTCTTCGCTTTGATGTATTCCTCAAAGGTGCCATGGTAGTCCAAATGGTCGTGTGTGATATTGGTAAATACCGCTCCAGTCAACTTTAAGCCTGCAATTCGCTCTTGTACAATTGCATGGGAGCTGGCCTCCATAAAGCAATGGGTACATCCTGCATCGACCATTTTGCGAAGCAAAGCCTGTGCACTCACTGCATCTGGTGTGGTGTGGGTGGAAGGGATTACTTCTTCGTTGATTTTATTTTCTACCGTAGACAGTAGCCCCGTGCTGTAGCCCATGCGAACAAACAACTGGTGCAATAAGGTGACTGTGGTGGTTTTTCCATTGGTGCCTGTGACCGCTACTACCTTTATTTTTTCGGAAGGATTACCATAAAAATTGGCTGCAATAATTCCCAGAGCCTTGGCAGAATCCACCACTTGAATATAGGTGATTCCTTCGGCTAGAGACACAGGTAGTTGTTCACAAATAATAGCAGTTGCCCCTTTTTCCAAGGCAAGCGGAATAAAATCATGTCCATCCACCTGCGTACCTTTTACGGCTATATAGGCAGCATTTTCAATGACTTTGCGACTATCAAAGACCACATCACTTACCCTTCTCTCCATGTCCCCATAGGTGGCGGTCAGCGATACTTTGTACAATATGTCTTTGAGCACGTTCATTTATCCAAGTACAAGGTCTATGGTGGTGTCTGGGGTCAAGCGTGTTCCTGGACTGATGGATTGGGTCAGTACTTTGCCCTTACCGTTAAAATTCACTTTCAGGCCTTTATTTTCTAGAATATATAATGCGTCGCGAAGAGACATGCCCGCTACATTTGGTACCACGGCACTTTCAGTTTCCACCACCTGCAGCACAATCTGGCCAGTTGCACCCGTAGAGGCGGCAATCCAATCCTCCTGAGCAGGGGATTTAAGAGGCAACTTGAGGTAATCAAAAATGCTCTGAAGTTCCTCTCCCTTACCTGCAGCCACATACGGGAATTTTGCGCTTGCAACCTTAGGCAAAATTTTGGTTTGGTTTACCACATTCAAGTCCAGATCCGTCGCAAATATCTTATCCGCAATGGCCTTAAAGACAGGTGCTGAAACATCACCCCCATAGGCAGCAATCCCTTTGGGACTATCGATTACCACAATCATGCTGTACTTGGGACGGTCTGCAGGAAAGTATCCCGCAAAACTGGTGTAATAGGTTTCTTGGTAGCTTCCGTTGATAATTTTCTGAGCAGTCCCCGTTTTACCTGCAATTTTGTAATTCGAATTTTTGATGTTTCGTGCTGTTCCATTCTCCACTACCCCTAAGAGCAATTCTTGGAGTTGAGTGATTGTTTTGGGCGAAGCAATGGCCTCACGGATCACTTGAGGCTCGAAAGTCTGAATGATTTGAGCACCATTGCTGACTGACTTCACAAATAGTGGCTTTACCATTTTTCCTCCATTAGCCACAGCATTGTACAAGGCTAGGGTATGGATAGGATTCAATTTAGATTCATATCCGATGGATATCCAAGGAAGTGAGGTGCCATACCAAGTTTTAGTGCCCGGTTTTTTAAAGAATGGCTTCCCTTCCCCCATTAGCTGGAGATTTAACGGTTGAGCTAAGCCCACCTTATCTAGGTACGCCAAAAACTTGGATGGGCTAGATCCAAAATGCATGTCTACCAATTTGGATATTGCCACATTGGAAGATTTTTCAAATGCCTGACGGATAGTGATGGTTCCATAACCTCCATTTTTGGCATCATACATTGGCTGTCTATAGAAGTAATGCACTCCATTACCCGTTTCAATCATATCGTTGGGGCTTACTTTATTTTCTTCGAGCAAGGCGAGCATAGAGAACAGTTTAAAAGTAGAGCCAGGTTCTACGCTTCCCATATCGCCTACCGCATAATTATAGCTCTCTACATAGCCAGTTCCAGCAGCATTTTTTTGCAAGTTGGATATTGCCTTCACATGCCCTGTTGCCACTTCCATGACAATGACCGAACCGAAAGCCGCCTCACGATCCTTAAGCTGGTTCCGCAATGCTGTTTCGGCTACATCTTGAATGTTCACATCCAAGGTGGTTTGAATATCGTAACCATCAAGAGGCTTTACGTCGTCATCATTAAAAAGTGGCTTCCATACACCGCCGGAAAGCCGCTGGTATAAAGCTTTTCCGCTTTGTCCTTTGAGATAAGTATTGAAACTATATTCAATTCCGGAACCTACACCATCTTGGTTCAAAGTTCCCAAAGTCCTACTTGCCAAAGAGGTGAACGGCTGGTAGCGTCGTTCTATCTTTTCAAAAATCACCCCACCGTCAATTCTGCCTTCTTTGAAAATTGGCCAAGTGCGCATGGCCTGCATTTCTTGGTAGTTGATCTGCTTCCGGTTGATCATCAAGTACTGCTTTTTGTTGGACCGCGCATCATTGATCATGCGTTTGTAGGCAGTTGCAGTCTTGTCCTTGTAAAAGGTGGACAGTTTTTCAGCCAAGGCATCTAAACCAGATTTATAGTCCTCTTCATCCACCACGGTCGGGTCGATGGCCACTTGGTAAAAAGGCAAGCTTGTAGCCAATAAGCTTCCATCGGCAGCATAGATATTGCCACGAGTAGCAGGAACTTCTCGGTATTGAAAATTAACTTGCTCCGCCTTGGCCTTCCACTTGTCCCCTTCCACCAACTGAACCACCGCTACCTTGTAGGGAATGGCACATGCCGCCAAAGCCACCAGGATGAAGATCACCCGAACTCGGATCACTATGGAGCGTTTGATGTTCACTTTTTAGTAAGTTCTATTTTTACTGGTGGTTGATTCAATTCATAAATTTCGAGCGCTTCCATGCGCTTCGATACTTCAGATTGCATGCTGCTTTTCATGTATTCGGCTTCGAGGGTGGTCACATCTGCTCTGATATCCGCCACTTCTTGCTTGGTCTTGTCGATTTCTCGAATTTTATTCTCTGCACGCAGGTTGCTGTAGATGTAGATCAAAGCCAATAACGCAACAAAGCCCACTGGAGGAACCAATTGAACAGGTACTCCTTCACCAAGAATTCGCTTGACATCAAACTTTTCTTCGATCCAAGAAAAAATAGTCTTCCCTGAGCGTCCTTTTGGGCTGCTCTCTTCTTTCAACTTGTTCTTGAAGGTGTTTTGACTCATTTTCCTACTTTTTTTGCAATTCTCAATTTGGCACTCCTTGCTCTTGGATTCAGGGCTAGCTCTTCCTCCGAAGCAATAATCGCTCCTCGGCTAACCGGCTCAAGTGGACGAATGAGGTTTCCATAGAAATCCTTTTCCACCTCTCCTTGAAACTTCCCTTTGATCATTAAACTTTTAACCAAACGATCCTCTAAGCTGTGGTAGCTCATCACTACCAGACGGCCTTCCGGCTTCAGGAGCTCCACTGCGCTGAGCAGCAGCTCTTCCAAAGCCCCCATTTCGTCGTTTACTTCTATTCTCAAGGCCTGAAATACCTGAGCGTAGTATTTGAATTCTTTTCCGCGAGGTGCAAACCGCTTTAAAAATGCAGTAAACCCTTCCGTGGTCGTAAAGGGCTTGACCGAGCGCTCCGCCACTATGGACTGAGCAAGGGTCTTGGCATTCTTGATTTCCCCGTACATACCTAGGATCTTATGCAGCCTTCCCTCATCCGCATTCGCTAAGAGCTCCTTCGCACTGAGTTCCGCCGACTGGTTCATCCGCATGTCTAGATCCCCCTGAAAACGAGTTGAAAACCCTCTTTCTGGAGCGTCTATTTGATGGGATGAAATGCCTAGGTCTGCTAGTATTCCATCAACTTGTTTGATTCCATGCAAGCGCAGGTACCGTTTGATATCCCTGAAGTTGGCTTGCACGAAGGTGAAGCGAGGATCTTGAGGGGCATTTGCCAAAGCATCACTGTCTTGATCAAAACCGAATAGCTGTCCTCCTTCCAAACGAGCCAAAATAGCCTTAGCATGCCCACCTCCACCGAAGGTCACATCGACATAGACTCCACCGGGGAGAATAGCCAAGCCTTCAATGCAAGGGTCAAGCATCACTGGGATATGGTAGGCCGGAATTGACATAGCGCTTAGGAGAGGTACTTTTCCATGAGGCTAGACAAGTCCGCCGTATCCACAATAATGTTCTTTAGGTACTGTTCAGGATTCCAGAGTTCAATTCGAGTTCCCATGCCAACGACTACTACATCCTTCTCCAGGCTGGCATAGGTTTGGTACAGCTTCGGAATCAACAATCTCCCTGCATTGTCCAACTCCACCTCGACGATGGAATTGAAGAAAGAGCGTTGCAACATGCGTTGCTCTGCATTGTTGATGTTCAGGGATTTGATTTGACTCTCCAGCTTTTTGTATTCTACCAGGGGATAGAGGGCCAAGCACTTGTCTTCAGCCATGCGGAGCATAAGCGTCATGCCATTGGCCTGAGGAATTGCCGCCTTAATCTTGGCGGGCAATGCCAAACGACCTTTGGGATCTAGCTTGCTATCGTATTGACTGTTGAACATGGACGGACTACGAATTGGTAAAATTTGAAGTAAGTAAAAGTAAGCAAAGAAGTTTTAAAATTTACCACTTTCACCCACTTTTCCCCACTTTGTTTCAAAAGTAGCCAAAAGATTACTAGTCAGCAATAGTTTTTAGTAAAAAATGCAAGAAATTTTTAGAAGATTTTTTTGACTATTGGAAAAGGCTAAAAAATAGAAGAATCCCTCCAAATGATAAATAAATGGGGGATTTGGGTGGTTAAAAAATCAACCTCACAACTAAAATTTTCCAAATTGATTGGAAAGTGGGAGCTCCTCCCAAAAAAATAATTTAGCCAGGGATTTTTGGGTAAAAACAACTAAAAAGTTAAGCATTCCAAAAGCAAAAATCCACTAAAAAAATCAATCTTTTGTGATTAGTTTTTCCGATTTCGAATCGCTTTTTCCCCCTTTTTTTCCAAGGATTTTCGAAACAACTCCCCAATCCAAGGCCAGGTTCCGGCGATCTTGGCCAGCAGCCCTCTGGATTCAGGGATACAGACCAGCGCCCGAGGGCGCTCCATCACTCCCAGGATAACCTGCACGACCTCCTTGGTCTCAAGCACTTTTTTGGGGCCACTGAAGGTCAGCTTGGCTTCCTCGGGATATCCCAACTGCAAGTCCAGCATTGGGGTATTCACCAAATCGGGACAAATCACACTCACCGATACCCCAAAGCGCTTCAACTCTGCTGCCACGGACAAGGAAAATCCCCGCACCGCAAATTTGGAGGCCGAATACAAACTCAGCCCAGATACAGGCGCCAATCCTGCCAAGGAAGAAATATTCAAAATATGCCCGAAACCCTGGTTTTTCATCGCTCTGCCAATTAGCGTAGTACCCAGAATGGTTCCTTTCGCATTACAGTTGAAGTGGTAGTCGATGTCCGCCAACCCATATCCTTCCAAAAACCCAGGGCGGATCACCCCCGCACAGTTGATCAAATGGGATATCGATAGCTCCATTTTCTTAGCTGCATCTAGCACACGCAACCAGGTGGATTCCTGAGCCACATCCCCATCTACCCAGCCGACGGATTTGCTACCTTGGGCAAGATTTTCGAGTTTATTCGCATCCAAATCCACTAAAATCAAGGGGACTTGACGGGCCGAAAAAGTGGCTAAAAGTTGGTTACCGATGCCACTTGCAGCGCCAGTAAGTACAATCAGGGTTGGGTTCATGGGTTTCAAGGAAAGCGAATACGCACCTAAATAAACTCAAAAATACCGAGCGTTCAAATTTTGTAGCTTTACCAATATCAGGAACCTTTCCGAAGACTTTTGGTGTAAATTTGAACAGGACTTCAACCAAACCCCCATGCAGCGACCGACTTCTAATTCTCCTTACGACCTCTTAATTCTTGGCGCAGGCCCCATCGGTCTTGCCTGTGGAATTGAAGCCAAAAAGGCGGGTTTGAACTACCTGATTCTAGAAAAAGGTGCCCTCTGCAATTCGATCTACAACTATCCAGTCAACATGACCTTTTTTTCCACTGCAGAGCGATTGGAACTTGCAGGCATTCCCTTCATGTCGGTAGGAGCCAAGCCTACCAGAACCGAAGCATTGGAATATTACCGGAGAATTTACTTTTTATTTGACCTGAAGGTCAACTTGTACGAAGAGGTGAAAACCCTCAAAAAAGAGGATGAATTTTTTCACATCCATACCTCGAAAGGAGCTTACAAAAGCAGAAAAATCGTGTTAGCAACAGGCTTTTATGACCTGCCCAACCTGATGGAGGTGCCAGGCGAGGAACTACCCAAAGTCCTGCACTACTACAAAGAACCCTGGCCCTTTGTGGGACAGAAAGTACTCGTGGTAGGTGGAGCCAACTCTGCGGTAGATGCAGCCTTGGAATGCTGGCGCAAAGGTGCCCAAGTGAGCATGGCACTACTCGGGGAAGAGGTAGATGCTAATGTCAAATACTGGGTGCGCCCGGACATTATGAACCGAATCAAGGAAGGCTCCATCCAAGCGATCAAGAACTCAAAAGTTGTTGAAATCCTTCCCACTGAGGTTTGTCTAGCGACCCCAGAAGGAGAAATTCGGGTATCCAACGACTGGGTACTTGCCTTGACCGGATACAAACCCAACTTTGGCCTCTTGGACCAGCTCGGTGTCCAACTCAGCCTGGACGAAAAGCGACAGCCCTGCTACGATCAGACCAACCAGGAGTCCAATGTCCCTGGAGTATACTTAGCGGGAGTAGTTTGTGGAGGGCTCAATACCCGAGAGTTTTTTATAGAAAATAGCATCTCCCATGCGGAGGCCATCATTCAGGACATCTTGAAGAAATAAAAATTGCAAAAAGGAGTATTGACTATTGCAAATAAGAGATTTAGGCGTAACTTCCTGAAAATTAAACGGAAACATGGCGGCTGTCTGGAGAATTCGATGGAATGAACAACGAACTGAATCAATTGAGATTCCTCCCAAGGAGTACCATTTTTTCAGTCATGCCCCTGCAATAGTGGCCGAAAGCCAAGCAAAATACGGGGAGGCTACGCTAGATTTTCACGAGACTAGCCTGATTTTTGACTACTTGGACTTTAATTCCCAAGAGATCGCTGAGCTTCTCGAGGTGGATCCCAGTACGCTTTTCCGCTGGAAAAAGGAAGACCGAAAGCTCAGCAAAGGAATTTCCAAAAGCCTCTTAGAGATCGACCTTATCCTAGCCAAAGGCATCCGGATCTTTGGTTCCGAGGAGAAGATGTCAGCTTGGCTACAGCTCCCCAATGAAGCGCTTGGACAGCAAAAGCCGATAGACCTATTCAAAAATCCCTACCAGATTGCCCAAGTGGATCAAGTACTCGAGTCTCTTTCTTGGGGTAACGTGAGCTGATGCGTTATTACCGGCTGATCGAAAATCTTCCAGGCCGAGACCCGCTCGGCTTCGGGATGGGTCCAGGTCGCTGGAATGTCAACGGTACACCAGTAATCTATGCCAGCTCAGTGAGTGCCTTGAATTTTTTAGAGTTGTTATCCATCAAAGGTCCCATCGTCACCGAAAGTTCGTGGAAATTGGTAAGTCTAGAAGTAGTAGGACCGATCCCCGAATTGGAAGTGGATGACCTTCCTATAAGTTGGAAAAATCGCCCCTATCCCAGAACAACTCAAGAATTGGGCTCTATCTGGGCGAAACGGGAACTTTCACCCTGTTTAAAAATTCCTTCCTGCCGCATTCCTTTGGCTAATTTTTCCCAGGAACACAACCTGCTGATCAATCCCCTGCATCCCGAATTCAAGCAAAAAATAAAGGTGACAGACACCTGGGATGTGAGCTTTGAAGTTAACCGCTAACTCAAGAATTGGCCTCGGTAATCAAGCGCAAACCATCCAAGGTCAGGTTGCGGTCGACCGCGTCAAATACCCCTTCCAAATTGGTAAGAATGGAGGACAAGCCTCCCGTGGCGATTACTGTGAATTTCAGTCCTGTTTCCAACTGAATTGCTTCCAACATTCCTTTGATCAATCCGGTGTACCCATGCAGGACCCCCGCCTGAATGGCATGGATTGTGTTTTTCCCTAGGACGGAGTCGGGCAACTTCAGTTCCACCTCGGGCAACTTAGAAGTATTCATAAAAAGTGCCTTGATGGCTGTTTGGAGCCCAGGAACAATGCTTACTCCCAGCACTTCTCCCGCTTGATCTATAGTTGTGAAGGTAAGAGCTGTACCAAAATCAACGACTACAACAGGACCTGCGACCCGGGTGTATGCCGCCATCACATTGCACATCAAGTCTGTCCCGATTTCATCCGGTCGGAGGGTACGAATTGGTAATTTGGGGTAGCTAGTTGCCTGAATTTGGTAGGGCCGCTTGCCAAAAAACTGCACACAAAACTGTTCGATGATGTCGTTGATCTCTGGAACTACTGAGCTAAACCCGATTTTTTCAATTTGCGCTACGGAGATGCCGTGCTCCAAAAAATACAGCGGCACTTTCTTGCTCAGTTGAGAAATCAATTGAGGCGCTTTTGTTTCCAGTCGAAACTGGTTGGTCCACTTTCCTCCCTTGGAATCATAGAGTGCAAAAACTACGTTGGAATTGCCCGCATCAATGGCTAAAAACATCTTCGTATCTGATTTTATATAAATTAGGGGCATAGTTAGCAAATAATCAACTCTCCAACCTTAAAAACACATGTATTCCCTAAGAGAAGGACAGAAATCAGACCTCCCCCGCGTGCTGGAACTTATCCAAGAGCTTGCGCTGTATGAAAAAGCACCGGAGCAAGTGACCAATACGCTGGAACGAATGGAAAAGGAAGGGTTTGGCCCGCAGCCGGTCTATGGATTCTACGTTTGCGTGAAAGACAGCAGCCAAGAAATCATTGGGATCGCCGTCTATTACTACCGCTACTCCACCTGGAAAGGAAAAAGATTGTACCTCGAAGATATCGTGGTTACAGAATCTGAAAGAGGAAATGGGGCAGGCAAACTCCTTTTTGATCGGGTGATGACCAAATGCCTCGAAGAAGACTGCAGTGGAATGATGTGGCAAGTACTGGATTGGAATGCCCCTGCAATCAACTTTTACAAAAAATATGATGCACTTCTGGAGGCAGGATGGCTCAATGCCCATCTCCAAGATTACGAGATCAAAAAATTGCTGCAGTACTAAATCGGAGATCCAAGCCCCTACGCTTCTAGGCATCAAAAAAATTAAGACTACCTTTGTGACATGAAAACAAAAGCGTTTAGCGTAGTCTACGAAGACAATCACCTTCTTGTGGTCAATAAGGCAGCAGGAATCCTAGTCCAAGGTGACAAAACAAAAGACAAAACTCTGACGGATTATTGCAGAGAGTATATCGCAAAAAAATACGAAAAGCCTGGAGCTGTTTTCTTGCATCCCATCCACCGACTGGATCGACCAGTGAGTGGATTAGTTGCCTTTGCCCGAACCTCCAAAGGACTGGAGCGAATGATGGAACTCTTTCGCAAGCGAGACATTCACAAAGTATACTGGGCCCTAGTCAAACGAAGACCCAAAGAGGAAATGGGCAAATTGACCCACTGGCTCACGAAAGACGAAGTTAAAAATTTTGTTACCGCACATGACCAAGAAGTAGAAGGCTCCCAAAAAGCAGAGCTCAACTACAAGGTACTTGGCCACATGAATGACCACTACCTGTTGGAAGTTCGCCCCATCTCAGGCAGACCTCACCAAATTCGCGTACAACTGGCGTCTATGGGTTGCCCTATCCGCGGAGATTTGAAATATGGCTTTGCCAAACCCAATCCTGATGCAAGTATCAACCTCCACGCCTTCCACCTAGTGTTTGAACATCCCATCAAAAAAGAAAAACTCTTCCTTCGTGCCGCTCTACCTGAAACTGAATTCTGGGAGCAATTCCTCGAACTCGAAACGGTAAAAGCCAAGGATCAGCATTTGGACAATACGTTTTCGGGATAAGAAAACGAAATACACTTCGTGAAATAAAATGGAAATATACTCCGCTGCGCTACGTGAAATAGAGTAGAAATACTAATTGAACAGTATTTCACTGAGCTTGCTCAGGCTATTTCAATTATGTTTCTATCGTATTTCTTTTTTTTGAAATACAGTGGAAATAAACTCCGCTGCGCTTCGTGAAATAATAAAGGGAAACACAATGGAAATACGGATTGAACACTATTTCTCCGAGCCTGCTCGGTCTATTTCCACCCTATTTCCATTATATTTCTATCTAAACTTATTAAAAACCCAGCCTGATGAAAAACTTCATTTTACTCTTCAGCTTTCTTCTTTTTCTTGGAGCATGTACCGCACAGAACTCTCCCAAGACCATCTACATCGTTCGCCATGCCGAAAAGCAACTCGAAGGTCAAGACCCAGAACTCGCCTATGTTGGGGAAGTTCGTGCTAAAAAACTTGCGCAGATTCTAGAAAAGGAAGGGATCAAACGGGTCTTGTCCACGGATTACACACGAACTAGAAATACTGCTCAACCTACTGCTGCGGCTGCAGGATTGGTAGTGGAATATTATGACCCCAAAAATCAAGAGGCTTTTGTTGCCGACCTGCGTGCCAGCGAAGGCAATATCCTAGTGGTTGGCCACAGCAATACGGTCAGCCAACTGGCCAATGCCTTTGTAAGTGAAGGCGAGAAATTTGCGGACTTGACCGACCTGGAATACGACTTTATCTATGTGGTGACCTTAGAAAAAAATGGGGCTAAAGTGGTGCGGAAACTTTATAAGGATTTTTAAATAATATGATTATCCGCAATCATGCCATTAGCTTAGCTCGCCTATTTAAAACGGCGGATAATCGTTGACAGACCACAGTCAACGGTCCACAGCTCACCTAATTGAACCTCAAACCTTTTTTTCTCTAGGTAGTGGTGAAAAAGCGGATAATCAGATTAAATAAAATCCAGATTCCATTTTTCCATTTTCCTCGTTACATTTAGTCTAAACCTAAGCTTCATGAACCGGGAGACCAACCTCCGCAGTCTTCACCAAAAAAACAAAGTTTGGGACCTCGCCGTCATCGGTGGCGGAGCCTCAGGCCTAGGCGTGGCCTTAGATGCAGTCTCCAGAGGGCTTTCAGTTGCCCTTTTTGAAAAGGCTGACTTTGCCAAAGGCACTTCCAGCAGAAGCACCAAACTGATTCATGGTGGGGTGCGCTATTTGGCACAGGGACAAGTCTCCCTGGTGTTTGAAGCACTTAAAGAGCGTGGACTCCTCCTCAAAAACGCCCCTCACCTCAGCCATAAACAGTCCTTCCTAATTCCGATCTATTCCTGGTGGGATAGAATCCAATACAGCATCGGGCTGAAACTCTACGATTGGATGGCCGGTAGCCTCAGCCTCGGCCCCTCCAAATTTATCTCCAAAGAAGAAACGCTTCGTCGACTTCCCCATCTTCAAACGGACAGGCTGCAAGGGGCAGTTCGCTACTACGACGGACAATTTGACGATGCCCGACTAGCTATACACCTTGCACAAACGGCTGATGAACTCGGGGCTTTTCTCCTCAACTATGCCAAGGTAACAGAGCTATCTAAGGATGGATCCGGCAAACTCAATGGACTAAAAGTTCGGGACATGGATCGGAAGGAGAGCTTTCGCATCCAAGCCAAAATGATTGTCAATGCCACCGGAGTATTCGCAGATAAAATCCTACAACTCGACAACCCTCAGGCATCCAAAACGATACAGCCTAGCCAAGGAATCCACCTGATCCTCGACCTGGAATTTTTGGGAGGAACAGACGCACTGATGATCCCTAAAACCAAAGATGGACGTGTTTTATTTGGGGTACCCTGGTACGACAAGCTCCTTCTTGGCACCACAGATACGATTCGAGAGAAGCCCAAACTCGAACCAGAAGCCCTACAGCAGGAAATTGACTTTGTATTGGAAACGGCAGGCGCTTATTTAACTCGGAAACCAACAAGAAAAGATGTGAAGGCGGTTTTTGCTGGACTTCGTCCTTTGGCAAGACCGGAGGAGGGCAGCACGAAAACTAGGGAAATCTCCCGCTCTCATAAAATCATTGTCTCTCCTAGTGGACTAGTTTCCCTAATTGGAGGAAAATGGACCACATTTCGAAAAATGGGAGAAGATACGGTCTCCTATTTCACCCAAATAACCGGTCAAAAAATTGCTGCTAGCACCACATCGAAGCAACAAATTCATGGCTACACCGAAACTATTCCTTCTGGACATTGGGGAATCTATGGGTCGGACGCGCAAAAAATCCAAGCACTCGCAGTCCAAGATCTTAGTTTGGCAGAGCTCCTCCATCCCAAATTTCCACATATCCTTGCAGAAGTCCTGTGGGCATGCCAATACGAAATGGCTCTAACGGTAGAAGATGTGCTCTCCCGGAGAATTCGCATGTTGATTCTCGACCCGGAAGCTGCTGTAGCGACAGCAGAGCGGGTAGCAAAAACCATGGCCATGGTCCTTCAAAAGGAGGAAAGCTGGATTGCTACAGAATTAATTAATTTTAATAAAATAGCTGAAAAATATATGATTCATACCCGCTAAATTCATGTACTCACTAGAATCAATCCACCCAAAATGCCCGCTGACAAACCCTATATTTTAGCCTTAGACCAAGGCACTACCAGTTCCCGAGCCTTGATTTTTAATCAAAAAGGAGAGATTGTCTCCCTAGCTCAAAAGGAATTTACCCAATTTTTCCCCCAGCAGGGCTGGGTGGAACATGATCCTGAAGAGATCTGGTCCAGCCAGTCCAGCGTTCTTATGGAGGCCCTGCTCCAAAAATCGATTCGCCCAGACCAAGTGGCTGCCATCGGCATCACCAATCAGCGGGAAACTACCATTGTTTGGGATCGACGCACGGGCAAAGCCCTCTACAATGCGATTGTCTGGCAGGATCGACGCACGGCTGCCTATTGCGATGCACTCAAAGAAAAAGGGGTGGCCAACCAAATCGCAGAAAAAACAGGCTTAGTTATCGACGCCTATTTTTCTGCCACCAAAATCCGTTGGATTCTCGATCATGTCGACGGAGCGCAGCAGCGCGCAGAAGCGGGTGAACTGGCCTTTGGAACGGTTGACAGCTGGTTGATCTGGAAGCTTACTGCTGGCAAAAGCCACCTAACCGACATCACGAATGCCAGCCGTACGCTGATTTTCAATATTCATACCCAACAATGGGATCAGGAGCTGCTTGACCTTTTTAATATCCCTAGTTCCATGCTCCCAGAGGTAAAAAGTTGCAGTGAGGTATTCACCGAAACTGCTGGAGATGTGCTCAATACCAAAATCCCAATTGCCGGGGTAGCTGGAGATCAGCAGGCTGCACTTTTTGGGCAACTTTGTACCCAGCCCGGCATGGCCAAAACTACCTACGGAACCGGCTGTTTTCTGGTGATGAATACTGGAAAGGTCGCCGTTCGCTCTCAAAATCAGCTCCTCACGACGGTGGCTTGGAAGATTGGGAATGAAATCAACTACGCCCTAGAAGGGTCGGTATTTATTGGAGGGGCAGCGATCCAATGGCTTCGAGATGGCCTCAAACTGTTTGCCGATGCCAAAGAAACCGAAAAGCTCGCCACCAGCGTCGCCGGCAATGAGGGTGTTTACTTTGTTCCGGCACTAGCTGGACTAGGCGCTCCGCATTGGGACCAGCAGGCGCGAGGAGCTTTTTTTGGGATTACCCGAGGCACTACTACCGCACATTTCACGAGAGCGGCATTGGAAGCAATCGCTTACCAGGTCTTCGATGTGCTGAAGGCCATGGAAAAGGATTCAGGCAAGCCCACACAAGAGCTGCGAGTAGATGGAGGGGCCACAGCCAATAACTTTCTGATGCAGTTCCAGGCAGACCTACTGGATTGTGAAATCAAGCGCCCAAAAATCATTGAGACCACGGCACTAGGTGCTGCCTTTCTTGCAGGGCTGGCAGTAGGCTTCTGGAAAAATCAGGAGGAACTCCAAAAATTATGGCAGCCAGACAAGACCTTTTCTCCAGCAATGGAGAGTAGCAAAAGAGAGAAATTAGTACATTTTTGGCATAAAGCCGTCGAACGAACTAAAAACTGGGAAGAATGAATCCAATTGTAGCAGAATTTATAGGAACAGCCATCATCCTCCTGTTGGGAACAGGAGTTGTGGCCAATGTAGTTTTGCCAGGTACCAAAGGAAATGGGGGTGGTCTGATCGCCATCACGACCGCTTGGGCCTTGGCTGTATTTTGTGGGGTGGTGGTGGCAGGCCCCTACAGTGGGGCACACCTCAACCCCGCCGTCACCATTGGATTGGCTGCTGTAGGCAAATTTGACTGGGCCTTGGCTCCCGGCTACATTTTGGCACAACTCAGCGGGGCTATGCTCGGCTCAGGATTGGCCTGGGCGATGTACCGACACCATTTTGACATGACGGATGATCCTAGATTGAAAAGAGGTGTCTTTTGTACGGACCCTACCGTGCGGAATTTTTCGACCAGCGTACTCTCTGAAGCACTTGGTACATTTGTCTTGGTCTTTGTGATTCTTTACATCGCTGGAGCCAAACTCGAGGATACAGGCAATACCCCCATCGGATTAGGTTCCATTGGTGCAATACCAGTGGCCTTCTTGGTGTGGGCCATCGGCTTGGCTTTGGGAGGTACCACTGGCTATGCCATCAACCCAGTCCGTGACCTTGGCCCTAGAATCATGCATCAACTCTTGCCTATCAAAGGCAAGGGAGACTCAGATTGGGGCTATGCATGGGTGCCTGTAGTTGGTCCAATCCTAGGCGCGCTATTGGCTGCAGGATTGTTTCTCGCAGTGGGAAATTAGTTTAGTTTAATCTCATTTAGACCATGACCAAAGAGACTGCCATCAAACTGTTTGAAGAAAAGGAAGTGCGCAGCATTTGGGATGCCGAACAAGAGAAATGGTATATCTCGATTACTGACGTAATTGAAATTTTAACTGGTAGTCCAAGACCGAGAAAATATTGGAATGCTCTAAAAACTAAGCTAAAAGCTGAAGGAAGTGAGTTGTCCCAAAAATTGGGACAACTGAAAATGCAATCAGCCGATGGAAAGTTCTACAATACCGATGTTGCAGATACAGAGCAGCTTTTTCGTTTAATCCAATCCATTCCATCACCCAAAGCAGAGCCCTTTAAATTATGGCTGGCACAGGTAGCAGCAGAACGATTGGATGAAATGCAAGATCCGGAATTGAGTATAGATCGGGCTTTGGAACAATACCTTAAACTGGGTTACTCTGAAAACTGGATCAACCAACGATTGAAAAGCATTGAGATCCGTAAAGAACTCACCGATGAATGGAAAAAACGAGGCTTGAAAGAAGGGGTGCAATTTGCTACACTCACCGATATTATCACCAAAGCCTGGAGCGAGAAAACCACAAAAGAGTATAAGGTGCTTAAAGGATTAAAAAAGGAGAATTTGAGGGATAATATGACCAATACCGAGTTGATTTTAAACATGTTGGCAGAAGCATCTACAAAAGATATCTCGGCTGCCACCAATCCAAAAGATTTTGAAGAAAATAAAGAAGTGGCCAAGCAAGGCGGAAATGTAGCTAAAGTGGCAAGGCTGGAATTGGAAGACAAAACAGGTAAAAAAGTCGTCACCTCTTTAAATGCCAAAGATACTTTGAAAGCACTGCCTGAAGAAAAGAATAAACCCAAAAAGGATAAGGGAGAATAGCAGACTATGAAAGCCAATGAACTACAATAAAAGCAGCAAACAGGAATTTAGTAGTTCAACTCCTTAAAAATTAAACCACATAGGAGGCACATAGAAAAAAAGGAAGGGTCTAAAGGCTGGCTTCAAACTTGACCTATGGGTACCAAATAAAACTATTGTGCCTATGTGGTTTTTCAAATTTCATTGGCCTGGTAAATAAGTTAACCCGCCAAGAAAACACCCGCAAATAGGAAAACCTATTGTGCCTATATGGTTTTTTTTCTAAAATGGTTGAAAGAAAAGCCTAAAGCCGTACACGCTCTCCGATCCAAAAAATCCCCGTACTGGTAAAGGTAGAAATCCCTTCAGGAACCTCCAATTGAGTTAAATAGCAAATAGGGAAAAGCAAGGATCCCTCGGCATTGGATACCTCCACCGGTTGATTTTCGGAAGCCAAAAGGCGGATTTCAGCAGGAGAAAACCACTTGGAAAACTTCCCTCCTTTGACCGGATAGTATTTCCAATCCCCATCCAACAAGGTAAGATCTAAATGAAGTATTTTCTCTTCCAATTCCTGGTGTTTTTGGTGATTGAAACCCACCAGATGCACTCCTTTGTGCTGGGAAGCCAAAAGATAATGGATGCCTTCCTCCAAGGTAGTTAAGGACGAAACTGTCAAAAATCGAAGGGGATACTGCTCTTCAAGTAAGTGCCTATTTTCATTTTGGAATTCTAAAGTGCCCAAAACCACATCGATTTTTATCCCCCAACTGAGTACTACCTCCACCGCTTC
>CAMBMU010000040.1 GCA_945868725.1 Spirosoma fluviale
GAAGCTGAGAGAAAACCGGCTGTCCGAAGAAATGTGTATTTTTACCCATGTGTAAATAATGTTGTCGTAAACACAAAGTACACAAAACAGGGTAGGTTCAAGCAATTGAATCTACCCTTATTTTAAAATCGTTTCTCGGACACTAGTGATTCATAAAGTATGTCCACTACCACCTACATCCCTTACAAAGTAAAAGACATCTCCCTCGCAGAGTGGGGAAGAAAAGAAATTCGTTTGGCAGAAGCCGAAATGCCAGGATTGATGGCTCTTCGTTCCGAGTTTGGTCCTTCGCAGCCCCTCAAAGGTGCGCGCGTGGCCGGCTGTCTCCACATGACGATCCAAACAGCAGTTCTGATCGAAACACTAGTTGCCCTAGGTGCTGAAGTTACTTGGTCTACTTGCAATATATTCTCTACCCAAGACCATGCTGCTGCCGCTATCGCTGCTGCAGGCATCCAAGTATATGCTTGGAAGGGACAAACTGCCGAGGAATTTGACTGGTGCATCGAGCAAACGCTATTTTTTGGCGAAGGCCAGCAGCCACTCAACATGATCCTAGATGACGGGGGTGACTTAACCAACATGGTGCTAGACCAGTACCCTGACTTAGTGGCAGGAATCAGAGGACTTTCTGAAGAAACTACCACGGGTGTACACCGTCTGTACGAGCGTATGAAAAGTGGCACACTTCCTATGCCTGCTATCAACGTAAACGACTCGGTAACCAAATCCAAGTTTGACAACAAGTACGGCTGTAAGGAATCTTTAGTAGATGCGATCCGTCGTGCTACTGATGTGATGATGGCTGGAAAGGTAGCGGTAGTTGCTGGCTACGGTGACGTAGGAAAAGGATCTGCTGCATCGCTCAAAGGTGCGGGTGCACGTGTAATCGTCACTGAAATTGATCCGATCTGTGCGCTTCAGGCAGCTATGGACGGCTTTGCAGTAAAGAAGATGGCAGATGCGGTCCAGGAAGCTGACATCGTGGTGACTGCTACTGGAAACAAAGACATCATCTCTGGTGCACACTTCAAGGCAATGAAGGACAAGGCGATTGTGTGTAACATTGGCCACTTCGACAACGAAATCGACATGGCTTGGTTGAACGACAACTATGGCAACACGAAGAACGTGATCAAGCCACAGGTAGACTTGTACGAAATCGATGGCAAGGAAATCATCGTATTGGCAGAAGGCCGATTGGTAAACTTGGGTTGTGCTACGGGTCACCCATCTTTCGTGATGTCCAACTCCTTCACCAACCAGACTTTGGCGCAGCTAGAGTTGTGGGCCAACTACAAGGACTACACTCCTGGTGTGTATGTACTTCCCAAGCACTTGGACGAGAAGGTTGCCTTCTTGCACCTGGCCAAGTTGGGCGTACAGCTAGACACCCTTTCTCAAGACCAAGCCCAGTACATCGGCGTCGAGGTGAAAGGACCGTTTAAGCCGGAGTACTACAGATATTAAAGGCTTGCCTGCCGCAGGCAGGTAATTCCCTTCTTATTAAATTTCAAAAAGGAGCTCAATATGAGCTCCTTTTTCTTTTCAAATCTTCCAAAGGGATGGTATATTGAAAAAAAATTAAGCCAAAGACTATGAACTATACTGAAGGGATGCTCCGAGAAGGATCGTTGAAAGGAAAAAATATCTTGATTACTGGTGGCGGTACGGGCTTAGGCCGGGCTATGGGGGAGTATTTCTTGGAGCTGGGGGCCAACCTAGTGATTACCTCTCGTAAGCTGGAGGTATTGGAAGAAGCAGCCAAAGAGATGATGGCCAAGTCTGGTGGAAAGGTGATTCCAGTAGTTTGTGATGTAAGAGAGATTGATCAAGTTGAGGCCATGTGGGCCAGGTGCATCGCTGAATTTGGGCAAATCCATGGGGTATTGAATAATGCGGCGGGCAATTTCATCAGTCCTACTGAGCGACTTTCTGCCAATGCTTTCAATACGGTTCTAGATATTGTCCTCAAGGGAACCTCGCAGGTAACGCTGACTGCTGGCAAGCATTGGATTGCGGAAAAGCAGCCTGGAGTGTTTTTAAATATTGTGACCACCTATGCTTGGACAGGGTCAGGCTATGTAGTTCCCTCCGCGGCTGCAAAGGCAGGTGTCTTGGCACTTACACGTTCGCTGGCGGTGGAATGGGCCAAGTACGGAATCCGATCCAATGCCATCGCACCGGGACCCTTCCCTACCGAAGGCGCATGGAGTAGATTACTTCCAGGTGATTTGGTAAAGAAATTTGATCCAGCCAAAAAGGTGCCTGTCGGACGAGTGGGGGTGCACCAGGAATTGGCCAACTTGGCAGCCTACCTGATTTCAGATTTTTCTGCTTATGTCAATGGGGATGTCATCACCATTGATGGAGGGGAATGGCTGAAAGGGGCCGGAGAGTTTAATAATTTGGAAATGATACCCCAAGAAATGTGGGACATGATGGAGGCATCTCGCGGAAAAAAGCCCTAAGCCCCAAAGTGATTTGGGGCTATGTCAAAGCAAAATGGAAAATTAGAGGAGCCTAATATTTCAGTTACCGAATACCTTCCGATTGATACAACAGTAATTCAAAAAAGTCTCGCCAAATAAAAGAAATGCAAACCCCATCCTTGAATCTGAACCGTCAGGAGTTCGGAGATCCAATCAACAAAGACAATGTCCTTACTTTGGAGGGAGCCCACATCCTTTTAAATGAATGGGTACTGAATGAGCGTTTGAAAGTTCACATGAAACAAGTGGGGCATCTCATGAAGGAGTATGCCTTGCAAGAGGGAATGGCTGCTTTCGAAGCCCACAAGTGGCACTTGGCAGGTTTACTTCACGATGCCGATTGGGACCAATGGCCGGATCAGCATTGTCGAAAGATTATTGAAGAGCTCGAGACTAGATCCATAGATCCTGAAATCATTCGGGCGATAGCCTGTCATGGTCCCCGTTATTTTGGGGTGGAGCCACGCACAACGATGGATAAAATGCTTTATGCCTTTGACGAACTGAGCGGGTTGGTACATGCCTACTCCCTGATGCGTCCTGAAGGCTATGTCGGGATGGAGGTGAAGGGGGTCAAAAAAAGACTTAAGGACAAAACCTTCGCCGCACAAGTAAATCGGGAAGATATTGAAGATGCTGCGCAGCGGGCGGAAATCAACCTCGAGGACTTGATTGCTTTTGTCGTTGCCAAGCAAGGCTTTGCTGAGCTGAGCTAATAAAAATCGACCCGCTGAAACTGCGGGTCGATTTTTATTAATTCTCCAACTCTTGGTTGACAGGTTTGAAATTTCCTGGAGGCAAGTCTGGGCTCACTTCTGCTTTTTCAAAAGGAAAAACTTCTAGAATGGAACTTTCCGTAATGTCAGGTACGCGGAAGCTCACTAGCATGTTGTTCAGACTCTCTTGGATGCGATCGTAGGCTTGCTTCACATCTTCTGCTGTTACAATCATGTATTGGGTCACCTTTTTTTCCTTCCCATTGTCCCCATCTGCGATCAAGTAGGTCACCTTGCATTTGTACCAGATGTCTGCATCATCGTAAAAAAACACATCCACGATGTTGCTCTTGCTGATTCCACTCACTTGAAAATCCCCACGGATTTGAGACCCGAGTTTATCGTAGAGGATAGCTTCTGCCTCGGTAAAAGACACCGCGTCCACCAGATATTGTTCGGAAATACTTTTCAAAAGACCCTCTTCAGTCTCTTTCGCATACTTTACTTTACATAAAAACCAAATTCTCATTTCTTACTAATTTAAAGGTCCGAATCTACCTTATCTCTTGCAAAGTGCTGTAGAAACTTATAAAAATATTTTAGTGAGCTGATCAGTCTAATGAAAATCAGTGTCTTGCTTAGTTTAAACAGGAATCGAAATAGGAAGATAGTGATGCCCGAAAAAAAGAGTTAAGTTGATCTATTAAAAAAACACCTTCTGATCTCAATCCTTGGGACCTTGATTTCTTTTTTGCCACTAGGGTTTGAATAGTAGAAGGGCTGATACCCTTTTCTTAAACCAACTGACCATGTGGCAGATTTTTGTTCGTAGTTTTCCTATACAGCTTTTTATTCTTCATCTTCAGAAGAACCTTTCCTTGCTGTTGATTTGGTTGGTTTTGTTGGGGTTTGTGCTGCAGCAATTTGGGGTAGTCCTAGGTATTCCGTATTTATTTCTAGATCCCGAATACCGGCATGAAGTCTCTTGGTTGAGTTTTTTTTGGATGGGATTAGGCTTGGCAGTATTTACCATGGCCTTCCACATGACCACCTACATCATGGATGGGTGGAGGTTTTCATTTCTTGCTGTAGTGCATCGCCCCTTTATTCACTTTTGCTTCAATAACTCCCTCATTCCCCTTATTTTTTATCTGATTTATACGATTGAGTTTGTGCTATTTCAGTTGGACAATGACCTGGGATCCAACTGGGAAGTCCTCCGCTTGTATCTTGGTTTTTCTTTGGGCAGCATCTTGGCCTATGCCCTTCTTTTTGGGTACTTGGGCTTGACCAACAAGGGCTTTTTTATGCTTTTTTCTGAAACCATCGACAAACGGCTCCGAAGGGTGAGCCGAAGTAATCGGTTGAAGGTAGGAGAGGCAGACCCCTTTAATTTGGAGGGTCCAGCGGTTCGAGTATTCCTAAATCTTCGGTTAAGGTGGGAGCAGGTTAGGCCAGATATCTCCCGTTTTGAGAAGGCAAAGTTGCTTCGTGTTTTCCATCAAAATCACTGGAATCTTTTTTTAATTCAAGTTTTTCTAGTTTCGGTAATTCTATTTTTAGGGGTTTTTAACGAACAGGAGCCACTGCAATTTCCAGCTGCAATGAGTGCCTTGCTTTTGCTCGCCATCCTCTTGATGGGGATTGGAGCCTTGATTTTTTGGCTCAGATCCTGGGCAGCAATGGTGGTTCTTATTCTTGTGTTAGGAGCAAATTTTCTTTCCTCTTTTTCTTGGTTAAATAAGTCCCACCAAGCTTATGGAATGGATTATTCCCTTGCAGCAGCACCCTATAATTTGGAGCGATTAGATGCTTTAACGCATCCGGATACCCTTCGAAAGGATAAGCAGCAGGTGCTGCAGATCCTGGATCGCTGGCGAGCTAAGTTTCCAGCTTCCTCCAAACCCAAGTTGGTGCTAGTGGCAGCCAGTGGGGGTGGGCAGCGGGCAGCACTCTGGACCTTGAAAGTGCTTCAAGAGCTTCATGTCAGTTCCTCAGGCGAGATTACCAAGCACTCTTTTCTGTATACAGGAGCTTCTGGGGGCGTTTTAGGGGAGGCGTTCTTTCGCGAACTTTATTTGAGATCTCTCAGTGACCCCAACCTAGACCTTGGTGCTCCGGAATACCTAAATCAATTGGCAGCGGATAACCTGAATCCTATTTTATTTAGCCTTTTAGTCAATGATCTCTTGTTTCAAACAAAAAAAGTGGAGTACAAGGGGAGAGTATATTCCAAGGACCGGGGATTTGCTTTTGAAGAGCAACTCAATAAAAATACGAAAGGGATAATGGACAAATCCTTGGAGGACTACAAAGAACCGGAGGCAATGGGAAAGATCCCTTTGTTGCCCTTGACCACTTTGATCGTCAACGACGGCAGAAAATTAGTGGTGTCCCCTCATTCCTTCTCATTTTTTGGTAGCAGCGCCCTTGATAGCCCTTTGCCACAAGAAAAAAAGCAGTCCATTGACTTCATGCGGTTCTTTGCAAACCAGGATCCCGGTAATTTACGCTTTCTAACTGCCTTGCGAATGAGCGCTACATTTCCCTTTATAACGCCAAATGTGGAGCTCCCTTCCGATCCGAAAATGAAAACAATGGATACAGGTTTATCCGATAACTTCGGGATACAAGACGCCCTACGATTTGGCTATGTATTTAAAGATTGGATTGGTGCGAATACTTCTGGAGTTGTGCTGATCACCATTCGTGATTCGGAAAAATCTCCCGAAATCTCCAGTTTAGAGTCTTCTAAAATCCTAGAAAAAATCATTACCCCACTTAAAAACATCTATGTCAACTGGGACATGGTGCAAAGCATTCACAACGAAGTGCTTTACAATTACATGTCGGAATCCATGCCTTTTGGCGTAGAAAAAATTGAATTTGAATATGTGCCTGGGAAGCTTTCTGCAACGCAGGCTTCTGAAATATCTGGAAGTATGCAGCGTGCTTCGCTAAATTGGAGGCTCACGGCGAAGGAAAAACGTTCCATCCTTGCCAACATCCAAACCCAATCTAATCAAGCCGCATTGGCTCGAGCTAGGGAGATTTTTGCCAAATGAGAAGTGTCTGGAAGCGGCTATTCTGAAATTAGTAGGCTATTCCTATTTTTTTGTAGATAAAATGCATCAGCCAAGCTGGGCCGATCATCAAAAATTGGATATCCTTTAAAAAGGAGGGTTTTTTGCCTTCGATCTTGTGTCCATAGAACTGAACGATCCACGCCAATACAAATACAGCTAGGCTGATGTACGCCAACATGCCAGGGTAGGTAATCGCTAGGTAATTGGATAAAAACAAACAGAAGGCAGAAAAAAGTAACATGCCCAGCGTAAGGGCAGGGGATAGAGAAATGTAATAGATCAGCATTAAGAAAAGGGTAAGGGTTGCCCAGTTGGCATAATCCCCTAAAAAAGGAAGTAGGTCAGCTAAAAACCCACTTGGAATGCTGAATACCAGCCCTACCACACTAAAGAAGATTGCTGGAACACAAAACCAGTGAATTAATTTATTGGTTTTATTCTGATGGCTTTCGCCATATTCTAGGAGTAGGGAATCAATGTTTCTCATGGATTATTGGGTTAAAATGCGGTTCTTGGTGTCACAAGTTAACCAACCAAGTTTAAAAAGTAAATTATCTCTGCCTATGTTGAGTTTTTGGGAGCAAAAAAATTTTTTGCACTACGATTTAATCGTAGTAGGAGCCGGTTTTACGGGACTATCAGCTGCAATTCATTTTAAAAAGCAGCATAAAAAAGCAAAGGTGCTTGTGGTTGACCGGGGAATTTTTCCTTCTGGAGCAAGTACTAAAAATGCAGGGTTTGCTTGTTTTGGCAGTTTGACAGAAATTTTAGATGATTTTTGGACCATGACCCCTGATGAGGTGCTCCACTTGGTTGAGAAAAGATATTCCGGTTTAAAACAGATACGGAAACAATTTGGAGACCAAGCACTGCGCTACCAGCACCGTAATGGGTATGAACTTATAGGTGAGGAACAGCTGGATGCATTGGAGCAACTATCCGATATCAATCACCTACTCAGGAAATTATTTAATAAAGAGGTTTTTTCTCTTGTAAAAGACCCGCATAAATTCGGGTTTTCCGAAACGGTGAAGGCAGTAGTCAAAAACCGTTTTGAGGGGGAGTTGGATCCTGGTGCTTATTTGAATGCACTTTGGACCAAGGCCTCTAGCCTAGGAATTCGAATCCTAACTGGACTCTCTGTGGTAGAAGTAGACCATGAGGAGGGTAGGGTATTGGCAGAAAAAAGAGATAAAAAGGAAGTTTTTGAGTTTTTTGGGGAGCGCGTAGCTATTTGTACCAATGCGTTTACCCATAAATTATGGCCTTCCTCCCCCTTGGAGCCGGGTAGAGGATTGATTCTTTTAAGTAAGCCGATAGACGGAGGAATTCCTTGGAAAGGAGGCTTTCATATGGACCGAGGATATGTGTATTTCAGAGAGGTGGAGGGACGCCTACTTTTGGGAGGGGCTCGAAACAAAGATTTTGAAAAGGAAAAAACCACAGAGTTTGAGGTAAATCCTGTCATAAAGGAGCATTTGAATCGTTTGGCTCAGGAAGTGATTTTCCCAGGAAGACCTGTGGAATGGGAAATGGAGTGGACCGGGATCATGGCTTTTGGCGCAAAAAAATCACCCATTATCCAACAGATTGGAAAGAAAACAGCGGTTGCAGTTCGGCTGGGCGGCATGGGAGTAGCCCTTGGCTGGCAAGTAGGTAAGGAGGTTTCTGAACTACTTTCAGAACTGTAATTAAGTTTTTTTCTTTAGCTTCATGGCTTGTAAACTCTCGACTACAATCGAATGAATAAAATACCAAAAGTTCCGAAGGTGCTCGAAGCACTTATCCCTCTGGTTTTTTTAATTATCCTCCTCGTATTAACCATTAAGATATTTGGTACCGATGGGCTTTCTGGGTCCAATCAAATTGTTTTGATTTTATCAGCCACTGTGGCCGGATCGATTGCGGTTTTTAGGTTGGGTTACACCTGGGATGCACTTCAAGAGGGAGTCGTTAAAAGTATTAGCTCAGCGATGAGTAGCATTCTTATTTTGTTTTTGATTGGAGCACTTGCAGGTACCTGGTTGCTTAGTGGTATAGTACCTGCCATGATTTATTATGGTTTGCAAGTCATTAGTCCAACCTTGTTTTTGTTTGCTGCTTGTTTTATCAGTGCCATCGTATCTACGGCTACTGGTAGCAGCTGGACCACTGTAGCTACCGTAGGGGTAGCCTTGTTAGGAATAGGAAAAGCCTTGGGATTTGAGGAAGGAATCATTGCAGGAGCCATCATCTCGGGGGCGTATTTTGGGGACAAAATGTCTCCTTTATCCGATACCACTAATCTAGCTCCAGCGATGGCGGGTACGGATTTATTTACCCATATCCGACACATGGCCAAGACGACTACACCTACCATGTTGATTACGCTCCTATTATTTTTTGTGATTGGGCTCAACTACCAGACTGAAGGGAATGTGGAAGATGTGAAAACAATTTCAACTATCATTTCCAGCACCTTTACCCTTACTCCTTGGTTATTTCTAGTTCCGGCAATCGTCATTTTTATGATTATAAAAAAAGTGCCTGCCTTGCCAGCCTTGTTGGTAGGAGCCTTGTTGGGAGGGGTGTTTGCCTTAATTTTTCAACCACAGATCATCGCTCGAGTGGTAGGTGAAGAGGGTTCCTTCGCGTATTTAGGATTTAAGGGGGTGATGATGGCCATGTATGGGAAAATCAGCATTGTGACTGATAATGCCCTAGTCAATGAATTGTTGATTACTAAAGGGATGGCAGGGATGCTCAATACCATTTGGCTTATTGTTTGTGCCATGGTGTTTGGTGGGATCATGGAAGAAAGTGGCATGCTCAAGGTATTGGCAGAGGCAGTCATCCGAAAAGTACACCGCGTTGGATCACTGATTGCTACCACAGCGGCTACCTGTATTTTCTTCAATATCACCACTTCAGATCAGTATTTGGCGATTTTGGTACCAGGAAGGATGTTTGCTGATGTGTACAAAAAAAGAGGGCTGAAACCAGAAAACCTATCCCGTACCTTAGAGGATTCTGCTACAGTGACTTCAGTATTGGTGCCTTGGAATACTTGTGGTGCCACTCAAGCATCGGTACTGGGTGTTGCTACCCTCGTGTATGCTCCGTATTGCTTTTTTAATATCATTAGCCCTATTATGACCATCCTGTATGGGTATCTCAATATTGGAATCAACTATTACGAAAAGGAAGAAGAGTTGGTATGATCCCATTTAGTATTAGTAAAGAAGAAATTAGCGAGCTCCCCTTGGGCCAATTTGAAGGTCCAATCTACCTGATCGATAAGCCAGATCAAGTGGAGGCTGCGGTAGATTTTTTAGAAAATCAGCCTTTAATTGGGTTTGATACGGAGACCAAGCCTTCCTTTCGGAAGGGGGAGTTCAATCATGTGTCTCTGCTCCAACTTTCCACTGCCAATCAAGCATTTGTTTTTCGACTCAATCAAATTGGATTTCCACCTCCCTTGAGGAGCTTATTGGAAAAAGAAAATGTACTTAAAGTAGGGGCGGCCGTACTCGATGACCTCAAGGCTCTCAAAAAGCTAAGCGACTCCTTCTATCCGCTGTCTTTTTTTGATTTGAATGAGGAGTTAAAAAAAGTAGGATTTCACAATGTAGGGGTACGGAACCTCTGTGGAATGGTCTTGAAGATTCGTATTTCTAAGGCCGAACAAGTATCAAACTGGGAGGCAGATAAGCTCACCGAAAAGCAGCTTCGCTACGCGGCTACGGATGCATGGGCTTGTGTAGAGATTTTCCAACACTTGAAAGCTGAGGGATATTTGAAAGACCTTTTGGGTTAATTTAGAAGCCAACTAGGCCATACCCTTAGCCTACGCGAACTTTCACTCGGTCTGAACTTGAAAAATAGCGGTTACCGATAGACAAAAGGTCCGCTGCAGTGAATTTTTTTAGGTAGTCAAACCGTTTTTCATAGAAGCTAAAATCAAGTCCAGCATAGTATACACCTTTGAATTGATCGATAAGGTCAAAGGGAGAACTGAATTTGGTAAACAATTGTCCAATTAGGTAATTTTTCAAAATCTCGATCTCCTCTGGACTGGCAAGTACGGTACGAAGAATTTGAATTTCTTTATCAATCTCCGCAAAGACCTCTTCCTGGTACGCTTTCTTTACATCTGCTGCAATCACCCAATAGGCGTATTCGTCTAATTCAACCAAGGAAGAATGAATGCCATAGGTATGTCCCTTGTCTTCACGAATATTTTTTACCAGGCGTGAACCAAAATAACCACCCAATAGCGTATTGAATACGGCCAAGGCAGGAAAATCTTCGTGATGCTTTGGGATAGACCAAGCACCAAATCGGATACTACTCTGCACCGCATCTGCGCGATCTTCTAGGAGCGAGGCAGTAGCTGCTATTGGCGCTGGTAAACCTTGTTTTTTTGCACCCTGCTTGAGAGGAAGCTGTTCAAGAGTAGCCAGTAACTGCTCCAGTTCCTGTGTCTTAAAGTCTCCAGAAAGAAATAGACTGCAATCTTTCCACAGGTGATCCTGATAATAGGCTTGAAGTAATGCCGGCGTAATTTCCGAGATATGTGCTTCCGTAATTTCTTGACCAAAGGGGTGACTTGGACCAAACAATCCCTTTTTGAAAAGCTGAGCTGCCCTAGAACTCGGCTTTTCTTGGTCCAGTTTGAGGCTAAGTGCCCGTTGAGACTTTCTTTTCGCTAGGTTCTCTTCTGGAAATGTTGCCTCCGTAAAAAGGGAGATGAATGTGGGTAGCAGGGTAAACAGATGTTTTTTAATGCATAGCAAACTCAATCCTTCCTGAGTATAGCTTAAGGTAGGGTAAACTTCTGCTCCATGGTAATCAAAAAATTCTGCAAGCTGTTGCGAGGTTAGTTTGTGCGTGCCTTCTTGAAGCATCTGCAGCGTAAAAGAGGGGATCAGCGCTTGGCTATTTGGTAGAAGTGAACGGGAGCTATTGCCAATTACTTCTACCTTGACCGCATCAATACCTGGTGTGGGGAAATAAAAAACATTACTTCCACAAGCCAGCTGAAATTGCTGGGGAGCAGGCAATGCGAATTTAGTAGGAAGAGAAAATTGAGGCGCTTTAGAGCGGTCTACAGACATTAATTTGCAGCAGCAATGGAAGCAATGGAATAGCGGAGCGAAAACCGGAGGGTTTCTGCGAGAGGATGGTTTTGAACCTGTGGGACTAAATAAGAGAAGTCTAAACCAAGGCGCTTCATGGTAAAGCCAGCACCCATCGTAAAATACCTACGGCCACCTTTGCTGTCGTCCTCATAAAAATAGCCTGTGCGAAGTGCAAACTTGTCTGCGTACAAATACTCCATTCCAAAAGAAAGGGTTAATTCGCTCAACTCTTCTTGGGAGCCTCCAGGAGCATCGTTGAAGGAGCCAAACATTCCAGAAATTAGCGGTCTATCAGGATCTTTTCCTTCGGCAATTATCAGATTGCCACTTGCGTCTGTGGCTAGAGTTCCGTCTGAATTCGTTTCGTAGGTAGGTGGTGTGGGAACCATCAACTTGTTGGCATCCAAAGCGAAAGTCAAGGAGCTGGTTGAATTTAAATTAATCATGTAAGCGGTACCCACTCGGAAGGTTGTTGGGATGTAATCCAAATCTTCCGCACTGTTGTAGGTGATCTTTGGACCAATGTTCGAAAGGGTTAGACCCCAAGACCAAACGCCTTCCTTCTGCCCAATGAGAGTTGATTTTTGATGGTAAAGTCCAATGTCAGTGCTTACGCTTATTCCAGGGCGAGACTCTGTGCCTCCAGAAGCAGACATGTTGCCAGAAAGGTTGGAATGGATAAATCGTGCTGAAATGCCTAAGCCTAGGTTTTCGGATAATCTTCTGGAATAAGTGCCCCCAATTGCGATATCTCGAGGATTAAACTCTCCGATAGGATTGCCTCTTCCATCTGTGAGGGAGATGTCTCCCATATTGAAGTAGCGAAGATCCAATCCAAAAGCAGAATTTTCATCTATTCTTTTGTAGCCTGATAGGTAGCTCAAGGACATGTCATTGACTAGTTTTCCTAGCCATGGAGAGTAGGAAAGCGAAAAGCCGTAATCATCCTTGATAAAGGCAAGCTTTCCTGCATTCCAATAGGTCGAATTTGCATCTGGGGAGGTTGCTACCCCTACATCACCCATGGCCGAATGGCGAGAGTCTGGAGCAAAATTTAAAAAAGGGACTGCTGTTGTGATCACTCTCCGACTAGGATCTTGACCCGAGATGATCACACTGTTTTGTGCAAATGAGCTGAGTCCAGCAAGTACAAAAACTAGCGTAAAAATTGTATGCTTTCTTAAAATGGCTTTTTTGTTCATTGAATCACCAGTTTTCCGCTAACCGAATCCACTTCCCGTGAAGATTCCGATTGCAATGTTAAGCTGTAAATATAAGTTCCTTTCGCTGGATATTTCATTTTGCTTTGGAAAAAAATCCAAATCCAGCCTTCGATTTGTTCGTCTGCGTTTACAAAACGTCTTATCTCCGAAAATAGTACTTGGCCTTGTGTAGAATAAACAGTCCATATTGCCTGCAAGGTTTCCTGAGGTCGATTATGTTGAAAGCGAATGGAAGCATTTGTGCTGCTTGGATTGGGATAGATTTGATGTGAAATCACCTGCAATTGCTCACTATTTTGTACTTCAAGGGAGAAAGAATAAATCCCTTTATTTCCAAAATTATCCCAAGCGAGTACTTCAATGGTGTTTTTTCCTTCCTTCAATCCAGTAAGTAATACTTGGGCTGTCCCTTTTTCAAAATTTCCCTCAAGTGCCTGATACGCCTGATAAATCTGCTGTGGAGGGCCCTGGTTTATTCGTAGGTGCATTGTTTTATCTGGAAGAAGCGCCGAACTATTTAGGCCACTTGGATCCCGGAAAGTAAGTACTACCCGAACTTGAGTGCTGGAGATTGGGGGGATGTTTGCTATCCCTTTCCCATCTATTTCGGCAGTTATTTGGGGCCCATTTTGATCTAAATCCCCCTTTTTCTGGTTTAGAAGTGGTAAGGATACTACTCCAGTAGCTTGAATCTTTTTCTCCTTATCCCAGACTTGAATCCGTATCTGAATTTTTTCACGGCTGCTTTCTAGTCCTTCGGGAAGGATAAAATGGCTTTCTATTTTCCCATTCCTAACTTCTCCCTCTCCTGAGAATATCCGTTGATTCTCCTCTGAAAATTCAAAAGAAGAATTTTCATCTCCAAGTGTTTTGAATTTAGTGGCTTGACCCCAAATCTCTAGCCTGAAACCTCCTTGAATGCTGGATAAGAAAGCTTGTGTGAGAGGATCTATCACGGCTGCAGTAAGCTTCATCGGATTCAAGTTGGAAAGCGTATCGACTGCAGTTTGATTGTTGAGCGCAACTATTTTTTCAATGCGAACGCTAGCTTCTGGAAGTGCCAATCGCAGGCTTGGGTCTCCCATCAGCGAAAAATTTCGATTGTAAGAGCCATTCAAACTTTTATTTTTTGTTTGTCGATACAAAGATCCCAAATCCGTAGCTCCCAACTTTCCTGCAGCTGCTAGTGCCTGAATAAAGGCTTCGTTGATCGTAAAATTCACAGAGCTAAACACGGGTCTTCCAGTTGCGAGGAGGCCTATGGCACCTTTTGAATTGGCAAAAAGCAACTCCTCTGCTGCCGACCGAACAAATGGGCTATCGTGTCTTCCAAATTCGCAGGTAGCGGTAAACCAAAGTGGAAGTTGGGCTTGATTCGGCCAATTTTCCAGATCCTGAACCTTGAAAATTTCTTCAGCTGTAAGCGTGGTTTCATTTCCATGTCCCACATAATTGAGCAAAAGGGTGCCCGAGTTGAGGCTTTCAAGAATTGTTTTTTTTGCAGCAGGAGATTCTTGCCTTCCACCAGTTTTTGTTTGTTCAAACCGGTCCAGGTAAAGTTTTTGGCTGCGGTAAAAGGGTATATTTTTTTCGAGATAGGCAGCATGAACTTCAGAGTCGCGCATATGAACTCCATTGTCTCCATCGTCTGCCAAGAAGGTGATGGTCCTACTCGGGAAGGCATCCCCCTGTTTTTCATAGTTGCTACTTTTTTCTAGCCAACTTTTAGCCTCCGCAAAGGTGATTGCTGGTACGCGGCCGACTCCAATTCGTAAGAGCGCATCTCCGGATTTACTTTCTTCCCATTCTCCAGATCCCCAGTCCAAAATACCGAAGTAATCGTCCGAACTGTAGGTAGTCAAGGGATCTAAGCTAGACCTGCTGGTGTATATAGGCACTAAATTGGGGCGACCTCCCAACTTCTTTTTGTAGTCAAAGGTGCCTTTTCCAAGGAGTAGTACATTCCTTAGCTGCTTACCTTGGTGGTATTCCTGGGCAATGTAATTTCGAATGGCGCTAAGATCAGGGTTGCCATAGCCCATCCAATCGTAGATTTCTGAAGTAAAAACTACCTGGGTTGGGATACCCTGGCTGGCTTTGAACTCCTGAAATTGTTGGGCCACTTGTTTAAACTGGGGTACAGTAATCACCATCAATTCCGCTGAATTTGTCTTCGGACTTTTAGCTGTGATGGCTTTGAAGTTTCCCAGTTCCTTTGCGTTTTTAGGTAAAAAAAGGATCCACTTTTTCCCTAGGGCAGATTTCCCTTGGGTGTAGCGAATAGGCTGGTAAAAATCGCTAATCTCCCAAGTTTGAAGGCCTGTCTCTAGAGAGATTGGATTTTCTTGTTTCCCCGATAGCAACCCTTCTTTTAAGGTTGAATTGGTAAATGGGATTCCGACTAAGGCAGCATCCAAATGTCCAGAACCTACACCTTGGAAGCTAAATCGTAGTTGGTCTAACCGGTCCCCCTTTGGATTAAATGTTTTATTGACACGAACCTCATTGCCCTTGATGGCATAGGTGCTGTTGGATATCGGTGAAAAAATAACCTCTTCCAATTGTTCGGCATCAGTCCAAACTCGGATGGAAGATGGACTATAGGATTGGCTCATCAACCGAGCGTGAAGGAGCCAGGGAGCTGCAGTGCCTGCATTTTTTCCAAAATTGATCGTTAAACTTTGGCCTTGGCGAATCGGAAGTGAATACCAGGATCTCCCCGAGTTGAGCAGGTTGATTTTTTCTTCTTTTACGGCAAGGAGCTGGTACCAAATGGGAAGGCTACTGGGAGTGATGGCAGTACCGCTTCTCGCTTCAATCCTTCTTGGGCCTGATTTTTTGCCCAGCACATAGCGTAGGGTATCGGTGTAGAGGTGATGGGAATAGCTTAGCGCTCCATCTTCGGTGAAATCAGAACTATGGGGTCCTGCCAAATAAAAAAAGAGTTGATTTTCATGGAGCCAGGTAGGGATTTCCTGGGGCCGCAGTTGCGTTGAATCCAGCACTTGAGGCAGCATCCCCGGATATCCGTAGAGGGCAACTTCCTCCAAATTTCCAAAACCCAGTTTCCGAGCCTGATCAGCGCTAAGTTTGTACACCCCAGGCTCCGTAACGCCTGCAGTGAAGCGATAGGATTGGGAGAAGGTGGGGTGGCAAAACAGTCCCAAAAAAAGGAATAGGGCACAGCTTTGCTTGCTCATTTTTTACGCAACATGTTTTCCATCCCCGAAAGTAGGAGGTAGGCAAGAATCACCAAAGGGATACCCGCTAGCTGTAGCCATATCAGGCAAACTGCCCCGATAACTAGCAATGCATACCGGTAGGAATTGTCTGTGAAACTGTTGTTTTTAAATTTTAAAGCAATCAAGGGAAGTTCAGCGACCAAGAGTAAACTAGTCAGCCAAGCAATTATTACCAAAGCAATCGGACTGCTTAGCCAGGGGCTTAACTCAGGCCAGCGGGCTGCCAGGTGGGGCACCGTGGTAAGCAACAGTGCATTGGCAGGTGTAGGGAGTCCAATGAATCGATCACTTTGTCGGGTGTCCAGATTGAACTTTGCGAGTCTATAGGCAGACAGCATGGGGATGATCAGCGTGCAATAGGGGAGGAAGGTAGCCTCGGTTTGGCTCTTGGTGAGGGAATACAGGAGTATTCCTGGAAGTACACCAAAGGAGACCACATCCGCCAAGGAGTCCAACTCTTTCCCCATATCACTTTGAACCTTTAACAATCGGGCAGTAAACCCATCAAAAAAGTCGAAGATTGCAGCTAGGATCACAAAATAGGCCCCATAGAGTGGCTGTCCTTCAAGAACCCATAGGATTCCCAAGACACCAGAAAGGAGATTCAGTAGCGTGATGAAGTTGGGGAGCTGTGCTTTTAGGTTCACGACTGTGCTTTTAGACCTACAAATGGGTTGTTTTTTTTCTCATAACCAATGCTTGTTTCTGCGCCATGGCCGGGAAAAATCAGTGTTTCTTCCGGGAGCACAAATAGCTGTGATTTGATTTTTTCTAGGAGCAGGGCATGATTTCCACCTGGTAAGTCCGTGCGACCGATGCTTCCTCTGAAGAGCGCATCACCTGCAATGCAGCGCTTGCTAGCTTCATGGTGGAACACCAAGTGCCCTGGTGCATGTCCTGGAACAAAAATACAGCGTAATTTTTCTTTGCCAACCTGAATTTCTTGACCTTCTATTAGAAATGAGCTTGCCGTAGATGGAACATAGTCTTGGAAGCCATAGTTGGGTGCATACACTTCCACTGATTTCAGGACCGGAACTTCCAAGGCATGAATCTGTAAGGAAATTTGAAATCGGTCCATGGCCCAGGCATTGCCTAGCACATGGTCGATGTGGCAGTGTGTATTTAGCAGTTGGGTAACTTGTAGTCCCTTTTCACCGATAAATGCTTCCAACTCCCTTTTTTCTTCTTCTGTGTAGCACCCTGGATCAATAAGTGTAGCTGTGCCTTCCTCATCGTAAAGCAGGTAGGTATTCTCTTGAAAAGGGTTGAAGGTGAAGCACTTGATGTGAAGCATGTGAAAAGTCGAAGAGATTAAAGCAAAGTAAAGAATTATGGGCTTAATTTAGGACATGGAAATTGATTTTTTAATCATTGGACAAGGATTGGCCGGCTCTGCCTTGGCCTATCGATTAATTCAAGAAGGTAAAAAAGTGGTGCTACTGGATCAGCCGGAAAGGAACCAAAGTAGCCAGGTGGCAGCGGGGTTATTTAATCCAGTTACTGGAAGGAAAATGGTCAAAACCTGGAAGGGGGAACTCTTATTTCCCGCGATAGTTCCATTTTACCAAGAGTTGGAGGAGGTGACTGGAAAAAAATTTCTCACCCTCCAACCCATTTATCGCCCTTTCCTATCCATTGAAGAGCAAAATGAATGGATGGGACATTCGAGCGATCCAGCTATTCAGCCTTTTGTTCAAAAAATTGAAGTGGAGAGCCAGCATGAAAACCTCAAAGATCCTTTTGGAGGGGTGAAGCTTCAGCATTCTGGTTGGCTAGATATACCTACTTTTTTGGAGGGGATGGTTGCCTATTTTGGGAATAGATTAATTCAGGAAGAGTATAAGGAAGAAAAGTTGCTGCAGGAAGGTGAGGCTAGCTGGAGGTATGGAGCCCTCAAGGCAAAGGCAGTGATTTATTGCAATGGATTGGGGTCGATGCAGTCCCGATTTTTTTCATTTTTACCTTTTGCTCCAGTCAAAGGGGAGATCTTGGAATTGAAGCAGAATTTCTCGCCACCTTTTATTGTGAACCGGGGCGTTTTTCGTGTGCCTTTGGCCAATGGAAATTTTAGGGTAGGGTCCACCTATACTTGGCATGATCTAGAGGTAGGACCAACAGAAACAGCCAAAAAGGAGTTATTGGAAAAATTGACTGAGGTGGTTCGCGTGCCTGTTCAAGAGATCTGTGGGCACAAAGTAGGGATTCGTCCAGCAACAAAAGATAGAAAACCATTTTTAGGAAAACATCCTGAAGCGCAAAGCGTTTACATCTTTAATGGATTTGGTGCTAAGGGAGTATCTTTGGTTCCTTATTTTAGTGGGGTAATGCGGGATTTTCTTTTGGAAGGGCACCCACTACCGGAGGAAGTTTCGATCTCTCGGTATTTTAAGTATATTTAAAACCTAACTCTATCGTTGGAAATGCGAATGCGTGTATTTCGATACCTTTTTTTAATCCTCTTTCTTGGCTGCGGGACAGAAGCATGGGCTCAATTTGACCAAGAGCGCTTTGGCAAAAACCGGGTTCAGCACAAGGAATTCAAATGGTATAATTATACTTCAGCCAATTTTGAAGTCTATTATTACGACAAAGGTGGCGTAAATGCCAAGATGGCCATTGAGTTTTTAGAGTCTGAATTCAGCAAGTTGACTCAAAACATTGGGTATGTAGCCTACACCAAGCCCCGAATTTACCTTTACAATTCCCCAGAAGAGCGACTTCAGAGTAATTTGGACCTCAATGCGCAGCAATATACCGAAGAGGGACAAACCAAATTTACGCGTCTCGTCGCAGAGGTAGCCTACAAGGGACGGATGGATTTATTTAAAGAAGACTTGTTGTTTGCCACCTCCAAGGTCATTGTACGAGAGATGCTGTATGGAGCTTCTGTTGCCGATGCATTTCAAGCCAACTTGATTACTAATTTTCCAGATTGGTATGTTGATGGGATATCAAATTACCTAGCCAAAGGCTGGAGCCGTGAAATGGACGATTACATCCGTCGTTATTTAAAGAATACATCCAATCCAAAGCTTCATACGCTCACTGATTTGGAGGCGGGACTTGTAGGACAGTCCATCTGGAATTACATCTCAGAAAAATATGGGAGGAGGTATGTTTCCAGTATCCTAAATCTTTCTCGAATCAATAGAAGTGAAGAAAACAGCATTGCGAATACGATTGGAATCAATATCAAATCATTTCTTACCGATTGGCAGCAATTCTATTTAAAAGTCAACGAGCCGGTTTATAGTAATTTCAAAACCTTAGATTCAAAAAAAGCCATTGCCACAACTTCTTCTCGTGTTGATGGAGCGATTACAGATGTGAAGTTTAGTCCAGATGGCCTCCACCTAGCCTATGTGCTCAACAATGCGGGTAAAGCAACGGTTTGGGTTCGTGATCTCGCTTCAGGGACTCAACTGCGAATTTATCAGGGTGGATCGAAGCATGAGGAACTGCCACCGAACTTACATGCGCCTGTTATTGCGTGGAGGGATTCAGCGACTTTAGCGATCGCCACATTCAAGCGTGGTTTGACTACCTTGAGGCAACGGTCCTTAGATGGTTCTTCTCGGGACAAGGTGTTTCTACGCAACATTACTCAGATTCTTAGTTTTGACTTTAATGAGTCGGGGAAGAATATGGTTCTTTCCGCCATTTCAAATGGGAAGACTGATCTCTACACACTTAATTTAAGAGGGCAAGGGAAGCGCCTAACAGATAATATTTTTGATGAGCTAACTCCCGTTTTCTTGAATGATTCGACGATTGTGTATTCGAGTAATTTTATAGAATTGCCAGATTCGGTCCTGCAAAAAGCTCCTGTTCTGGCTAATTTCCCAGGGCAATACAATTTGTATCGAGTTCAAGTACTGAAGGATACCACGGTATATACAAAGTTGACCAACGCGAATAGCAAAAATACATTTCCCAGAAAGATCAATGGCAACAACTTAGTTTTTTTGAGTGACCTGAGTGGAATCTCCAACCTGGTAAAGCATAATATTGGAAACCAAGTTTCAACACAAATTTCCTCCTTTGATACGAGTATTGAGGTGTTTGATGTGAATTCCAGAATGAATAAGATGGCTTATGCTGTCCGCAATGGGAAAGAGTCCGAGCTGTATGTAGATTCCTACACAGGAACCGATCAATTTACACCAAGTACACCAAGGCTTCAATTGGCTCAAGCGAAAGAATTAAACGAACGCCTTGCTGCTCGAAGGATCCTTGAGGCCAAAACGCAGCAAGCTACTCGAGCTAAGCAGGAAAAGTTAGCAGGTCCAGAGCTTGTGGTTCCCATTAATTCCATGGACACGCTTTCTCAAAAGACATCCTCTTTGACCACCGATCGTTTGCGATTTGAAACTAGGAGAGGAGTGAATACGGAAAACTACACCTTTGATTCAATTCCTGCTAAAAATCCAAATTCTACAGGGGCTGTGGCCGGTAATGCAGAAGTAGGAAAAAATAATTTACTGGAAACCTTCCGAAAGCAAAACTTGCAGAAGATGGTCTCTGGGCCTCGCCCAATGGAAACTCAATTCTTCACGAACCACATCAATTCCCGCTTTGTGGTAGATCCCCTTCGCGGCTTTGGAATGAGTCTTCAAGGCAAGATGACCGATGTATTGGATAATCACCTCTTTATGGGAGGCATTATGACCTCCTTGGACTTTGATTCGGGAGGGGACATTTGGTTTGAATACGAATACCTAAAATCCCGACTTGACTTCAGAGGGAGGTATGATCGAAAAACCCTTCGGGTAACAGACGGAGACTTCAGTTTTCAGAAATATGTGCTTACTAAAGTGGAGACGGGCGTCTCCTACCCGCTTACAATTCATTCCCGCGTGTATGCCGCACCGTTTGTAGCCAAAACGCAGTACTTCAACCTGAATGAGGATTCATTAATATACAGCAAAATACCAGAGTTAAATGAATTGCAAGTTTCCTATGCTGGAGCAAAGCTGGAGTACGTGTATGACCGTACAGAACCCATGGGACTCTATACCTTCACCGGCACCAAAGGCAAGGTAGGTTTTCAGCACTACCAAGGGCTGAATTACGGGGATCGATCCTTCAGCAACTTATATGTGGACCTTAGGAACTATCAGAAAATACACAAAAACATTGTCCTGGCTTCCAAATTCTATTTCGGCTCATTTATGGGTTCCAACCCCCAAACTTACTTAGTGGGAGGGATGGACAATTGGATGTTTAATAGTTTCTACAATCCTCCCGCCAATCGGCCTGAGCCATCACCAGTTAGAAATCCAAATGGGCTTGAAAACTCCAACTTGCTTTTTGCTGATTTTATTGACCTAAGGGGTTTTGATTACGATGAGATCAGAGGTCGAAATGCGCTAACTTTTTCCACTGAATTGAGACTCCCCTTATTTTCCTATTTGACCCGAGGGACCATCACCTCCAATTTTGTAAAGAATTTTCAGTTGGTTGGTTTTTATGATATTGGCTCTGCATGGAACGATGCGGCACCTTGGGAAAAGGTCAATGATCAAAACACGGAAGTAATCAATACCACAGGTTCACCTTTTGTAATTGTCTTGAACAACTTTAATAATCCATGGCTTCAAAGCTACGGGGCTGGCCTACGCACCGTGCTAATGAATTACTACATCAAATTTGATGTAGCTAGGCCTGTGAGAAATTATAAAACCGAAGACTTGAAATTTTACTTTACTTTGGGGTATAATTTCTAAAGCTTAACTCGTATGATCAAATCCATGACTGGTTATGGGGTAGCCGGATTTGAGAATGAGCACCTGGTCATTCAAGTAGAAGTCCGCACGCTCAACTCAAAAATGCTTGACCTTTCCATTCGCAGTCCAAGACAATTTGCGGAAAAAGAGTCTGAAATCAGAAATCGGGCTCAGGCCATATTGGACCGCGGGAAAGTCAGTATTTCCATTGATTTTTTGGTAAAGGGCAACCAAAGCTTGCCCGTTCAACTCAATGAAGAGTTGTTTAAAACCTATTATACTACTTTTGAGCGCCTTGCAGCTTCTGTGGGTGAAAAGGGTACTGATTTGTTTAAACTAGCGCTGCAGGCGCCTCAAGTGATGGTTAGTACAGCCTTGGATCGGGAGGATAACGACGATTGGGCTCAGGTGAAGTTGGTCCTAGAAGAAGCTTTGATTCGCTGTGAAGCCTTCCGAGTAGACGAGGGAGCTTCGCTTTTTGTCAAATTGAAGGAAAATATTGACCTCATCCGACAGGGATGGCTGGCTATCAAAGCGGAGGAACCGAATCGCAAAGAGAAAATCCAATCTCGAATTCGGGGGCATTTTTCCCAGTGGATGGATGAACATGCCTTTGATGCGAATCGTTTCGAGCAAGAAATGATTTACTACTTTGAAAAAATAGACATCAATGAAGAGCTGGTGCGATTAGAAACGCACCTAGACTACTTCATGAAGTGTATGGATACCGAGCTGAGTCAAGGGAAGAAGCTTGGATTTATCAGCCAGGAAATTGGCCGAGAGATCAATACCATTGGCTCAAAGGCCAACGATGCAGGGATTCAAAAGGTAGTCATCCAAATGAAGGATGAGTTAGAAAAGATCAAAGAGCAATCCTTGAATGTACTGTGATAATCGTCCACAGACCACTGTCAACGGTTCAC
>CAMBMU010000041.1 GCA_945868725.1 Spirosoma fluviale
GTAAGTGTTGGTGCAGGAATTACTGTTAAACTTGTAGCACTCGTTGCCGTTCCTCCAGGTGTTGTAACGACTATCGTTCCTGTTGTCGCTCCGGTAGGCACAGTCGCTGTTATACTTGTGGCACTTACAACATTAAATGTTGTCGCTGCTAATCCGTTAAAACTGACGGCCGTAGCACATGAAAAGTTCGTTCCTTCTATAGTTACTGTTGCTCCACTTGCTCCACTTGAAGGAGTAAAAGAAGTAATTGTTGGCGCAGGAACTACTGTGTAATTATCAGTACTCGTTACCGTTCCTCCGGGTGTTGTAACCGCTATTGTTCCTGTTGTTGCTCCGGTCGGCACAGTCGCTGTTATACTTGTGGCACTTGCAACACTAAATGTTGTCGCTGCTGTTCCGTTAAAACTAACAGCTGTAGTGCCCGTGAAGTTTGTTCCTGTAAGCGTTATGATGGAACTTATCCCAACACAAGTTGGGGTAAATGAAGTTATTGTTGGAGCTGAAAACACAGTTATGCTCTTGGTCGCTTGACAACCCGCTGTGTTTGTGTAAGTGATGGTTGCCGTTCCTTGAGCTACTCCAGTTACCACTCCACTGGAACTTACGCTAGCTATTGAGGTGTTTGAACTTACCCAAGGTGAACTCGCTGCTGGGGTTGCACTCCCTGTTAATGTTGTAGTGCCGCCAATAGCAATTGAATTACTTCCAGAGATGGTTGGAAGAGCATTAATTTGCAATGATAAAGCAGAAGATAATCTAAACAATGGGTTTGCAGAGGATCCAGATGATATAAACAAAGCTTTAGAATTACTCCCGGTAAAAGTATTTGCTCCTGAAACACTTGGTATTCTGAGGTGTACTGTTGTAGGATTTACAATACCTGCCGTTCTTGGCAATGTTAATGAAGTCACATAAGCTGACCCGTCAAGAGACATTACTACACCAGAGGGGTAATCTGAAGTTATAACTATATCATTTAATAAATTTGTGCCTGAAACTGAAAAAGTTTGGGCGGTTGAAGGTGAATTAACACAAGTTGCAAAATTAGAAAAGGAAGTTGGCGTGAATGTTATTTGCTCATCATGAGCAAATTGTTGAGGACTATTTATAATTTTAAAATTATCAATACACATTGCGAGTGGTAAACTACCTGAAAAAGTATCGCCCAGAACAAAGTCTTTAGTTGATAAATCAATTTCTGATGCAACATTAAAAACTAACACTAGTGAATTGTTAAGCATTACGCGAATAGAATTAGCAACAACTTGAACAGAAATATTATAATCCGTCCCTGCTGTTATTAAATTTGCGGTGGATTGTGTTACAAAAGACTGGCCATTAGTTAATCTACCATAAATTTGGAACTTCCCAAACTTATCTAAATATAATTGAAGACCTCTTTGTAATGTGTTTAATACAAAAACTGTACCTGTGCTTGTAGGTAATGTTGTGACATTTATTTTCAAATCTACTTGAAATGAAGCTGTATTAAGCGAAGAAATATCAGGGATTTTTAATGAGTTAACTCCACTAGATACTGCATCAGTACAAATAGTTGTTGTATTTAACGTTGCTGCGGTTAATCCATAAGAAGCATTACCAAATGCACCTGTTGTAGGTGCTAATGAACTATCAAAATTATACTCAGCAATTACAGTTTGTCCCAAAACGAGATGAGACGTCAAAACACAGGCAAAAACTGTTGCACTGGCGTAACGAAAAACAGATCTTATTTTTTTGCTAATATTCATATCTTTTTTATGCTCTTTTCTCCCAAAAAAATTTTTTCTACAGATAAAATACTATGTTAATTATCCTTATTATTTTCTCCTCAGATTTTTGTTACTCTTGAAAAAGCTTGATTACAAGAATTTGAAATAATTTTTTTTTAAGTATCTATTAAATGAATAATGCTCTTAAAATTAAATCGCCCTCAAGTTATCTGATAATAGGAACTTAGTATATATTTCACAAAATCGATTGAATTCTTTGCTGCTGCGTAGAGCTTTGTATTGACATACATTGCAATTTGACAAGGTAAATGTTGTTACTACTTTACAGCTTAAACTAACCGCAGAAGCACCTATTAAATCTGTTCCTGTAATGGTTACCGTAGAACCGATAGGTCCTGATGTACGAATGAATGAAGAATTGGCTTGTCCAAAAGCAAAATTGGATAAAAAAAGGAGGGACAGCAGTAGACTAAGAAAAAAGGATAGCCTCACCCGTATTCTCTTTTTCTGTCCTTCAAAAATTGACTCGTTTCTTGGTTGACTTTCCCTTTGCACTTGCATTGACATCTTTTTGTTTTTGCTATTGGTAAAAAACCAATTCAAAATTTTTGTTTTTTTGACTAATTAACCCCACCTGCAGCTAATTTGAATATCTCCTGAAGAGGAGGCGGTTCTCCCGATCCATTCTTGTTTGGTCGAAGAAATCAAAGAGAATTTAGTTTTACATAATGAATGTAGCTTCTCACTATCGGATATTGCGTTACATACGAATCAAAATCAATACTCAAAAAATACTCTTTTTTTATAAACAATTGATTTTCAGCAAATTACGAGGCTGATTCTAGGAAGAATAATGAGCCTAATCGAAGTATGGCCCTATTCATATGGATTCAAATTGAAAAATCTCGGCCCAAAAGCCTTAAAAATTTGGAATGGAATTATTCCGTTTTTTGTAAAAAAATAGACTGTCTAGTTTCTGTCAATTTCAGTTTTTATTACATGCTTCAAAACGAAAAACAAGAAAATCAGGGCTTCAAAAAACGATAGGTATCGTGTAAAAAATCACTACTCTAAAAATACTCTATACGTATTTTGGGCTGTACGAAGTACCATGTACAATGTACCAAGACTGAGTAGAAGCAAGAACCGAGAATCAAGATATTAGACTTTATTCGTGGTGATACAAGAATAGTATAATTCACGAATCCCCACTTCGAAATTCTTCACTCAACGTTCGGTGTTCGACATTAGAAAAGAGTAGCAAGTATCTAGTATCAAGATGAGAAGAAGCCTACCTACCGTAGGCAGGCGGGCAGGTTAGCCAAAAATTAGTAAACCACATAGGAGGCACATAGAAAAGATCCTATGTGTCTATGTGGTTTTTTATAAGCTTCTTTTACGAGCATTCGGCAGTAAAAAAGTAGCAAGTCGCTAGTACCCACCGCGGCGGGCAAGCAGGCAAGTATCAAGACTTTATTCGTGGTGATACGAACTTCTTATGCTTCACGAATTTTTACTTCGAAATTCTTCACTCGGCGTTCGGAAAAAGTAGCAAGTCGCTAGTATCAAGTATCAAGATGAGTAGAAGCAAGAGCCAAGACGCAAGAGATTAGACTCAGATTTTTGGTGATACGAACTTCTTGTGCTTCACGAATTTTTACTTCGAAATTCTTCACTCGGCGTTCGGTATTCGACATTAGCTTAAATTTCGTACTTCGTCAATCGTATTTCGTATTTCCCTATCTCTCTTCCACCGCGATCAGCTGCGCGACCAAATTGTCTTCTGGTCCAAGCCCCATTTTCTTGCGGATCGAAAAGCGGGTGTTTTCGATGGTTCGCGCACTTTTATTGAGCACTTCCGCCAGTTCCTTGGTGGATAAGTTGAGTCGCAGATAGGAGCACAACTTCAATTCGGTAGGCTTCAAGTCCGGATAGGCCGCCAGCAAATTCTTGTAAAAGTCACCATTGGATTCCGTAATGCGGTTATCCAGCTCAGACTGTAGATACTCAAAGGTTTCCCGCTTGACTCCATTTCCTTCCTCATCTACCAGCAAGCCTGAGGCAGTCTGCTCGTCCAAGAGCTTTTTAATCTGTAGGATATGTAAGGCCTGGACGGTCAATTCCATGTCTTTAACTTGAATAGTTGCACTCAACGCCTCCCGTTGGGCTTCTGCAATCAATTTTTCGTTTAGAATCCGTTTTTGCCGATTAAGCATGAAAATCACGAAGATTATTAGACAGAGTATCCCAATTCCCGCGGCCAAAAGCCAAAGTGTGGTCTTTAGGTTTTGGGACTCAAGACTCAAAATCTCGTTTTGAGTTTTTTCATTCTGAAATTTTTCTTGTAGGACTTGTACTTCTTTCTTCACGAATTCGGATGCCAATGAATCCTGTATCGCAACGGCAGCTACAGATTGAGCGTATGCTTCCTTGTAATTGTTCGTGTCGCGAGCCAGCCAGGATAGTCGCTCCAGGACCAAACCCTTCTCCTTGGTCAAACCCATGCTTGAAGCTAACTTCAAGGCTTTATTCAACCATTCCCTGCTTTTATCGTAGTCTTTTTTCAAACGATATAGGTTGCCTAAATTCGCTGAGGACAACAAGATCCCATACTGCAACTTGGACGTTTGGGAAATCTCCAAGCATCGCAAAAAAGAAGATTCCGCTTGGTCCAAATTGCCCATTTGCTCATAGACATTACCCATATTCATGGTGTTTTGAGCAAGTAAAAATGGATTTTTGAGAGCTAGCAATAGCTGACTTGCCTCTCCAAACACATACAAAGCAGAATCCAAAACATTGAGTTTTCGATAAACTCCACCTAGATTGTTGTACACCATGACAACGGATAAGGTATTGCCTTGGTCCTGGAATGCTATCCTTGCTTTCTCATAATACTTTTTCGCATTACGAATATCCTCAAGATCTTTAAAGTTGCCCGCCAAACTATTGTAAATCCTACCCAAAGCCTCATAATCTTTTCTTTCCAAAACCCGTTTTTCTGCTTCCAAAAGATCACCAATAGCTGCCAAATAAGAGCCGTCTTCCCCTTTTTGTATTCCTCTAACAAACAAAAGATCAGGATATAGTTCGTCCGATTCACCTATCTCATTCTCCAATACTGCCATGCCTACACGAAGTGAGTCGTACCGTCCGAGGTAATAGAAAGAAAACTGCTTAGCAAGCAACGTACGAAGCTTTTGCTCATTGGAAATAGAGGGCAATCTCACAAGTTCATTGGCAAGAATACGCGCTGAATCGTATGCTCCTCGATTCTGCATGCCCTCAATTTTCTTAATTTCTTGGTCGATATTTTGAGCCAGAACCAATGGCGAAACTCCTAAAAAAAACAGAAGCAACAGCACGCAAGAAAGCATTGGCTTTCCCTCTTTCTTGAACTGTGCCCTTTCTTGATTTTGTACCATAAAAAATTTACCTCCTTCTAAATAACGGTTTAAATTAGATAAATTCAAGAGGAAGAAGGAAATAGTACAAAAATGCAAGAAACAAGAAGCAAGAGATTAGACAGGTTAGATTTCTTTGCGACCTGCCTGCGGTAGACAGGCTCTGCGTCTTTGCGAGAAAAAAAATCCGCTTATAATGGTTCGATCCGCCTTCGCGGATCGTGAACATCTATTTATGCCATTTTCCACGGGTTACACCCGCGGCTATGCACAGTTGGATCCGCTATCGCGGATCAGTCCGCCGGGGTGGATCAGTCCACCATGGCAGTTTGAATCACAATCAAAGAAATTTAACCCCGTTTTTGAAAATAAATAGTGCCAAACACGATCTGCCGCGGCAGATCAAACCTTGCATAGCCCCAGGTTTATCCGCCGTGGTGGATGAAACCTGGGGGGAATGATCATATTGTTCCACACAACCCGCAACGACGGGTTGAACATTAACGGAAATCAATCACCTATTATAATGGTTCGATCCGCCTTCGCGGATCGGCCATATTTTTATTTTCTTTTTCCACGGGTTCACCTACCGCGGTAGGTAAACCCGCGGCTATGCATAGTTGGATCCGCTATCGCGGATCAGTCCGCCGTGGTGGATAGGTCACTGTGGTGGATAGGTCCGCCGCGGTGGATCAATCCACCACCAGATACACCCCCCCATTCGTCTTGCTCATCACATACAGACCATTCGCGGCGTCTCGACCAAATTTTAGGTCCACCCGATCATTCCCCACGAGCTCCTGTAGAGACATTTCCTTGCCCTGATATCGAATCCCCCAGCTTTGCGCTATGGCATTCTCCTCAGTCAAATCGGCGAAAAATAGCCTTCCCGTAGGCACATCACCAAAGACAAACTTTCCTTTCAAAGGTCCATCCGCTACGGTGTACCCACCGATAATGGCTACCGTCTCGTCATGTTCCAATTGAACTTTTGGATAGCTTACCCCAAATTTGGCATCGTCCTCAGGCAAGGGATACAAGCTGCGGAAACTCCCATAAGGGTTGATTACAAAGGTTCCTTCCCGTATTGGCCAGCCATAAAACTTCCCCGGTTCAATACGGTTGATTTCCTCAATGCTGTGCTGCCCAATATCCGTCGCATGCAGCTGCCCTTTCTCGTCCCAGAAAACACGATTCGGGTTTCGAAATCCGTAGGCATAGACCTCTCCTGCTAACTCTTTTTTACCAAAAAACGGATTGGAGGTCGGTATTCCATACTGCCCATTTCTTCCTGTTTTCCCAAGAGGATCGATGCGCCAAATGCTGCTATACATACCTTTTCCTCCGTGATTGGAGATTTCTGGGAATCCATTTTCGGCCGTGCCTCCGTCCCCATAGCCCACATACAAGAACCCATAATCCGCAGAAGCTCCTTTTTTAGCCTGGGGATTGAAGGTCAATTCTTGCATGCCATGGGCCTGGGAGGAGTTGTTTACGCGCAAAATCTCGCGACTACTTCCCTTAAATACGCTTGCCTTCGGGTCATCTGCCTTCCATTCGGTCAGCACCCACTGCATAAATACTTTTAGGCTATCCGTATAGCCAACATCTGCCTTAGACGTGCCGCCCGGCTCGGTGTGTGAAGTATAGAACAGGCCGTTTTTTGCAAATTCAGGATGAAAAGCAAAGCTACCCAGTCCGGTGGCCCAACCCGGTTTGCTGACCATTTTGGGGCGCAACTTCAGCAACGGAAGGTACAACTGCGGCTTTTGGTCTACCAATTCATACAATCCTACCCGTTGGTCGTTGATCATCAAGCGTGTGGTGCCCGGAATCGGCTCCATCTTGGTCATCTTGGCCAACGGAGCCACAGCATCGGAAGGAGGCAACTGTGCAAAAAACGCTACCTCTAAACGAATGCCTGAATCCTGTATTTTCTCTGGAATTAAGTTAGTCGTGGTATCTCCAGAAATGGGGATAGGAGCAGTTGAAAACGTATGCAAGTAACTCAATAGGGCATCGAGGTCTCCTTCCACCAACTGTGCAAAACCCGGCATTTCAGTACGGTATTTCTCCAATAATGCCAGTGCGCGTGGGTCCTTGTTTACTATTGCCGCCGCAGGGTTTTGGATAAAGGCCCGGATCCAACTCGATTCCACCTGTCGGGTAAGCCCACTGAGGTTTGGCCCGATTGCATCTTGATCAAAGCGATGGCATGAAGCGCAGTGCTGCTCAAAAAGTTGCTTGCCTTTCGTGATCTGACTCGCCTCAGTCGAAATATCCGTTCCAAATTCCTTTTTCTCGGGGCTACAGGCAAAGAAAAGGAGTGCAAGAAATACGATGGATAAAAAGAGCTTGTTCATAAGGAAAAGAAATATAATGGAAATACAGTAGAAATAGACTCCGCTTCGCTCCGTGAAATAGTAGGAAATACGTATTTGAAATTATTTCACCGAGCGAGCTCGGTTTATTTCCATTGTATTTCCACCCTATTTCGCCTGCCCGCCGCGGCGGGTATTTCTGCCTTCTACAAACAGGTCCCTATTTCAAATCGGTTATCTTCACATGCGTCTTAATCAAATTGGAACTTGCTTTGGCCACGAGCTTGCCGGATTCCTTGCGGATTTCGGCTTCCCAGTGGTTCAGGTTGGCACCAGATCGGATCAACCTTGCGCTCACCTCCAGTCGCTCGCCTACCTGTGCAGCAGACAAAAAATCGACTGACAAGTTGATGCTGGTCATCAGAAACTCGGACCCTGCCACAAAATTGCCCATCCCGATTACATCATCCAGCATCAACGAAGCGATGCCTCCATGCAAAATGCGTCCAGGATTGCACATGTCTGGACGTACGGTATAGGCTACCTTGATTGCATGAACGTCTACCTCTAAAAGGGTGCCTGCTAGCCAGTTGCCCGCAGCAGAAGGGGTGCGATCTAGGGTCTTGCCGACCTGGGAACGAAAATAATCGAGGGTACTAGGTGAATTTTCCACTAGGGTTGGGCTTGGTTGAGGATCCGAAAATAGTCGGTCAAGACGGTTTTTAAAACTTGTTTATCGGATTCTGTCTGCCAAAGCGGATATTCTTTTCCTTCCACAAGCAATTTGAAGGAAGCCTGTTGTTGCAACAAGGGCCACAATTGCTCCCCTAAGGACTTGTGGGCCGTATTTCCGCTCAAATCAAAGGGGATTTGAATGACTTCATCACCCAAGATTGCTTGAATCTGAATCGGGTAGTCCGCTCCTTCTAGTTCAAAGAACAGGTAGGCTTCCTTGGTTTTGGACGGAAGCAAAATAGCTGGAAAGAACCTAGGAATCGTATCGGATTTTAGCCGCTTCCCATGCCGAAAGAGTTCCATGTCGGCTTCCTGACGAACTTCCCGATCGTAATGAATGCTGCGCAAATTCACAAAAAAGAGCCGGTCAGCATCTGCTGCCTGAAAGGTTCTCTCCTTTCCGGTGTTGTCGGCTCTATAGCCATCAAAAAAAGATAGCAGCAGGACCAATCCCAAAGCGGAGCCCAGAAAAATCTTCAAGACCTTGATCAAGTCGGGCGTAAATACAGGGGCTTTGGAAGACATGAAGATGGGGTTTTATTTACCTAGCGTACGTACGAACCCGCATTCATATCGATGGAGGTACCTGTAGCATGATCCGCAAGACCCGAGCACAGCAGGGTGACCATCGGTGCCAAATCCTCAGGACGGGTGAGCTCTGAAAGCGCAATGTCGCGCAAGGCAAAGTCTTCCCCATACTGCGCCAAAATCTCCGCGGCCATGTCTGTGCGCGTGAAGCCTGGGGCAATCAAAAATGCTTTGATTCCTTCCTTGCCGTAATGCCTCGCGATGGAGCGCATTAAGCTTACCAGTGCTCCTTTGGAGGCGGCATAGGCCATGTAATCGGGCGTATCTCCTCGAAAAGCTGCTCGGGAGGAGATCATCACGATACGGCCGTTGCCCTGGGTTCGTGCATGATCCACAAATTCTTTACAGAGGATCCCCACGGCGGTGGTATTGACTGCAAACACATTTTCCCAGATTTGAAGCCAATCGGCAGTAGGAAGCGTATCTGGAGCAGCCGGAGAAATGCCCGCATTGTTGACTAGAGCGCTTATCGGGCCATATTTAGCGACCAAGCGCGGAATAAAGCCACTTACCTCCTTGGGATTAGCCAGGTTGCAGGGCTCGAGATGGGCTTTGGTAGGAAGTTCCGCGAGCACGGCTTTCGCAGCTTCTTCATTGGCGTTGTAATGCAGAATCACCTCGGCTCCCGAGGCGGATAACTGCTGCGCAATGGCTCGGCCGATTCCACGGGAAGCGCCGGTAACTAATATTCGTTGGTTGACGAGGGAGATCTGCATGACTTAGCGGTCAAAGTTTCGTTGAATCAGTCCTGAAATGTGGGCCAAATGGTGTTCTCCATGCCAGGCATACATCAGCGTCACCTCTGCCAAGGTTTGGCTACGCTGCTTTTCGGGGTGGTAATAGGTGCGCTCAAAGTCTGCGGAACTCATGTTTTGAAGCAAATGCAGCCATTTGGCATGCACCAGACGAAGCATGTCTAATGCATACGCTGCAGGAAGCGCTGCATCTGGTAAGTTGGCCCAGGAACCTTCGTCATAGGGCTTGATGCTTGGATTTTCCTCCGTAAGCGCATGCTTAAAGCGAAATAACGCTTGGCCATGGCTATCTGCACAGTGATGGAGCAGCTGCCTTACAGTCCAGCCTCCGGGTCGGTAAGGAGAATCTAACTGAGCTGAAGTCAACGGGCTGGCCACTTGGAAAATATTGCTTGGAAAATTGGCTATGCGGGTAACCGCTTTTTTAATCATTTCGGAGTCTATCCCCTGCGGAATGGAGAATTTCCCGATCGGGTATTTCAGAGATTCTAAATCGATTTGCATAACTAAATAGCTTAGTGACCACCAGCAGCGATGGTAGCCAAATCTACGTGTTTCGCTCCACCTTCCAAAAGGGCATGCGCAGCGGAGCATAGCGTCGCTCCCGTAGTAAGAATATCGTCTACCAACAAAACCCGAAGGCCCGAGGCATGGTATCCTTTTGCTAATACAAACACCTCTTCCACATTAGTGAGGCGCTCCAAGCGGGATTTGTTGGTTTGGGTATCCGTATATTTCCTTCGCACAAGCAGTTCTTGGTAGGGAATACCAAGCGATTTGGACAGCCCTCTGGCAAAGCATTCGCTCTGATTGTAGCCCCTGCGGATCTTTTTGAGGGGGTGCAGCGGCACGGCAACCAATACATCCCAAAGCCCTACAAACCCATGTTGCAACAAGCTAAGGCCATAGAGGCGCCCCAACTCTTCCCCGATTTCAGGCTTGTTTTTGTATTTGAGCAGGTGGAGTAGCGCTTGGCTTTTTCCCTTTTTAGTAAAGCGCAAAAAAGCCATGACCCGATGCACTGGCATTAGACCCTGCAACTTGGAGGTGAGCTCATTGTCAAAAGGATGGAGATGAAAGTTGGCTCGAGGCAACATCCCTTGACAGATCGTACACAAACAGGGCTCAAAATCAAAAAGCGCCTGTTTACAGACAGGGCAATTGCGGGGGAAAATAAGGTCGACAAAATCTTTCCAAAAAAATAAACGCATAGCAGGAAATCAGGTTAGCCTCCAATGGGTTGATATGCAGTATATTTACCCTTTGGACGCACAAAAAGATTAATATAATGAATCTAATAGAGGAATTCAATGACTACCGAACCAAAATGAACGAGCGCATCTTGGCTGAAGACAACAAGGTGATTAAGCGTTTTTTCAATTTGGACACCAATACCTACGCAGAAGGCGAGATTGATGTCAAAACAAAAGAAATGATTGGCTTAGCCTGCTCGATGGTTCTTCGATGTGACGACTGCATCAAATACCATTTGGGCAAATCATTTGAGGCCGGTGTAGGCCGCAAGGAAGTCTTTGAAGTGTTGTCCATTGCCATAGTCATCGGCGGATCCATCGTGATCCCACACCTTCGCCGTGCGGTGGAATATTGGGAGGAGCTTGAAAAACAAGCAAATAGCGATGTTTAAACGGGATTTAGACCTTGAAAAACGCTGGGGCCGCTTGTTAGATGGCCTTCAGGAAACGATAGGCAAGAAGCCCAATGACTTGAATGGAGTGCTTTTTTTGATAGGTCTCCAGGAATTGGGTCAAGGGACACGACCTTTTACCAAAGAGCAGAAGCAAGACCTGATGCACATTGCGATTTGCAAGGTGCTCAGTTATGCTGGCTTTTATACCTTAGATTTTGTAGATCAGGAAGGTTGGCCACACTGGAAATTAGCAAAGGAGTTGCCACATTTTGACATCTTGGAGCAAGAAAAATTACTAAAGCTCCAAGTTTTAGAGTATTTTGAAAAAGAATATCAATTGGACATTTGATGAAATTAATTTCTTACAACGTAAACGGGATAAGGGCCGCAATGAAAAGGGGTTTTATAGACTGGCTAGCCAAAGAATCTCCAGATATCATTGGTTTACAGGAGATTAAAGCCTTAGAAACCGATGTCGAGTTACGCGTCTTTCAAGATCTTGGTTACCAAGTGTACTGGTATCCCGCAGTAAAAAAAGGCTACAGCGGCGTAGCTATATTAACCAAGGTAACGCCCAAATCCGTTCATTATGGAATGGGAATAGCTGCTTACGATAATGAGGGACGTATGATTCGGGCTGACTTTGACGGTTTTTCCTTTATTTCTGCCTATTTTCCATCTGGTACTACAGGTGATATCCGTCAGGACTTTAAGTACGCATTCTTGGACGATGCGTATGGGTACATGCAAGACTTGAAAAAGGAAAACTCAGGACTCATCCTAAGCGGAGATTACAACATTTGTCACAAAGCTATTGACATTCATAATCCGATTTCAAATAAGAACACTTCTGGGTTTTTACCAGATGAACGCGCTTGGATGGATAAGTTCGTCGATTTAGGTTTTATTGATACCTTTCGAGCATTCAACACCGATCCGGGTCAGTATTCCTGGTGGAGCTATCGGGCTGGCTCCCGTGAGAAAAATCTAGGCTGGCGAATTGATTACCAGATGGCTAGCAAAGAAATACAAAACAAACTAGAAAGTGCAGTAATTTTACAAAATGTAGTGCATTCGGATCATTGTCCAATAGTACTTAAGCTTCACCAATAAAAAGAGTAACAAAATCATTTATCGTCGTATTAATCTGATGAAATCTATAAAAATTTCTATTCCATCATTGATAGAGAACATTCAAGTAATTGAAAGTTTTATCGACAATGCAAAAGAAGACTTTGAAATTAACGACGACATGTATGGCAACATCATGATTTCTATAACGGAATGCATTAGTAATGCCATTATTCATGGCAACCTCAGTAATGCAACAAAAATGGTACATCTGGAATTACAAATGCAACCCGGCTTACTAAGATGCAGCATAGAAGATGAAGGAAATGGTTTTGATTATACCAACCTACCCGATCCTACTGATCCGGGAAACATTGAAAAACTAGGAGGAAGAGGAATCTTTTTGATGCGGAACCTAAGTGATGAAGTAAAATTTGAAGAGAATGGAAAAAAAACCATCCTATCATTTTACCTGGATTAGGCCATGGCAATCTACTTTTTTTCAGAAGAAGTAAAGTTTGTGCTCAATGAAAAGCTGAACCGAAAGCGTTGGTTGAAAAGAATAGCAACCAATGCCGGCTTCAGCATAAAAGAATTGAATTATGTGTTTTGTTCGGATGAGTACTTGTACCGGATGAACTTAGAATACCTAAGTCACGAAACCTACACAGATATCATCACTTTTGATAATTCAGAAAAAAAACTTGACATAGAAGGCGATATATTCGTCAGCATCGATCGAGTTCGGGAAAATGCAAAAACGCATACACAAGAAGTAGAAACTGAATTAAACAGAGTACTCGTTCACGGTTTATTACACTTAATGGGATATAAAGACAAGACCAAAGAAGAATCCTCTTTAATGCGACTAAAGGAAGAAGAATCCATTAAATTGTATGTATTAAACTGACTGTTCCACGTGAAACAAGGCTCCACAGACCAAAGATTGATAGCACTGTTCCACGTGGAACATTTGCTCTACAGACGAAAGACTTGAAGAACTGTTCCACGTGGAACACAACTAAAAACAAATGTTTCCAATATACGATGTTATCGTAGTCGGCGCCGGGCATGCAGGTTGCGAAGCGGCACATGCGGCAGCCAAAATGGGCTCATCGGTACTCTTGTGTACCATGAACATGAATACCATTGCCCAAATGTCCTGCAATCCAGCAATGGGAGGGGTGGCAAAAGGCCAGATAATTCGCGAAATTGATGCCCTAGGCGGTCTTTCGGGCATTATTTCAGACAAGTCCATGATTCAATTTCGCATGTTGAATCGATCCAAAGGCCCGGCTATGTGGTCGCCAAGAACACAAAATGATCGTATGCGCTTTGCTGAGGAGTGGAGATTGGCCTTAGAATATACGCCAAAAGTTGATTTTTGGCAGGAGATGATTACTGGCTTGTTGATCAAAAATGGGTCACTGTGTGGCGTACGCACAGGAATAGGTATCGAAATCCAATCCAAAACAGTTGTGCTTACTAATGGTACGTTCCTCAATGGAATTATACACATAGGCGAGAAACAAATTGGCGGAGGAAGAACAGGAGAGGGAGCGGCCAAAGGAATTACGGAACAACTTGTGTCCTTAGGATTGGAGGCAGGAAGAATGAAAACGGGAACTCCACCGAGAGTAGACGGAAGGAGTTTGGACTACTCCAAAATGGAGGAACAACTGGGCGACGAAAAACCAGAAAAGTTTTCCTACCTCGATAGTACGAGTCCTCTGCAGACCCAAAGAAGCTGCTGGATTACATATACCAACAAGGAAGTACACCAGACCTTAGAGACAGGATTTGACCGCTCTCCGATGTTTAATGGCCGAATTCAGGGTTTGGGGCCACGTTATTGCCCAAGTATCGAAGATAAAATCAACCGTTTTGCAGAACGAGAACGACACCAAATATTTGTGGAGCCAGAAGGCTGGAACACGGTAGAGATCTATGTAAATGGCTTTTCTACCTCCCTTCCAGAAGATGTACAATATGCTGCTTTACGCAAAATACCCGGTTTCGAACAGGCTAAGATGTTCCGCCCTGGTTATGCAATTGAATACGATTTTTTTCCTCCTACACAGTTAAATCTGACCCTTGAAACCCAAGCAATTCCAAACTTGTATTTTGCTGGACAAATAAATGGCACCACCGGTTACGAAGAAGCTGCTTGCCAGGGTTTAATGGCAGGCATAAATGCTAGCCTTCGGGTTCAAGAAAAAGAGCAATTCATTCTAAAAAGATCAGAAGCATATATCGGCGTGCTAATCGATGATTTAATCACCAAAGGGACCGATGAACCCTACCGTATGTTTACCTCTCGGGCAGAGTTTCGTCTTTCCCTACGACAAGACAACGCAGATTTACGCTTGACGGCCTTGGGACATGCCCTTGGATTAGCTAGCACCGAGCGTTTCGATAAGCTGGTCTCCAAAAAGACCGAAACGGCAAAACTGGTAAATGATTTAAAGCAAAAGAAATTCAGCCCAGATGCAATTAATGCAGGACTAGAAAAATTGGAAACTGCTACAATAACAGAGAAGATAACTGCAGAGAAACTCCTCAAAAGACCACAACTAGGAATTAAGGAACTTGCTATCCTATCGGATGAACTAGCAGAATACCTAACCAAATATTCAAAGGAGGTGATTGAGCAAGCAGAGATACAAATCAAATACGAGAGCTATCTAGAGAAGGAACGACTTATGGTAGAGAAACTAGCCAATATGGAAGACTTCAAAATTCCACTCACCTTTGACTATATCGCCATTACTGCACTGTCCAACGAGGGAAGACAGAAACTGCACAAGATCCGCCCTGAAACACTAGGCCAAGCATCACGCATTAGCGGAGTGTCCCCAGCAGACTTATCTATCGTCACCGTCTACCTAGGAAGATAATGTCGGAACGCCTACTCAAATGCCCCCTCTGCAAAAGCGGAAACATCCTCAACCACCAATTGGTCAAAGATCATGCAGTAAGTAAAAAAGAGTTTACACTATGTCGTTGTGGAGACTGTACTCTCTTATTTACTAACCCAAGACCAACAGAGGAGGAAATAGGTCCCTATTACGATTTCAAGGAATATTACTCACACGAAGACCAAGTCCGAAGTTTTACGCAGTGGCTCTATCAGAAAATAAGGAAATCGAGCATCCGACGAAAAGTCGGCTTAATTGATAGTCTGGTTAAAAGAGGATCCCTATTGGATTACGGATGCGGAACAGGTGAGTTTCTCCAAGAAGCGAAAAGGCAGCACTGGAACATACATGGAATCGAGCCAAGTGAAAAAGCTAGAATCCAAGCTATCGGTAAGTTACCTACAGAAGTACTCGGAACCCTAGACGAATTACCAGAACTTGAAACCTACGACGTGATCACACTATTTCACGTACTGGAACACATCCATAGCCTGAGAAAGACTGTTAAAAAACTCGTAAATCACTTAAAATCAAACAGTTACGTGGTAATTGCGGTGCCCAATCCCGAATCTGCGGATGCAACGCACTATGGGAGTGATTGGGCAGGATACGATGTACCAAGGCACCTCTACCATTTCTCTCAGAAATCCATGACGGCTTTCCAAGAGCAATTTGGATTAGAGCTGGTTCGGATAGACCCTCTAGTTTATGACTCCTATTATGTCAGCCTTCTTTCTGAAGGGTACAAGAACCCAAAAGCGGGTTTACTGACACGCTATTTCAAGGCATTCAAGCAAGGCTATCGATCCAATCAACGCGCAGGAAAACCAGGTAATTACTCCAGCAACATTTTTATCTTTAAAAAGAAGTGAAAACACAATTCTTCCTAATCCTCCTTACCGTATGCGTCTTGTGCATTTCTTGTGCCAAGCAGAGTTCGCCTATGGGAGGTCCACAAGATGAAGATCCTCCCAAATTAATTTCAAGTACCCCTGCCGATCAAAGCACATCCATCAGTCCCGAAAAAATTGTGTTGACCTTTGACGAATACGTAGGTTTAGAAAATGCAAACAAAGGTGTGGTGATCACCCCAAAGATCAACAAAGATCTGGTGGAGTTTACAGCACTTAAAAACACAATTACGGTTCTTCTCAAACAGGAGCTCGAAGACAGCACCACCTATGTGTTTGACTTTCAAAAATCCGTAGTAGATATTTCAGAGAGAAATCCTGCAGAAAAATTAAAGTTAGTTATTTCTACAGGAGGTCAAATTGACAGTTTAAATCTATCCGGCTCACTCCGATTTCCCTATTCTGAAGGAAATGAAGATTATAAAAATGTACTAGTTGGCATCTATCCTTTAGATGATAGTACAGACGTCTTTACCGCACCTCCCTACTACCTAGGCCAAGTAGATACGCTGGGCAATTTTAACCTAAGCAACCTGAAGGCAGGATCTTACAGAGCCTATGCCTGGAGAGATAACAATGGCAATCTGAAAACAGAATCCAAAAGCGAAGATTATGACTTTTTGCCAGATACCATTCAATTGAATCCTAGTAGTATCGATTCCGCTTTTTTCAACTTATCCAAAGCAGATTTAACACCCATAAAAATTCTACGAACCACAAATTTTGGGAAAAACTTCGATGTCATTCTCAACCGAAATCCAGTTAAAACTACGGTAGAAGTCGAGGGATTAGGAGAAAATCTATTCTATATTCAGGGCGATAAACGGCTTCGTTTTTATCCAAAAAATGCAGGAACAGATAGTATCCCATTAAAACTAACCGTACAGGATTCCGTGGGATTTAGCAAAGATTCCCTAGTCTGGGCAAAGTTTCCTGCCTCAGAACGCAAACCAGAGAAGCTTAGCATAGAAGTTAATTCAGGTAAAAGTTTTTACCAGAACCTTAACATGAGGTTGACCTTCAACAAACCAATTACTAACATCCGGCTAGATTCACTTCGCCTGCAGGCCGATAGTGTTTTTATTCCTGTACGAAGGGAGATGCTGAGCTTCGCTGACTCAAGCATGCGAGATGTTTTGCGAATCCAGGCTTTTATACCAGATTCAATAGACAGTGACTTAATCACCCTTGTGGCTGCAGACTCTACTTTCCAAGATATTGAAGGAGCAGTAAACGAAAAGCCCCTGCAAGCCAACTATAAAAAGTTGGAACGAAAAGAATTAGCAGATGGAATCAGTGGAGAGATCCGAGGGGCGGCCGCTCCACTTGTTGTGCAACTAATGAATGGAAAGAAGGAGGTGGCCTACGAGTCAATTGTAGAAAAAGGAAACAAATTTTCATTTAGCCTTTTAGAACCGGGAACCTACAGTTTACGGATACTTGAAGATCGAAATGGGAATCGAATTTGGGATCCTTCCAATTACCAGATGCGCAAATCTGCAGAACGGATCTTCTATTACGAAGGTGAAGATCAAACCAGAGACCTAGTTGTACGAGGAGGCTGGACCGTGGAAGACCTGGTAATTCGGGCTACAAATGCCTCAGGCTTGAAGAAATCAGAAAAAAAATCAGTGGATAAACCATAAATTTTAAGTGGAGAAGTCAGTCAGAGCTTTTTAAAAATCCAAACTTATCCACTCCAAAATCTGAATTCTAAGATCCGCCATTTCAAATGGGCATAAGTCATTTTTTATGCACCCTACAAAAGCATCTTGTCCACAAGCTTTTATTCACTGCTCAAAAAATCCGATTCATCCACATAAGCCAAAAGTTTTAATCTGGGTATTCGTTATCAATCGATTAAGTAAAAAAACTAGGTGGATAACCTGTGCAATTCAAGAAGATAAGCGCATAGAAACTGTGACTAATTCAGAGAACAGGGATTGTCCACATATCCACAGACTTAATAACTATTATATGTTCTTTTAATTAAATAATTTAATATACATATAGTAGATAAAAAGGTGTGGATATCCTATTCTTGTGGAATAACTAATGATTTGTTAATATTATAAAATCAATCCACCCAAACTGACCTAGGACATGGAACTCACCCGTCTATTTGACCTTATTCCCTATCAAATTGAAAAATACAACAAGGATATTGCTTTTGGACGCAAAGAGGAGGGGGTTTGGAAAACCTATTCTTCGAAAGAGGCTCAAAGCATTATCGATGAGTTGAGTTTGGGTTTTTTAGCTCAGGGAATCAAGCCTGGAGAAAAAGTTGCACTCATCTCTGAAAATCGTCCTGAATGGAATTTCATTGATTTGGCTTTGCAGCAAATTGGGGTGATCTCAGTTCCCATGTATCCAACGATCACAGTAGCTGATTATGGTTATATTTTTGATCATGCCGAAGTAAAAATAATTTTTGCAGGTGATCAAACGATCTATGACAAAGCGGTACAAGCTGGAAAGGGTCGAACCATTTATTCCTTTGATCGATTGTCTGGAGTGGCGCACTGGACAGAATTACAGGCAGAAGGAAAGTCGGGAGATCATGCAGCATTGACTGGATATAAAGTCAATGTAACCCCTGAAGATTTATTTACGATCATCTATACTTCTGGCACAACAGGTAAGCCGAAAGGAGTGATGTTGACGCACGCGAATGTGCTCTCCAATTTGATGTCAGTATCGCATATCATGTCTCCACCTTTGGGGACATCGAAGGTGTTGAGTTTCCTTCCGCTTTGCCATATTTTTGAGCGCACTGCCTCCTTCTGTTTTATGTATATGGGTTATTCGATCTACTATGCTGAAAACATGGAAACCATCGGAGATAACCTCAAGGAAGTTCAACCCCATCTTTTCAATACCGTGCCTCGCTTGCTTGAAAAAGTCTACGATAAAATTGTAGGTAAGGGCTATGAACTTACTGGAGTGAAGAAAAGGCTGTTTTTCTGGGCTTTGGAATTGGGACTCAAGTACGATCCGGCTGCCGATATGGGTGGATGGTATGATTTCCAGTTGAAGATTGCCAACAAACTTATTTTCTCGAAGTGGAGAGAGGCCTTGGGAGGAAATATCATGCAGATTAATTCCGGTGCTTCCGCACTTCAGCCTCGTCTTGCTCGGGTGTTCTGGGCAGCAGGAATAAAGGTATGTGAAGGCTATGGCTTAACAGAAACTTCTCCGGTAGTAACAGCTTCCATTGGAACCCGTGAAGAAATTAAAATTGGCTACGTGGGCAAGATTGTGAAGGACGTGGAAGTGAAAATAGCCGCCGATGGAGAGATCCTAGTCAAAGGACCAAATATCATGCAAGGTTACTACAAAGAGCCGGAGATGACTGCTGAGGTAATCAAGGATGGTTGGTTCCATACGGGAGACATTGGTATCCTAGAAGGCCGATATTTGAAGATTACGGATCGGAAGAAAGAAATGTTCAAAACTTCTGGAGGCAAGTACATTGCTCCACAAGCGATGGAAAATAAGTTTAAGGAATCACCACTTATCGAACAATTGATTGTGGTGGGCGCGGATCGCAACTATCCGGCAGCATTGATTGTGCCTAGTTTTGATGGATTAAAGGAATTCTGTAAGCGAAGTGATATTTCCTATACGACAGATGCGGAGATGATCCAGAACGAACAAGTTCAGGAAAAATATATAAGCGAAGTAGCAAAGTTTAATGAGCTTTTTGGAAACTGGGAGCAAATCAAACGATTTGAACTGTTAGAGACGCCTTGGGGAATTGAGACCGGGGAACTGACGCCTACCATGAAGTTGAAAAGAAAGGTAATCATGGAGAAGTATGCGGATCGGGTAGCCGCTTTGTACACGAAGTAAGTACAATGTACTAAGTACCAAGTACCAAGTAAGAATTCGCATTAAGATTAGAATCCTGCATACCCCCGCGGTGGGGGTTTAATAGCAAAGTCCGGTTCTTTTTTTGCCACATAGCCACATAGAAATCACCTATGTGGCTATGTGGTTTTTTTGTTAGCTGCTATTTACCGCACCCAACATGAACTAGAAGCAATATTGTTCAGAAGTAACATTTTGTTTCTAACACCAATCCCTACTTCGTACTTGGTACCTTGTACAATTCCCGTATTTCGTAACTCATACTTCGTACATTTTTCAAAAAATAGTATGCATGCATACAAAATTTTTCTAATTTAGGTCCGCTAAGCAAGCACGGAAAGACCTATGAAAAAGGAAGAGACAGTTGATTATCCTATTAAAAGTGCTTGGCATGCCATTTCAAGGATGTACAATCAGCAGGCTGCCGAGGAGGGTTTTACCACCGCCATTGGTTTTGTGCTGATCAACATCAACTCCAAGGAGGGAACTCCGGCCACCAAAATAGCGCCGCTCATTGGTTTGGAGACGCGTAGCCTTACCCGCATGTTGAAGACCATGGAGGAGAAGGGACTGATTTATAAAAAGGCGGATCCGGTAGATAAGCGGTCCGTACGCATGTTTCTGACAGAGGAAGGGAAACGGAAAAAAGAAATCTCCGTTCAAAGTGTTATGCGATTCAATGAACAGGTTCGCGCAGCATTAACTGAGCAAGAGCTGGCCGATTTTTTTGGAGTCATCTCAAAAATTCAAAAAGTTATCGATCAAATTCAAACCAAAGAAGTTCTTTCCGGATTTAGTGAACAAGAAACCCACAGCAACGCATTCTAATAAAATAGACCATGAATAGAACCATTAAAAAAGTAGCCATTTTGGGCTCAGGGGTAATGGGATCCAGAATTGCCTGCCACTTTGCCAACATTGGAGTGCAGGTACTTTTGCTGGACATTGTCCCTTTTGAACTCAATGAGGAGGAACAAAAGAAAGGGCTGACTAAGGAGTCTCCGCTTGTTCGCAACCGAATTGTGACCACCGCTCTCCAAAACACGCTTAAATCCAATCCCTCCGCGATCTACGAGAAATCGAATGCGGCTAGAATTACAACCGGAAATTTTGACGACGATCTACCTAAAATCAAGGACTACGATTGGGTCATTGAGGTGGTAGTGGAGCGCTTGGACATCAAACAGCAGCTATTTGAAAAAGTAGAAAAATACAGAAAGCCAGGCACGCTGATTACCTCCAACACTTCGGGTATTCCGATGCACTTGATGTCTGAAGGAAGATCGGAAGACTTCCAGGCGCATTTTGCAGGCACACACTTTTTCAATCCTCCGCGCTACCTCAAGCTCCTAGAAATCATCCCTGGTCCAAAAACCAAACCGGAACTGATTGACTTTTTGATGGCCTATGGAGACCGGTACCTGGGCAAGGAAACTGTTCTTTGTAAGGATACGCCGGCCTTTATCGCCAACCGAATTGGAGTTTATGCCATCATTTCGGGCATGCACGCCATTGAGAAGATGGGCTTTGGCGTTTCGGAAGTGGACAAGCTTACAGGCCCAGTGATTGGCAGAGCCAAGTCCGCCACTTTCCGCACCATGGATGTGGTCGG
>CAMBMU010000042.1 GCA_945868725.1 Spirosoma fluviale
CTTTTTAGAAACTACCTTGAAAAGCAATTGGCGGAACTCGATTTGGAAAAGCGTGATTTTATGCAAATCCAATCGGCAATCGCCTTTGGAAAGCCTTTGGAAGCCTTTGTAGTGGGCCGACGCAGGGCTGTTCAACCCAATGCACAGGCACTTGCTGCCCAATGGAATCAGGTAGCCCAAGCCTTAGACTCCCAGCATAAGGCGCTTGCCACTAGTTCGAAATACGATTCTTGGCAAAAAGCAGATTTGGCCGCCCAGGCGGTGGAAAGTTTGGGTAAGGTGGTTAAAGAGTCCTATGACTTTTATTTCGACTTTGATCCGGCGTTTACTTGGTGGATGCCTACCCCTTGGGAAAAGTTGGATGCCGGCATGAAAGCCTATGCGAAAAACTTGCGCGCACATTACACCAACTCCGTGAAAGATGATGGAAGTGGCATCATCGGCAAGCCCATCGGAAGGGAGGCCCTTGAAAAGCAGTTGGCATTTGAAATGATTGCTTACACGCCAGAGGAATTGATCGCAGAAGCTGAAAAGCAGTTTGCCTGGTGCGAGAAAGAGATGCTCAAGGCCTCCAATGAACTAGGTTTCGGCAACGATTGGAAAGCAGCCCTAGAAATGGTGAAAAACACCTATCTGCCTGCCGGTGCATGGCCGGAGGAAGTAGTCAGACTAGGAGACGAGGCCATTGACTTGATGGTCAAAAATGACTGGTTGACGGTGCCGCCTTTAGCCATAGAAACCTGGAGAACGAGCATGATCTCAGCAGAGCGGCAGCGCGTAAGCCCATTTTTCTTGGGGGGAGAGGTCATCCAAATCGCCTACCCTACTTCTGAAATGAGCCACGAGGATAAAATGATGTCTATGCGGGGTAATAATCCCCATTTCTCTAGAGCTACGGTACAGCACGAACTTATCCCGGGGCATCATTTGCAGCAATTTATGAATCAGCGCTACATGACGCACCGACGTCCTTTCGGCACGCCGTTCTGGACTGAGGGCTGGGCCTTGTATTGGGAATTTGTCCTTTGGGATCGGCAGTTTCCTCGTGACGCCAAGGACAAGGTGGGTATGCTCTTTTGGCGAATGCACCGGGCTGCGCGGATCATCTTTTCGCTCAACTACCATTTAGGGAAAATGACTCCGCAGCAATGCATCGATCTGCTCGTTAATCGCGTAGGTCACGAGCCTGCCAATGCCGAGGCGGAGGTACGAAGATCTTTTGAGGGGAGCTATGGACCCTTGTACCAAATTGCCTACATGATCGGGGCTCTAGAGATCTACGCACTTCGCAAAGAGATGGTAGACTCAGGAAAAATGCCTGAGAAAACATTTCATGACTTGATACTAACCCAAAACGCCATGCCGATCGAAATTCTCCGTGCGAAAGTAACAGGCAAGTCGCTTTCCAAGGACCATCGGGCAAGCTGGAAGTTTTTGGATTAAGTCTGGTTAGGGCTAGATCTTGTGAAAAAATTTCAAACAAAAGGGTTCAATAAGTTGAACCCTTTTTTTATTGGATCTCTGCCTCTTTTTTCCCCTATTCTGTTAACTTCGTGAGGATTCATCGTAAAACAGCCATGACCACAGAAAAAAGGAAACTAGAATTAATAAATGGGGCGGTAAAAATTGAAAAATCTTCATCTCTTGAAAAATTGGAGGATCTTTTCGTTCAAGCGGAAATGGAAGCCCGTGCGGAAGAATCTCTTGAAGCAATTCGAAATGGAGAGGTATTAACCTTGGATGAATTTTTTAAATCTAATGAAGAATGGTTGAAAAAACCTGTTACGAAATAATCGTAACAAAGCCAGCAAGGGATAGATTTCAAAATGAGATTTTAAGTTATATCAGCAAGAGTTTTAGTGATCGTAGAGCATTAGAAATCGAGAATAACTTTAAAAAATTGTTACTAACCCTGCAAGTTGATCCGCAAAGAGGTAGTATTGAAAAATTAATTCGAATTAGAGATCCGATTTTTAGGTTTATCCTACTTAAGGAGACCAAATTTTTTGAGATAAAAATCATCTATTTCATTGAAGAATCACAGAATATAGTTCAGGTGACTGACTTTTTTTCCACAAAAATGAATCCCTTGAAGATGCAGTCTAGATCATAGCCAAGCCGCACTTTATTTTTTTTCACAAGTTATTTTCAATTTCTTGAGTTCAATTCATCCTTCATCCTAGTGATTTGGAATAGGTTTAATGGGTAACTTTAGAACTTTATACTACACTCCATGTGGCCTCAACTAATTCGTCAATTTCGTCACTACCTCACCCTGGAGCGTTCTTTGAGTGCCAACTCCATTGAGGCCTATACTCGGGATGTGGAGAAACTTGCGGATTATGCAGGCAAAGAATTTCCGTCCAAGAGCCCTCTTGAGCTGGAGCTTGAACACCTACGAAAGTTTGTAACTGCCCTTGCCAAATTGGAGATTTCTCCCTACTCCCAAGCAAGAATCATTTCTGGAATCAAGGCCTTTTACCGATTCTTGATGTATGAGGACCGAATTAAAGAGGATCCTGCCCAGCTGTTGGAGGCTCCGAAATTGGGAAGGAAACTTCCCGATACACTCAGCTTTGATGAGATAGAAACCTTGCTTGCAGCGATTCCGCTCGGAGAGTCAGAGGGTCACCGCAATAGGGCTATGCTCGAAATGCTCTATAGTTCGGGCTTGCGTGTTAGTGAGTTGGTGGAACTCAAAAAGAGCCAGATTTTTGCAGATGTGGGCTTTTTGAAGGTAGTGGGAAAGGGCAATAAGGAGAGGCTTGTGCCGGTGGGACGAGCTGCATTGCATTACCTCAAGTTGTATGACGAACACGTACGCACGCATCAGACCCCAGAAAAAGGGCATGAAGAATATGTCTTTCTCAATCGTAGGGGACAAAAATTAACTCGTGTGATGGTGTTTTTGATCATCAAGAAAACTGCAGCGCAAGCAGGGATTCAAAAAAACATCAGCCCCCATACTTTTCGGCATTCCTTTGCCACCCACCTCATCGAAGGAGGGGCTGACTTGCGCGCCGTACAAGATATGCTGGGTCACGAAAGCATCACCACCACGGAGATCTATACCCACTTGGATCGAGATTACCTCAGACAGGTGCTGACGGAATTTCATCCTAGGAAGTAATTCATTTTTAATTTTGATGTGAAAGGCAATAAAAAAGGGCGGTCTAGCCGCCCTTTTTTATTTAAGTTCAAAACTAAGATTGTCAAGTGCCGAAGAAGCTTTTTTCTTCATGTCGTTACTTGCTATAAATGGAAGAATTAATACGGGTAATCCCCAACCTATTGTACAGACAGCTATGACAATAACAATTAGCCATTTTGGTTTTGCTTCCCAATCAAGTACCAAGGAATACTTTCCTTCTTTTTCTCTAACTGTTCCAGTTATTTCACATTCGTGTACGAAACCGTCAAATCGAGAAGCATTTATTTTAATTAGACCCGAATCTGAAATTTGAACACTACCAAGAGTTTCAAGATTCTCTTGAATTATTTCATGAACCTTTTCTATGGGAGAATCCGATTTAAAATTTGTGTTTTGACTTCCTTTGAACATGATCTTCAGATTTAGTTTGTTAATTTATTTTATTTTTCAAGTTAAATTTTGCAATTACTAGAGTGACTTTAGGTTATCCGAAATATTGGATTGTTCTGTAAATATAAATTATTATAAGGCTTAATGTCAAAAATTGAATAGAAAATTTTCTAAAAATTTCATTTGCATACTCGGGCAAGACATAGGAAAAATACTGTTGAACAATAAAAACTGCAAATGGAATGATGCCAATATTAAAAATTAGTGCTTGTCGAAATTCCCCGTGTAGTAATTGATTTAAAGCTCTTGTCATTCCACATCCGGGACATTCAAAGTTAAATAGGTATTTATGAATACAGTAAGAGGTGTGATCTTGATGTAAATAATTAGAAGGAATAAGGAAAATCAACACTAATCCAGAGGTTAATAAAATTGTTGAAATGTCCCTAGGTGAAAGTCTGCTTAGGAGAGATAGTTCTAGTTTGGTGTGATTCATAATGCTTTTTCTCCTGCTTTTTTATTCCTAGGATTTCACTAGTCTATGGCGATATAGATTTCTTAAGTCTAAAATTAATTTTTTACTTTTCAAAAGGGTTTTAAAAAAAAATGGTTCTTCTAACCAATCAATGGGTTTTGACATTCCCTGAACTAGGGTTAATTTTTTAGTATTTCAGGGATGTATTTTGCTGGAGACCTTAGTTGATTTCCATTTTAGATAGCAATTTCTTTGATTGACCGATAACGCTGTAAGTCAATTCATAGCACTTGTTTGACTTCTCTTCTATTTGTTCTTCAATAACAGTTTCCAGTACAAACGAATTTCCTTCATATTCATTTTTCGCTGGCTGAAGTTTATAAATTTCATAGCTATTGGCACAATTACCTCCTGAATTATAGATGGTAATGCGCTTAGTCAAATAATCAACTTTTGACATTTCATCCAATGAGTTGAAAGGTTCGATGGTAGTAATTCCATTACGATCAGGTAGCAATTCAGAACCGTCAAATTTGTATGCTTTAAATGAAGCGACTCCCCGTTGCCCATTTTCAATTTCTACCAAAACAAGTTCTTCAATTTTATCAAAATCCAGGTCTTGAAAAAAGAAGGGTGCATTTGTAGTTCCAAAACTATAGTCAGTTCCCAAATCATCTTCATTGTACTCTAGGTTAATTTCATATTTATTGAAACTAGTAATGCTGAGACCGTCTTCAGAATAGCTGAAGGGAAGCATACTATTCTCTAATCCAAAATGGTTATTGGTTAAATAAAATGAATAAGGCTCATCTATTTTATAGAATTCAAGTATTGCAGGGCCTATTGTGCGGTTATTACTTACAACCAATGGTTTCCATAAAACGGAGACTGAGTATCCCTTAATTTCATTGGTGTAGGCAATGGTTACCCCGTTGGGTTCATAATAGGTTGTTTGACCAGCTGCACAAGCAGAAATGACTGTTAGTGCTATAGAAAGGGTGAATAGGCGCAGGCGTTTTAATGTTGTTCCTAGTGTAGGAATAATTCCTTGAGACCTATTTAGTAGATTCATAATGACAGAAGATTAGGGCGATTTAGTTTTCACAAATCAGCAACGAGTGATTTGAATTTTTGAAGTGATGCTACGGATTTTAGGAAGAGATCCTTTGTACAAACTAGGTAAGGGATCGCTTGGTATTGCCAAGATAATCGAAAAGTTCCTTCACCTGCAAATCCCCAAATCCATAGATTCCCTCTCGCTCAGAAAACTGAGAAAATAGGGTGTCAAAATCAGTAATGCCCTTCGCAAGGAGCTCTAGAATTAATTTCTCTGGCCTTCTTTGGCTTGGGTCTGCCGAAATACGGTCCAGCTGGGCTTGGCAAACCTCCTCCAAATGCCTAAAACAAGGGGACACACTTTTTGAAAGCTCCGCAAGTTGTGCACCATCTCCCATGCGATACCCTTCCCAAAGATTTTTTCCCAGCGCCAAGTCGGAAGAGGTAAACGGTACCCTTGCCTCGTAGGCCTGTGCCAAAGCTGCAGTAGATGCGCCTCCAAACCCCTTCCATCTGTTTTCTGAAGGGGCTTCAGGAGGAAAAACTCGATAAACATTGATTTTTCGTGAATCAGAAAGGAGGTTTAGAATAAACCAGAGGTTGACCTGGCAAAATAAATCGTCCTCAAACCAGAGACAAATTTCCCTATCATCAGGGATGGAATGCAGCCGCTCGATTTCTGAGATTGTTTTCTGGCTGTATTCTTCCGCTGTGACTCCATAACTCTTAGTGATAAATTCTGTCCGAAGCTTCCAAAACTCATCTAGGCAAGTACCAGCTACCGGCCCTACGATTAAGGCTTCTCGAAAGACCAAATGAGTTTGAAAATAGGATGCACCTTGGAGCTGCTGCGCCAAATGATCTCCATTTAAAAGTTGTAAGGGTGTCTTCATTTGCTCTTGCCTTTAAAAATAACCTATCAAAGGCGCTGGATTCGGGCAGTTTTGACGGTAGTAATCGAGATCCTTTTCTGCTGCCACGCCAGGATAGTCGCCCCAATTTCCATCCAAATCCCAGATCAGTTGAAAGTGCAGGTGTGGAGGCCAGTCGCCGTTTTCTGGATAAGGGCCTACCTGACAAAATTCTTCCCCAGCTCGAAGAACCTGTCCCACTTTCAATCTTTGCAAATTTTCCTGTCGCAAGTGGCCATACAGTGAATATAAAATCTTTCCCTCAACTTGGTGCTCCAAAATAATCGTAGGCCCATAATTGCCAAAGCCTAAATTATCCTGAAAGCTGTGAACCTTCCCATCTAGGGGGGCGAAAATTGGACTGCCTGCCGTGATCCAAATGTCAATTCCCAGATGAATGTTGCGAAAGTCTTCCTGGGCAGTGGCAAAGACCTCGCTGCGTCGGTAGATGTCCCGCTTCTCGAGATAGCCCCCATAGCCATAGGTCTTGCCAGCACGGTGGAGCTGCTTGAATACAAATACATCGAATGCAGCAGTATCACTCAGGTCCACCTCCCGGAGTGATCCATTGGCCTCCGTAAAATCCAAGGATAACGCATTTTCAGCGTTCAATGGCTCTCCCATGACATAAAAAATAGGCAGGTTTTTCCAGTTCATGCCCGTAAAAATAGGGGTTCTACCCAATTAGGAAAGTGGTTTTTTATTCCCACAAAAAATAGCAGCTCTTGAAAGTCAGCTAAATTGATATTTCTCCTTTCCCCTTCAGATAATTTTCCTAATTTTACGCCAATTTGGACCTAAGTAAAAAATTATTTCTTCTCTCCCCATGCCTAAAGACAGTAGCATCAAGCACGTATTAATCATTGGTTCAGGTCCTATCGTCATTGGTCAGGCCTGTGAGTTTGATTATGCGGGTTCTCAAGCCTCCAGATCCCTTCGGGAAGAGGGAATTAAAGTTACCCTGATCAACTCCAATCCGGCCACCATCATGACGGATCCAGTGACAGCAGACCACATCTACTTGCTACCTCTTGAGAAAAAATCCATCCGGAAAATCCTCACAGACCACCCCGACATTGATGCGGTACTTCCTACCATGGGAGGGCAAACTGCCTTGAATTTGGCCATTGAATGCGACAAAGCAGGGATTTGGAAAAATTCCGGTGTACGCATGATCGGTGTTGATATTGAAGCAATTGATACCGCAGAAAACCGCGAGAAATTCAAGGCCTTGATGGAAAAAATTGGGGTAGAGGTCTGCAAAGGCGCTACCGCGACTTCCATGCTTCAGGGTAAAGAAATTGCTCAAGAAATTGGTTTCCCGTTGATTATTCGCGCTTCCTATACCTTAGGTGGAGCAGGTGGTGCTTTTGTAGAAAAAGCAGAGGAATTTGAGCACTACCTCTCTGCAGGCCTTCAGGCCTCCCCTGTCCATGAGGTGCTGATCGAACAGAGCATCACAGGTTGGAAGGAATATGAGTTGGAGGTGATGCGAGACAATATTGGCAACATGATTGTCATCTGCTCCATCGAGAATTTTGATCCCATGGGCGTACATACAGGAGACTCCATTACGGTCGCACCTGCCATGACCCTTCCTGATACGGTTTACCAGCGTATGCGCAACTATGCCATCACGATGATGAATAGTATAGGCAATTTTGCTGGAGGTTGTAACGTGCAGTTTGCCGTGAGTCCAGATAACCAAACCATCATTGGTATTGAAATTAACCCGCGGGTATCTCGCTCCTCGGCCCTAGCCTCCAAAGCTACCGGATACCCCATTGCCAAGGTGGCTGCCAAGCTCGCCATTGGGTACAACCTGGACGAACTGTCCAACTCCATCACTGGAACAACCTCGGCCTACTTTGAGCCATCCATCGATTACGTGATCGTGAAGATCCCTCGTTGGAACTTTGACAAGTTTAAGGGTGCAGACCGCAGACTCGGCCTCTCCATGAAGGCTGTTGGGGAAGTGATGGGTATTGGGCGAAATTTCCAAGAAGCCCTTCAAAAAGCATGTCAATCTCTAGAAATCAAACGGAATGGATTGGGTGCGGATGGCAAAGAGCTCAAAGACCAAGCCCAAATCTTGTATTCCTTGGCCAACCCAAGCTGGAATAGATTGTTTCACGTTTACGATGCCTTCAAACTCGGCATTTCTTTCCGTACGATCCAGGATCTGACTAAAATCGATAAGTGGTTTTTGAAGCAAATTGAAGAGCTTATTCATCTGGAAGCAAAAATCAGCAACTACAAACTTCAGACTATTCCAAAGGAATTGATGGAGGAAGCCAAGAAAAAAGGCTATGCGGATCGCCAAATTGCTCATTTACTGGATTGCCTTGAAAGTGATGTGTTTCACAAGCGCTACGAGGAGATGGGCATCAAGCGTGTATACAAACTGGTAGATACTTGCTCAGCGGAGTTTGCCGCAAAGACACCTTATTACTACTCCACTTTTGGGGAAGAGAATGAATCGGTTCGCAGTGAGAAGAAAAAAGTAGTGGTGCTAGGATCGGGCCCCAACCGGGTAGGTCAAGGCATCGAATTTGACTACTCCTGCGTGCATGGGGTTTTGGCGGCGAAAGAATGTGGCTACGAAACCATCATGATCAATTGCAACCCGGAAACGGTGTCTACAGATCCCGATGTAGCGGACAAGCTGTACTTCGAACCGGTCTTTTGGGAGCATATTTACGAAATCATTTTGCAGGAAAACCCGGTAGGTGTCATCGTACAGCTCGGAGGACAGACGGCCTTGAAATTGGCGGAAAAGCTATCCAAATACGGGATCAAAATTATCGGCACCAGCTACGAAGCCTTGGATTTGGCAGAAGATAGAGGACTTTTCTCGACTCTTCTGAAAGAAAATAATGTGCCTTACCCTGAGTTTGGTACCATTCACAATACAGATGAGGCGCTAGAGCTTTGCAAGATCCTTGGTTTCCCACTATTGGTTCGTCCAAGTTATGTCTTGGGTGGACAAGGGATGAAAATCGTAATCAACGAGAAGGAACTCGAAGAGCATGTGGTCAACGTGCTTCGCGATATTCCCAACAACGAAATCCTTTTGGATCACTTTCTAGAAGGTGCTATTGAGGCGGAAGCGGATGCAATCTGTGATGGTGAAAATGTCTACATCATCGGCATCATGCAGCATATCGAGCCAGCAGGGATTCACTCTGGAGACTCCTATGCCGTGCTTCCTCCCTACAACTTGGGGGATTTGGTGGTCCGACAAATTGAAACCTACACCAAAAAAATTGCGCTTGCATTGAAGACGGTGGGATTGATCAACATGCAGTTTGCCATCAAAAATGATAAAGTGTATGTAATTGAGGCGAATCCACGTGCTTCGCGAACTGTTCCTTTCATTTGCAAAGCTTACCAAGAACCTTACGTCAACTATGCCGTAAAAGTGATGCTAGGAGAGAAGAAAGTGACGGACTTTAATTTCAAGCCTGTAAAAAAAGGCTATGCCATCAAGGAGCCAGTGTTCTCTTTCCATAAATTCCCGAATGTCAACAAGGAGCTGGGTCCTGAAATGAAGTCTACAGGTGAAGCCATTTACTTTATTGACGATTTGATGGACGATTATTTCTTGAAAATTTATGCAGAACGTAACATTTACTTAAGCAAGTAGTGTTGCATTAAAACAATAAATCTTGATTAAATTTCTTCTCATATTTCTCGGTGTTGGATGGCTTTTGGGTCAGCTAATCCGCTATTTTCTTCGATCCAAGCTTGCCCAGCTCGCCCGAAGGGTCAACGAGGCGGCCATGGAGCAGCAGCGTGCCCAGCAACAGGCGCAGCGCCCCAAAGAGGGGGTTCATGTGGACTTCATTCCGAAAAAATCTCCTCAAAAAATGAAGAAAGACATCGAAGGGGGAGAATACGTAGACTACGAAGAAGTGAAGGATTGACCTTCACTTTTTTTATTGGACTCGGGTACACCAATATAGCTTGTAGCCTGATGCTGTCATCGTTCCGATTAAATAATCCTCTCCTCCATCCTTCAAACCAAGTTTTTTCTTGAGTTCTTCCGCCCCAGTGCTGTAGTTACGACAGATTACATTTGCTTTCCCTGAAGGGGAAAGTGACTTGATACCCTGTTTTTTTGGAGCGATTTCTTGAAGCACTTCAAAAATCCGTCCTGGAATACCCGTAGAAAAGGTATCGCTCGTGTAGAGGTGGCTATTTGTTGCTAATTTTTTGAGGCCAAAGCGTTCACCAAAAAGTTTGAATGACCCTGCCTTTAAGATGCCTGCCAAGGGTTCGATGAGGTATTTCCCTACTTCTTCAAACTTGGATTCAGCCTGATTTTCAGTGCTAGGGTCAAATTCAAAAGGAGGCATTCCGCTCTCTAGATCGATTGCTGAAATCATTCTTTTAACCCCAATCTTAGCTTTTTCCCAATGGAGTACTAGTTCTTTGACTTCATTCCGAACCGATACCACCGTAATTTTTTGAACTTCGGGCAATTCGTTCCAGGCCTGAGTCAGATCAAGCATAGGAGAAACCTTCACTAGAATTTTTTTGGATTTACTTCGCAAAAGTGTCCATGCATCCACCACATTTGGTTCGCAATCTTGGAGTTTGTACAGCTTTTGATTGCCGCTTCCCCTTCGGGCGGGATCGGCATAAATCAGATCAAATTGCAATTCCGTTTTTCTCAAAAAATCCAATCCATCCCCATTTATGAATTCAAACTTATCTGGATAGAGTGTGGATAGGTTATGTCTTGCAATCTCAAAAAGTTCGGGTTGTTTTTCACAGTAAATCCCCTTTGCAAATCCTTGGCTCAAGTGAAAAAAATCTACCCCAAAGCCCCCAGTAAGGTCGATGAGGTAATTTCCCGAGAGCCCTTCTGATTTGAAGGAAGCTGTTTGCTCCGACGAACTTTGTTCGACCGAGATGCTAGCTGGAAATAGCAGGTTTAAATTTTTGGACCAGGAAGGTAATTTTTTTGCCGCCTTCGCCCGAGCGGCAATCTGCTGCACGGCCATTTTGAGGTCAAAAGCCACTTTCCCTTGGTATTTAAAAAGTAAACCTGCAGGATCTTCTTCTAGGTGATCCTGCACAAATTGGTGGAATTCAGCGGTATTGAACTCACTGAAGGGCATTAGACTAGTTTGTTTTCTAGGAGGTATTCCGCGATTTGTACGGCATTCGTAGCAGCGCCCTTTCGGAGGTTGTCCGCTACGATCCACATATTTAACGTATTGGGTTGAGACTCGTCTCTACGAAGCCTGCCTACAAACACCTCATCTTTTTTGTGTGCATGAATCGGCATGGGGTAGACAAAATTGGCCGGATCATCCTGGACGATGATGCCAGGAGCATTTTCCAACAGGCTGCGCACCTCGGCAAGATCAAAATCTTGTTTAAACTCTACATTCACTGCCTCCGAGTGCCCGCCCATGGTGGGAACTCTGACAGTGGTGGAGGTCACCTGAATGCTTTCGTCGCTGAAGATTTTCTTGGTTTCATTGATCATCTTCATTTCTTCCTTGGTGTAGCCATTGGGTTGGAACACATCAATATGTGGGAGGACATTGAGGTCAATTTTGTGGGGGTACACCATGTCTGGCGTTTTCCCCTGGCGTTCTGCCATCATCTGATCTACAGCAGCTTTACCGGTACCTGTTACCGACTGGTAGGTGGAGACCACGATGCGTTTGATGCCATAGCGCTGACGCAGTGGCTCCAAAGCCAAGACCATTTGAATGGTAGAGCAGTTGGGGTTGGCGATGATTTTGTCTGCAGCACCGATTTCTTTTGCATTGATTTCTGGGACGACCAATTTTTTGCTGGGGTCCATTCTCCAGGCGGAGGAGTTGTCAATGACTACGGTGCCTACTGCTGCGAATTTGGGAGCCCATTCCAAGGAGGTGCTTCCGCCAGCAGAGAAAATTGCGATTTCAGGTTGAGCGGCTACTGCTTCCTCTAGGCCGATTATCACATGGGATTTGCCCATGTACTCGATGACCTTTCCCTTGGAACGTTCGGAGGCAACAAGGAGCAGTTGATCGTAGGGGAATTGATGCTCTTGGAGGACTTCAAGGATTTCGGTGCCTACTAATCCAGTAGCACCCACTACAGCAAGTTTCATAGGTTGGAGGGGATTGGTGTTGAGTTAACAAAAATACGGAGGCTTAAGGCAATAATACAGTGCATTTCAAACAAATTTATAAGGCATAGGTTCAATTTAGCCTGCTGTGGTCCGTGGACGGTCAGCTGTCGACGATTATCCGCAATGTTTACTAGTTATTTCGAACGACTGATTGGATTGCGGGTAATCCTATTTTATATTCACTTACTTTTTAAACTATACGACCATGTTTCTGTTTTTTGTTAGAGCAGCCATTCTGCTCTTATCTAGCTTGACAGCTCTTGCTTTTCCGGCTTTTTCTCAACCTCAAACGCAGGGATTTCAATCCCCATTTACGGTTCAGTCCTACCCACAGCCCTTTCTCCCGGGCTGGTATGCCAACGACCTAAGGGCTACCTCTTCTCGGGTTTTTCGCCTGGCAACGGGAGGAATCAATGGATCGGTTGCCTTGGCGGTACAGCCCATCAGCTCTTTCACCGGAAAGGTATGGGTGCGATTATCTCCCAAGGGGATGAGCAACCCGCGTGTTATTTTTTGGGCCAAAACCCTAAAAAATGGCACAGGGACTCGCCCTGCCTTGGTACATATTTCTTGGTCCACGAGCCTCGAGGGGAATTATCAAGATCGTATGCTCCTGGGACATTCCGCCCAGTTTCCAAATGCCAACCTGAATTTTAGCAGGTTTGAGCTTGAGTTGCCTGCAGCATTCGCTGGCTTGGAGGAGCTGTATTTACAGCTAGAAATAGCAGTTGGGTCTGGGACGGGGAGTGCTGCACGCTGGGTCATGGATGACTTTAGTTTGGAAGACTTGGTGGTGGATGAGGAGGTGCCCAAGGTGTCCATTGTGAAAGGATATGGTAAGCGAGAGGTGCTAGTGGCGTTTTCAGAGCGGATGGATCCCGTTTTTGCGCGTCTCAATCTGGCCTATCAGCTCGATGGGAGCAATCCTGCTGAGGCTCGGCTGCTCTTAGATTCTGTAGTTATTCTTCGATCGGAGAGGGACTTAGAAGAAGACAAGGACTATTCTCTTTTACTGCAACAGCTGCCCGATGTCAATGGAAATTTTCTGAAGGATACCTTAGTTAGGTTTAGGTATACAGATCCCAGCTCGTTCCGGTCAAAATCATTGGTGATCAATGAAGTGATGCCAGCTCCACGAGTGGATCAAGACCTACCCTTTGCGGAATATGTAGAGCTTATGAATGCCACTACCAAGGAATTGCGCTTGTCGGGACTAATTTTTTCATCAAGTAGTACTGCCACGCCGCTGCCCGAGTATTGGATTTCTCCCGGCGAGTTTGTGCTTATTTGTGCGGCTAGCCAAGCCCCTCTTCTCTCCGGATTTGGTCGAGTATTGCCGCTTCCTTCTTTCCCCAGTTTGAGTAATTCTGGATCAGTCCTTCGTTTGGGTACTGCTGAAGGTCTGGAAATAGATCGGTTGGAATACCGGAGCAGTTCTTGGGGAGGGAGTGAATTTGCTGATGGTGGCTATAGCTTGGAGTTGCCCGATCCTTATTTTCGCTGTGAGGCCTCTGAATTCTTGCTTCCTTCCAAGGACCCAAAACGGGGAACTCCAGGCAGGCAAAATTCGCAGTTCTCCCCAATCCAAGATCTGGGAAATTTACAGGTGGTCTTTTCATTTTTTAGAAGTGCTTCCCTGCTGGAGCTGGTGTTAAATCAACCTCTTGTCCCCTTGACTAGCCTAGTTCCCTTCTCGATCACTCCTTCGTTGAGGATTGATTCTGCTTGGGTTTTTTCTTCAGGCCGAAGGATTGGAATTGGATTGTCTAGCCCAGCAAAGACTAGGACGCCCTATACTTTGAGGGCCTCTTCGCTGAACCGTTGTGTGGGGGATCCGGCAGGATTTGAGGTGGAGGTGGTGCTTCCTGAGCCTGCGGTTAAGGGGGATTTGATTCTGAATGAAATACTGGTGGATCCTAGATCAGGCGACCCTAAATTTGTAGAAATCCACAACACCAGCTCGAAATACCTAAGCTTAGAAAATTGGGCTCTGGCCAGTCTCAATAATACGGGGGATCTCTACCAGCTTCGAGTTATTGGAAAGGAGGGAGATAAGTTAGCCCCGCAGACCTATTTATCCTTAACTGTCGATCCGGAGCGACTTCGTTTGTCCTATCCCCAGTCTGCTGCAGGCAATTTTCTTCAAATGGCCAGCTTACCTAGCATGCCGATAGGGGCTGGGGTTGTGGTGCTCCTTTCTCCTGAGCGGCAGGTGGTAGATTCACTTCCTTACCGAGCAGAATGGCACCACCCTTTGCTTCGCACGACCAAGGGAGTTTCATTGGAGCGGGTATCTCCTGTTTTTCCGGCCTATATCCCTTCTACTTGGCAATCTGCCTCCAGCAGCCAGGATTATGCTACACCGGGAAGGAAAAATTCCACAGCACTGTCTATAGCCCTCGGGACCGAGCTTATTACCCTCTTCCCTTTGGTATTTGACCCAGGGGGAAGTAGTGGGCCTAGCCAGGTAAGTATCACCTATTCCTTGGAGCAAAATGGTTGGATGGGTACTTTTACGATCTATTCGGCTGCAGGCCGTGAAATTAGGGTTCTTGGACAGAATCAGATTTTGGGAACTTCTGGGATTATTTCTTGGTCGGGGACAGATGCCGCAGGGAGCAGGGTGTCGCCAGGATATTACATTTTTGTTGCACAACTATTTGATTTGAGCGGTAGGGTCAAGGTTGTGAAGAGGGCAGTGGTGGTAGCTTCTCCTTTGTAGTGGATTTTGCCAAGACTTTCGGCTATTTGGGAAAATTTCAATGGTTTGATAATCGATTGAATTATTCCCCTTTTATTTTGATTTAATCAAAGAGAACTGTATTTTAGGGGATTATTTTTCAAGGTAGTCTCAATAGTGAATCTTAAATCACGAAATGTATGAGTAACGTAGAAAAAACCGCTTATTCCAAGGATGAGCTCAAGGAATTCGAAGAGATCATTCTTCACAAATTGGCCTTGGCAAAGGAAGAACTTCAATCTTTGAAAGAGACTTTGAGTAAAAAGAACGATAGCGGCACCGATCATACCTCTTCAACTTCCAAACTTCTGGAAGATGGGGCGGATACCTTGGAGCGAGAAAGCATGAATCAATTGGCGGCAAGACAGCAAAAGTTTGTAATTAATTTGGAGAATGCATTAATCCGGATCAAGAATGGAACCTATGGTGTTTGTGTAGATTCGGGCAAGTTGATTTCAAAAGAAAGGCTGAAAGCTGTGCCACATACCATGCATTCTATTGAGGCCAAGTTAGCCAAGAAGTAAGGTGGATTTTCTGCATCGCCATATTGAGGCCTTGATTTTTTGTGCCCCAGAACCGTTAGGGGTTAATGAGATGGTTTCTTGTTTAACTGAGATGTTTGGTGCTGTGGTGCCAGCAAAGGATGTGGAGCTTGCTTTGGCAGACCTTTGCAATAAATATGGTGAGCCCGAGTTTTCCTTTGCTTTGGAGAAGTTGGGTGGGGGGTATCAATTTTTGACCAAACCTGCCTACCAGCCAAGTATTAGTATTTTACTTCGACAACATTCTCAGAAGAGGCTTTCTACGGCACAATTGGAGACTTTATCCATTATTGCATACAAACAGCCGCTTACCAAGGGGGATGTGGAGCAGATTCGCGGTGTCTCCTGCGATTATTCGCTCCAAAAATTACTGGAAAAGGAGCTAATTGAGATCAAAGGCAAATCGGAAGGCATTGGAAGACCGCTGATCTACGGAACTTCTCAGAAGTTTATGGATTACTTTGGAATCAACTCCATTCTAGATTTGCCACAACCCAAAGATTTTTCTCAGCCTGAGCACCATATTGGGGAAGCAAATGGTTAGCCTAGCTTAGTGACCCTCGCGAGTCTAGATACTAAATATTTTTTCCCGGTCTCCAGTTCCTCGCAAAGGATTCGAGTTCGCCTAGTTTCGCATTTTTTAAATTTCCTGCCTGCAAGTTCAAAATGGGTTTGAGGGGCTAAGTCAGCCAGAAAAAAAGTAGTCCTTTGTAGGGTTGCCACATCGTATTTGCTCATCTCTTTCATGAGGAAGAGATCTCGAGCGGAGCTAGCGGAAGGATTTCGCATGTGCAATTTTAAGGGCACTAGGATATCTCGAGGGAAGGTAGATTCATTAAGTAAGGGATCTAGGAGCTGCTTAAACTTAGCTTTCCATTCCTGTCCATGGGGAGCATGGGCAGTGCCATGTTGAGCAAATGCCCGAAGGTGGGCGATCTCATGAATTAATGTAAGTAGAAACTGGTAGGGATTGAGGTCTAAGTTGAGGGTGATGGTTTGAATGGATTGGTCTCTGCGGAACCGAAAATCTCCTAGTTTGGTACTTCTAGGCTTTTTAACAAAAAAATGGAAAGGGCTTTCTTCCCAAAGTTGAATGCAATAGGGAACTGCGCTTTCGGGAAGATGCCTGCGAAATAGACGAAGTAGCTCTGGCGAAGACATTTTAGGGCATAAAAAAAGAGTTCCGATCCATCGGAACTCTTAATTTTTTCACGCGTGGTGTGATTACTTAACTGGAGCAGCAGCAGCAGAATCTGCGGCAGCTTGTGCAGCAGCAGCAGCAGCAGAGTCAGCAGCAGCCTGAGCAGCAGCAGCCTCAACAGCAGCGATAGAATCAGCAGCAGCAGCAGCAGCGATAGAATCAGCAGCAGCTTGCTCTTCAGTTGACTTTCCACCGCAAGAAGCAGTAGCGATCAAACCAGCGATTGCGAAAATTGCAAATACCTTTTTCATTTGTTATGGTTTTCTTAATTACAATACAAATGTACTAGTATTAATTTTAATTGTGCAAGTGGTAGACAATATTTTTTTTATTTGTTTTTGTAAACGATTTTGATGGGAACACCTTCGAAATCAAAATTTTCACGCAATCTATTCTCTAGATAACGGGTATAGGGTTCTTTAATGTATTGTGGAAGGTTGCAAAAAAACGCAAAAACAGGGTTTTTGGTTGGAAGCTGAGTAACGTATTTTATTTTAATGTATTTCCCTTTCCATGCTGGCGGCGGATATTTTTCGATGTCTTGAAGAAGGATATCATTCAATTTGGAGGTAGTCACTCGTCTAGTTTTATTTTCATACACCTTTACAGCGAGTTCAATTGCTTGAAAAATCCGTTGTTTTTCGGTGACGGAAGTAAAAATAATGGGGATCCATTTGTGTTCACCAAGGCGATCGATCATATCTTCCTTAATTTTGTTCATGGTTTTATGATCTTTTTCGATCAAGTCCCACTTGTTGACCATGATGAGTACCCCCTTATTGTTTTTAATTGCTAAGGAGATCAGGTTGACATCTTGGGCTTCCAGGCCACGAGTGGCATCTAGCATGACGATGACTACATCGGATTCTTCCAAGGTCCTTAAGGAGCGCATGACTGAATAGAATTCGATGTCCTCTTTAACTTTTGCCTTTTTTCGGATGCCTGCAGTATCGGTGATGATAAAGTCTTGTCCAAAAAATTTATAGCGGGTGTGGATTGCATCGCGAGTGGTGCCTGCTTCATCGGTCACAATGGAGCGTTCTTGACCAATTAGGGCATTGAGGAAAGAGGATTTGCCTGCATTAGGTCTTCCTAGGATCGATATTTTAGGGATACCAGCATCTGGATCTTCTTCTCCGTCTTCCTTAAAATGGGTAATAATGGCATCTAATAGTTCTCCTGTACCACTACCGCTAGCAGCTGCGATCGGAAAAATCTCTAGATCGGTCAGGCCTAGGGAATAAAATTCATGGGACATGAATGCTTTTTCCTGATTGTCCGCTTTGTTAGCGACTATGTAGAGCGGCTTTTTGTTGCTTCGAAGTTCATTTGCAAATTCCTCATCTAATTCTGTCATGCCGTCGTGGCAATCCACAATGAAAAGAATAACATCTGCTTCCTCAATGGCAAGTTTTACTTGCTTTCGAATTTCTGCTTCGTATAAGTCTTCAGATCCGGTAACATACCCTCCTGTATCGATTACAGAAAAGAATTTGCCACACCATTGGGCATGGCCATAGTGCCGGTCTCTGGTGACACCGCTCATGTTGTCTTCAATGGCCTTTCGCTCTTCCACCAGGCGGTTGAAAAGGGTGGATTTGCCCACATTGGGTCTGCCTACAATTGCTACTATATTTGCCATGATTAAGAGGGATCGTACCCAAATTTTTTAAGAACTAATTTATTTTTTCTCCAGTCTTGCTCCACCTTAACGAAAGTTTCGAGGAAGATTTTTTTCCCGAAGAATTTCTCAAGGTCGAGGCGTGCTTCGGTGCCCACCTTTTTAAGCATTTTTCCTTTGTCACCGATGACGATGCCTTTTTGGCTATCCCGCTCCACGAAGATGGTGGCTCTGATCCGAATGAGCTTTTCTTCTTCGTGGAAGTCCTCTATTCCTACTTCGGTGCTGTAGGGAATTTCTTTTTTGTAGTTGGTAAAGATCTTTTCTCGGATGATCTCAGATGCAAAGAACCGCTCTGGCCGGTCTGTTAGTTCCTCTTTGTCGTAAAAAGGAGGGTGGACGGGCAGGCGATCGACAATTTCTTGAAGGATCCGTTCGGTATTAAACCTTTCGAGTGCTGCGATAGGAATGACGGTTGCTGCGTTGATTCGAGCCATCCAGTACTGGGTCACTTCCTCCAGCTGCCCTTCTTTGGCCAAATCTATTTTATTGATGACCAATAAGATGGGTACTCCTGAGGCATTCATTTTGGTGATAACCTCTTCGATTTCCTCGTCTGTTTCATACAAGTCCGTCACAAATACAATGACATCTGCATCTTCTAAGGAGAGCTTTACAAAGGTCATCATGCTTTTGTGAAGTTCGTACTTTGGCTTCAGTATGCCGGGAGTGTCAGAAAAGACAATTTGGTACTCGTCGGTGTTGATTAGACCAAGGATGCGATGTCGGGTAGTTTGTGCTTTAGAGGACACGATAGACAGGCGCTCTCCCACCAGGATGTTCATCAAGGTAGATTTTCCTACGTTGGGTTTTCCTAAGATATTGACAAATCCTGCTTTATGGGAGGGGGAGATCATTTCTGATATTTTTTGCAAAGGTACTTGATTTTCGAGAGTTTGTCCTTACCTTTATACCACTATATCGCGGAAATGGATCCGCCGCGGCGGATCGTCAGGCTTTATTGAAGACATATCGCGGGATGGAGCAGTTGGTAGCTCGTCGGGCTCATATCCGCCGCGGCGGACACAGGTTCGAAGCGTTGATTGAGATAAAAAAGAGTAAAAAGACATATCGCGGGATGGTTCCGCCGCGGCGGATCGTCAGGCTATATAAGATATATCGCGGGATGGAGCAGTTGAAAAGATTGACTGGGCTCATATCCGCCGCGGCGGACACAGGTTCGAAGCGTTGATTGAGATAAAAAGAGTAAAAGACATATCGCGGGATGGAGCAGTTGGTAGCTCGTCGGGCTCATAACCCGAAGGTCACAGGTTCGAGTCCTGTTCCCGCTACAAAGAACCCCTTCTACGTTATGTATTAGGGGTTTTGTTTTTTCAGTAGGCTGTTCAGTGGGCTGTTTGGGGTTAACCCCATCTAAAAAACTTTGCTTCTTCAGGTAACTACTCTACTCTTTTACTCATGGGTTATAGGGTTTTGATTAAAGAAGTACAGTTGATTTAGCCTTGCCTCCTAAAGGGTGTATTGAATAAGTCAAACATCAAGTACACTTTTCTCTTCAATCGCCCTCGACTAGAATAATTTTGGGAAGCGGTCTCCCTAAAACTTTACCTACCAATTCTCTTTTCCTATCAAATTTTTTTTCCTCCTCCTCATTCTTGAAGATCCATTGGATTGGAGGAATAGATAAGCCAACTTCAAGCAAAAATTTCATATCATCCTTTGAGATTGATTTTTCAAAAAATGCCTTCAACAGTTGAATTTTTTGGTCTTTAGTCATTTACCTTATTTTTAAAATTTTTCCTATCCTATAAGATCATCTGGTTTTATTCGTTCATAATCCTCTCAATCAGGATATCTAGATCTTCTTCATTCAATTCTTGAAAATCAATCTTTTGACTAAATGTTGTGGTCTGAAGTTTAGGCAATAGATAAGGAATCAAATCCGTGAGGAATTTTAGTCTATCCCTAGGATTTAATGATTCTAAATCCTCTTGAATCAATTCAAAATTATTATCAAAAAGGGCTTGAATTCGATCCCTCATGAATTGAGGAGATTTGTTTTTTGCACCTTTTGGTCTTCCTGGATTACCTTTTTGAAATTGTGCCATTTTTACCGTAAATTTTACCTAAAATACGAAAAAGTGCTGGTAAAAGTTCTTTTATAATTTAAAAAAAAATACTAATAATTATATTTTTTACCAATTAAATAAATTATGCAATGAGATTAATTAGAAAAGCCTAAATTCTATTATTAAGATGTTCGGACTATTTAAAAAAGAAGAATTTGTTTGCCTTGGAGTAAACCCTGATGCGGATTGGTCAAATATGGACACTTTCATGGCTTCGGTGTAGTGGCCAATTACATTTTCGGTGGCAATCAGCAAAAGCAGAAGATTGTCATGACGGCTCCAGTGATCATGAACATGTCTGATACAGAGGCTTCCATGTCTTTTGTGATGCCCAGCCAGTATCAACTGTCAGACCTTCCTTCACCCAACTCGGCTGCGGTTTCACTGGTCAGTCAAGATTCCATGAAGCTGGCAGTATTACGTTTTGGGGGATTCAGTTCCGATGAGAAAATCGCAAAACATGCCCAACTTTTGACCCAAGTCTTGGAAAAAAACAACATCCGCACGAAAGGATCTCTCTTGTACATGGGCTACAACGCCCCTTGGGATGTGATCAACCGCCGAAATGAGGTAGCTTTCAGATTGATTGATTGGTGGGCTAACTCTATTTTTTTGATTTTTTCAACTCTTAGTTGGAAATTCAATTCCATCCATCTTCATCCAATTTTTATCGTCCTCTAGTCTGACTAAGGGCGTATGTTCTATTAATTTAATTTTCATTTCCATAATGGTATTGTTTAATTTTTACTATTAAATCCAATTAGGGATAGTTAAAAGGGAGAGTCACCTGATTCAGAATACATAAAGCATTTGAGAATCGAGAATGGCAAACTGGTCAATGAAATGGGCTATCCC
>CAMBMU010000043.1 GCA_945868725.1 Spirosoma fluviale
AAGACTCCTCATCTGGAAATTCGTTTAGAAAGTGGATTAATTTCATGTTCTCAGGCGTTTAAACCAAAGAAAAGAGTACTTTTCCACTTGACAAAACTATTGACACAAACTGTCATTTGGCGACGTGCAAACTAACGAATACACATAATTGATTTTTCACCAAAACAGAATTCAAATGAAAAAGACCTCCCTTTTCCTAGTTGCTTTGATGGTTGCAGTCTCCGTAGTATTTGCATCCTCTTCCCTAAAGACGGAGAAAGAACTCTCTGTTCCTAGTGCCGAACGCGTTAGTTTCAAGATTAAAGGTACCGGCTCAAAAAACATTGCAGTATCGATTGGGATCGGCTCCCAGCCGGGTAGTGGTGCCTGCTGCTCCGGGGTAAGCCCCTTCACCACAGCGAGTTTTGTGGGCAATGTAGGCGATGTGGTCTACGATGGGAAAACCAGAAGGGTGATCACCAAAATTTCTAGTGATATGGATGGAACTACCCTTGACCTAGCACAGTACTATTGATTTAGTTGGGGGATTCTACCAGTCCACTTTATTCCTAAAGCAAAAAAGACCCGGGAGGGTCTTTTTTTTATTAGGTAGGGGAGTAGCTGCTACGATTCAAATTATAAAAATGGTAATGGGGTTACGCCTAGATTCTACCAGTTTGAAAATCGTGTGGTTTCCTGAATAGTACGACGTGATTGAGAAGGATCATGGTATATGGACTGGCTGTTGGGTGTAAAAAACATAGTAATTAAATAACAAAGCCCTCAAACAACTACTCGACTCTATGGTTTAAATTTAAATTTTATTTATCCACTCCAAAAAAAAATCAGATGATTAGCAACCATGAAATTGATTACAAAATCTACGGAGAAGAACTCCAATTTGTAGAAATTGAATTAGACCCAAATGAAACTGCCATCGCAGAAAGTGGCGCCTTTATGATGATGGAAAGCGGCATTGAAATGCAAACCATTTTTGGTGATGGAAGCCAGGAGCAATCCGGTGGATTTATGGGTAAATTGTTGAATGCAGGCAAGCGTTTACTGGTAGGTGAAAGTTTGTTTATGACTGCATTTACCAATGTCGGCCAGGGAAAAAAGAAGGTAAGCTTTGCCTCTGCCTATACCGGTAAAATCATAGTATTCGACCTGAAGCAATTAGGAGGAAAAATTATCGCACAAAAAGATGCTTTTTTATGTGCCGCCAAAGGAGTAAGCATTGGCATTGAGATTCAACGAAAGCTGGGCACCGGTATTTTTGGTGGTGAGGGTTTTATTATGCAGAAGCTTGAGGGTGATGGACTTGCATTTGCACATGCTGGAGGCTATATCGTTGAAAAGGTATTGCAGCCTGGTGAAGTACTGAAGGTAGATACAGGATGTGTGGTAGCCTATACAGCAGGCGTTGACTTTGATATCGAAATGGTAAAGGGAATTAAGAACTTTATGTTTGGTGGAGAAGGGTTGTACCTAGCTGTATTGCAAGGCCCAGGAAAAGTGTGGTTACAGTCCCTTCCAATCAGTAGACTTGCTGGACGCATCATGCAATACGCTGGACCAACTAGAAAAGAGGAGGGTAGTGTGTTGGGAGGCTTGGGTAATTTACTAGATGGTAGAGAATAGGTTATAGGATTATCCGAAATGATACCAGTGGCTAAAATTGAGAGTTGACCAAGCGGATAATCGCTGACAGACCATAGGCCACGGCCTACAGGCTGTCAACGGTCCACAGCTCAGGTAATTGATCCTCAAACCTTATTTCTTCTGGTGCTGGTGTAAAAGCGGATAATCAGATTTTGTTATTAAAGCACCCAAATTAAAAAAGACCTCCGCTGCGGAGGTCTTTTTTAGTTGGTCTATTCCTTCTTTTGGTGAGTAAGACTAGTGAAGGAAAATAAGTCTATTCTTATAGTTTAGTTGCCTTGTAAATTTTTACAAAACCATCATTTTCACTAGAAACTACGATCAAGCTTTGTTGGATTGGGCTTTTACCTGCTGGGATAAACAAAACTCCTTCGGGAGCATCACCAGTTTTAACTAATTTCACAAATACGGGGCTAGTAGGAATTGTAATGTCATAAATTGCAAAGGCATCTGCCCGCTCCATTCCGACAATGGCAATTTGCTTGCTTCCGACTTTGCCTACCGTCACTGCTTCAGGTTCAGCCCCCTTATCATCACTTCTAGCATCGTCATATACTAGAGATTCTAGCGCTTTTTTATCCAATTCATTTTTACTGTCAAAAACCTGATCTCCTGTTAATCCATTCCAGACACTAAAAGAGCGGGCTCCTAAGGTATAAATCGCATCGAAATCACCATCTCCATCCGTATCACCTAGGGTAGTGGTGGTATTTAACCTTCCAAGCTGCGCATCTGTTTTCAGCGTACTTGCATTCGGGAATTTTGTGGCATCAAGTACATGTGCACTTGAACCCACTCTTCGCATCTCCGTAAATCCAGCATATTCTCTGGCATCGCCCTCATTTGCAGTAAACAAATAGGGAATGCCGTTGTAGGTGTATTGGGCAATTGCGTCTGGCTGGTACATCCCGAATACATTGTCTGCCAATCTGAATTCTACCTTAGAATCTTTATCGCTTGGGTCGATTTCATTCCCTGCTGCTCCATAACTTTTAAATCCTAGGGGAGTGATTTTTTTGAAAACACCACCCACGATATCTAATTCTGCAATGGCATTGTTTTCTTGAAGCGTTACCCAGGCAGTTTTGGAATCATCAGAAACTGTGATGTATTCCGGTTCGATGTCTTTTAAGAAATTTTTACCAGGACCATAAATCCGAAATCCTTTTGCAGTTAACGCGGCTAATTGACTTTCGAAGGCAGCAAAATTTAACGTTTTAACTGAATAATCTGCCACCTTGATGATCGAAACAGTTCCTTCTGGGTCAGTGGTGTAGGCATCGTTCGGTTCCCCTTCATTGGCCGTGAGGATGTATTTTCCATCCTTTGAGAAGGTAACCATGTCGGGTAATGCACCCACTTCAATTACTTTCACTTCAGCTAAGGTGGTGGTATTAAAAACTACAACTTTACCATTTTGCTGCTTGTTGGTCGATTCAATTGCCGCTGCAAGCTTACCATCATAAACATCTACACTGTTCACATATCCACCATAAGTTGTAAGTGGAATGGACTTTACCAAAGTTGGGGCAGCTGGATTAGATAAGTCAATCACATCAATTTTATTGGCAGCGCTATTATTAACTGCAAAAAGTTGCTTGGTGGCAGGATCGAATGCGGTGATTTCCGCAGCGCCTAGTCCGCCCAAACCTATAGATCCAATTTCTTGGTAAGAGGCTATGTCCTCATTGACTGTATTCTCCAAAGGAATGGGGTCAGTTTCCTCTTTCAGGCAACTAAAACACGATAAGCAACTTAGAAGTACTAGTATCCGTCTCATATGATTTTTTTTTCTACAAACTTAGACTCAGACATGGAGACCTAGCATAAATCAGATTTATGAATTCATTAAGAGAAGGTTATTTTTAAGGCGTTCAAAACCAGAACACATGCTAAAAAAATTAACATAGGAGAAAAAACGCTTAATGAATGCGTAATTAGGAAAACACTTTGGCAAATGCCCGAACAGGGAAGGTTCCCATTCCCTTGATTTTAGGGGGAATTGCATTGAAATGAAAGCCTTCTTCTGGAAGGTTTTCCAGATTGCATAAATGCTCCACCACTAAGATTTCAGAACCCAAGAGAATACTATGTACCGGTCTTGAGTTTTTTGCGGTATTGTCAATGTTGTGGGAATCTATGCCAACCAACTTTACCCCAGCATCCTTCAAAAAATTAGCAGCCTCCTCGGTGAGGTAGGGGTGATGCTCGTAGTAGGCTTCGGTATTCCAATGGCAAGCCCATCCCGTATGCACGAGTACTGCGCGATGCCTAAGGTCTTTATTTTTGAAATGCTCCGAAGTAATCGCTAAGGATTCAGCAAAGGGCACTCTGACCACAATCCCTTCCAGCTCAGCAAATGAGGCTAAATCTACCTCGGAAATATCCTTTCCGTCCGCATACCGGTGAAAGGGACAGTCGATGTAGGTCCCTGTATTGCCCACCAACTCTAGCTTCCCGATTTGAAATTCAGTACCGGCAGCATACTGCTGTCTGGAATCTTCCCGACTCAGGTAATCGCAAATGATCGGAGCAGGCAAGCCCTTGTAGGTAATCAATCCCGCTTCTATGGTATGACTTAGGTCCACCAAATGACCCGACTGCTGACTTTGCTGCATAAATTTAGTTTCCATTATCGAGGGTAAGGGGTCCAAGTGGCCTTGCGTCAGGATCCAAATGGAATTGGCTCCTGGAAGGGTAATGGAAGGAACAAGCTAGTCAAAATCAACAAATTCTATAAATTTGGAGAAGTTCATTCTCAAAAAACCGAAATTCATTCATCTGAAAATTTGGAAAACTGGGCTTGTTTTAAGCCTTAAGCCTGAACCTATTTCTTTCAAAATTACTGCTACTCCCATGGAACAATCCTTATTCAAAGAACTTTTGGTACAAAACATCCAAAGCTGCAGCTATGCCTTCGATGCCATTACCGAAGAAAATAGCAGCTATCGACTGAATGAAAGTGCTGCCTTCGTTCTTACCATGCAGAAAAAATTGGCCTGACACTCAAACGAGCAAATTATTAGGAAGTTCACGCTCCGATAATTAATTAGACAAGACCAAATGTTTGGTTGTACTTTAAAGCACTTAATCTCCTTGCTCATGAAAATCATTAAGTATGGGTTCATTTTTTTCCTAGGGTTGGTTTCTTATGGGACAATGGCTCAAACCACTAACCAAGGAATCAAATCCAGCCAATACATCACCGTGCTGGGCATCGCCCAGGATGGAGGCTATCCCCAAGCGGGCTGCACAGCCGAGCATTGCTTGCGTCACTGGAGAGGGGAGGAAGAAAAGCGACATGTGGTGAGTTTGGGGCTCACGGATCAAGAAAGCGGACAGAACTGGTTGTTTGAAGCGACTCCGGATTTTACCGCTCAACTCCAGCAACTCCAACAGGCTTCGGGGTCTACCAACCTTTCGGGTATTTTTTTAACGCATGCCCACATGGGGCACTACGCGGGTTTGCTGCAACTCGGTCGTGAGGCCATGGGAGCCAAAGGAATGCCGGTGTATGTGATGCCTAGAATGAAGGAATTCTTGGAAACGAATGCCCCTTGGAGTCAATTGGTGGCACTCGGAAATATCAAGCTGATCTTGATGGAAAAGGATCAACCCATTCAACTGACCTCCAATCTTCGGGTGACTCCTTTGAAGGTCCCGCACCGGGATGAGTTTTCGGAGACAGTAGGATTTCGGGTTGAGACCATCGAAAAGAGCCTCCTATTTATCCCGGACATTGATAAGTGGCCGCTTTGGGAAAAGGATATTCGGGCAGAAGTAGCTCGGGTGGATGTGGCCTTGCTAGATGCTACTTTCTATCAGGAAGGGGAACTTCCCAATCGAAACATGAGCGAGATCCCACATCCTTTTGTAGCAGAAACCATCACGCTATTTTCTCCGCTTCCAGCTGCAGAGAAACGGAAAATCAAGTTTATCCACTTCAACCATACCAACCCCCTGATTTTGGAGGGGCCTGAGCGGGATGTAGTCAACAAGCTAGGTTTTGAGGTAGCTACCGAAGGAGAGCGAATCGTATTGAAAAAATAAGTGGTTTGTAATCTACTAGAATCTTAAAGTAGATGATTGGGAATACCTTGAATTTGGCTCATCCAATCTAAAATACAGGTTTTTGTCTAAACTTTTGCAGTGCATAGACCAAAAAAACCTACTTTTGGTTTAATCTATGAATCAAACTAAACTCCATACCAAACAAGATCTCTTAGCTGCAATCACCTCAAATAGAGAGGTGATTAAAGGCTTCGGTGTTTGTAATTTAGGTTTGTTTGGCTCTTTTTCAAAAGGTACGTTCAACGAAACAAGTGATGTGGATTTGCTTGTTGATTTTTTTCCAGAGCAAAAGACCTTTGATAATTTTATGGAACTCTCCTTTTTTTTGGAGGATCTTTTGGGAAGAAAAGTGGAATTAGTTACCCCCCAGTCATTAAGTAAATTTATCGCTCCATACATTTTAAATGAGCTAGAAAATGTCAGCCTCTAACTTCGAGTTGGTTCGCCACATGCTGATTGAATCTGAATTCATTTTAGAACATGTTCATGGAAAATCGAAAACTGAAGTCCTAAACGACGAAGTCCTTTGCCGGGCACTAGTAAGAAGTTTAGAAATTATCGGAGAGGCAGCAAAGAAAATTGATGAAGAGTTTAAATCAGACTATGCTCATATCGAATGGAAGAAGATGTCTGGCACCCGAGATAAATTAATTCATCATTATTTTGGGATTGACTACGATATCGTTTTTGATATTGTCGAAAATAAAATACCTGATCTGGCACATTTTCTAAGGGAAATGATTCCTTAATTTTTAAGTGCTGATTTTTTTACAAAAAAAAAATACCCCCAAAATGCGTCTAACTTTTTTGGGGTACATCATTCCTTCAGGCAATCTTTCCTTATTATTCTTGAACTGTGAGCGTGACTGTATTGCCCTTGGTGTCAATGTCGATGCGGCTAGGTTGAACTAGCGAAGCGGATTTTTCTTGGGTAAGCTTGAGATCGTATGCTTTACGGTTGTACTTCATCACCGCTCCAGAGAGGGCGTCGATGCCCCAACCAAACAAGTTGCCCAGATTGATAATGCTAACTAGGTTAAACTCCTTGTCAAGGGTGATGAGACGGGTTTCGTAGCCATCCAACTTAAACTCTACCTCTGTATCGTTGAGGCTTCGTTTGACTTTATAGTTGCAAGGGGTGGTGCAGATTTCAACGCCGTCTTTGTAAATGGTAGCCCCTGAAGGAGCAGAGGTGAAAGCGATGCGATCTTTGGTACCGGTAAAAATGGTGGCACAGCCCGTCATCAAAAATAGGGCAATCAAAAAGACAGGGATTTTGTTCATAGTACTTTTGTTTTAGTTTTATTTTGAGAGGTTAAAAATTCTGTAAAAAATAATATTGTCTATAAAATATAGCAATTTTTTACCCGACTGTCTAAAAATGCTGAGTTGACGATTTCTTGTTTCTTGTACGCGAGTTAACAGGATTAAGTTGCCCTTTAACAAAATGGGGAATACTTAAAATCTTGAGTTGGCAAGAGCTGAGTCGCATGAAAATAAGGCATCGTCACGAAGCATCCAATCAGGTAGCACGCCTATTTCACGAATTGGCCGCTATCCTTCTTTCAAAATAATCTGCATGTCTTCAATGCACTGTTCTGCGTCTAGCGCTAGGGTGCCGTTGTAGATCCCTCGAATCCGACCTTTTTGATCCACTAAGACGAAATGCTCGGTATGCAAAAACTCTTGGGTAGCCTTGTTGTAGCCGATGGACTCCTCGGCAAAAAAGGATTTTCTCGCCAAGGTGTATATTTCCTCTTTCGAACCTGTGAGCAAGGACCAATTCAAGGATGAAATTTGATTTTTCTCACTGAATTTTTGTAAGGTTTTTACATCGTCGATCCAGGGTGTGACCGAGAAGGATAAAAGCACCACCTGTGGATTGCCTGGAAAAGCTTTTTCGATGCGTTTCAATTGTGCCGTCATATCTGGGCAAATGTTGTTGCATTGGGTGAAAAAGAAATTAGCCACATAGACCTTCCCTTCCAAAGATTTGCTATCGAATAGGATGCTGTCTTGATTGTAAAACGCAAAGGGCTTGATTCGATGGCTGATTTGGGTCGAGGCCTCAGCTTCGCTGATAAAGTAGGGGGTAAAATCGGGGCTGTTGTAATAGGGGATGCTTGACTTTTGTGGCTGTGAGCAGGCAAAAGTCAGCCAGAGGAACAGACTAGTTATCAAAAAATTTCTCATCGATGATTATGCAGTTTTTGGTGCCCAACAATCCATATCTTTTGCCCTTGATAATGACAAAATTTGACCTAATTTTTCCGTCGGTATGCCACATTTTTTGCTCCCCTTCCTCTTGCCCATTTTTGTAATGGCCCAAGTGAAACAATTGCCCTTGCTCATCCCATTCTTTTAACTCCCCTTCGTAAGCATCGTTCTTAGCAGTATACTCAAATCGTTTGTTTCCATTTTCCCAAAAAGCGGTTTGCAATCCCGTTCGGATGCCGTCCTTGAGATGCCGGATTTCCATAATTTTGCCCGAAGGAAAATACTTCTTTTCCACCACGATATCGGAGCTAGTGGGAGAAGGGGAACAGCTCCAAAGCAAGCCTAAAAGGAGCAGGTATTTTATCATTGAGAAATTGTACCCGGGGTTCCATAGTACCCATTCCCATTTAGATACGGTGCAACTGCCGTAAAATGGTAATGGTAGATTCCAGCTGGAAAGTCTACAGTAGCATGAGTGTGTCCATGGTACACGTCCAAACTGGAGTTGGTCACGGTAGTTCCATTTTCTTCTTGTGGGCCATACACTGGGAAGCCATCCATCAAAAAGCCCATAAGACCTGATTTGGTTGATTTCACCTGGGTCAAGTGAAGCGGCTCCACATGGTAATGGTAGACACCAGATTGTTGGGGATGGCCGTAAAACTGGTCAAAACTCGCTATTTCTCCCGTCAATTCCTGGTTGTTGGGACCAGCGTATTGGTTGAAAAACGGAACCCCATTCAAGGCGACACCTATACGACCCAAGGGGGTAGCTGATTTTGTGGTGGCAGCTTTTGGGTTGATCGGAATTTTATAAATCGCAGACTGTTCCACGATTGAATTCGGATTTTTTGCAAAGTTGTAACCACCAAAAGTTTGCCCAGTATAGGCTATGTAAAGGCTATTTCCAGATGGATAGTAGGGGCTTTTATGGTCAGGAACTCCCTTAGTTTTTATGGTAATAAAGGTGCCATCACTGGTAATACTTGTTGCTCCATAGATTTTATTGTAAACCGCAGGCACTGTGGTATCTGATGTTGGAGTAGTAGGTGTTGGAGTAGTAGTTGGAGTTTCGTCTTGAGAACAAGCCATAACGAAAACTAATGGCATTAGGAAAGCGAGGTAGCGAAGTGTTTTGGTCAATAAATGCATAGGAATGAAAGGAGAATGAGTCGCTCGAAAGATAAAAAATTTAGTTTTGTTTTTGATTAAAGAATAAAAAATTCAAATCATATTGATAAAAAATTAGGTGATTATCCGCAATCATGCCATTAGCTTAGCTCGCCTAATTAAAACGGCGGATAATCGTTGACAGACCACAGTCAACGGTCCACAGCTCACCTAATTGAACCTCAAACCTTTTTTTCTCTAGGGAGTGGTGAAAAAGCGGATAATCAGAAAAAATTAGCTGATTATCCACTTTTTTCACGGGTAACCAAAGAAAATAAGCTTTGGACGGTGGACTGCGATCTGTGAGCAATTATCCGCAGTGTTTGACAGGCTTATTGAGCCACTGGCATGATTGCGGATAATTATTTTTTTTTAATTCTTTCCCCGCTTGTAGCGAATACTAGGAGGCATGTCCTTGGCATCTACGGCAACAATTTCACCGTCTTTCATAACAATAAAAGGGCTTTTCTTTTCTTTTTTGAAAGCAACAAGCTTTTTATAGGCTTCTTCAAGCCCTAGTACGATTTTGTCTCGCTCCTCTCTTAATTCATCCTTAGTTTCCATCGTATTTTTGTTTTATAGTGTTCCAGAGGGTTGGGTCATGGATGGTGGTTTCAGTAGAGCTTGCGTATGCATCATTACATGGATGAAGGTATATTTCTTGATGGCTTTAAGGAATCGGATTTTATCTGATAATTGAGGTAGCACTAATTTTGAATATCAAGTTAATGAAATTCAAGTGTTTAGTTGATTTAACCTTGGCAAATAATGGGTATGAATTTACCCATTGAAAATCAACTTGACCGTCGTTCCATGGCCGAGTTCGGAGCGAACCTGAATATTGCCTTTGTGTCGGCGCATGATTTGCTTGGACAAACTCAAGCCGATGCCCGAGCCTTTCTTTTTGGTGGTGAAAAAGGGAATAAAAATCTTCCCCAAGGCTTCTTCTTCAATGCCCTTGCCCGTGTCGCCTACCTCCACAATGATCTTTCCGGCCTCGTCAATAAAGCCTTTCAGATGAATCTCTTTTTGTTGAGCTTCCTCCAGCGCTTGAATGGCATTGTGCATCAGGTTTATGAGGACCTGCTCAATCTGCGTTTGATCTCCAAATAGGACCAATTCTCGCGGTTGCAGTTCCTTGTGAAGCTGAATGCCTTGGCTTTCCAACTGGTGCTGCAGCAGAAGTTCCAACTGATCAAACAAGGAGGCCAAGGCAATACTTCCAAATTTGGGTGCTGGAACATGTGCCAAGCTGCGGAAATCGGACACAAAGCTGACCAAGCCCTCACTCCGTTTCTCAATGGTCTGAATTCCCATCAAAAAATCATCCATATCGGCGGGCTGTAATCCCTCTTTTTGCTCCTGTTTTTGTTCCAACTCTCCCTTAAGCGTTCCTGCTAGAGAGGAAATGGGTGCAATGGAATTCATGATTTCGTGCGTAAGGATATTCACCAAGTTCTGCCAGGCCTCCATTTCTTTTTCCTCCAATTCCGATTGGATGTTTTGGAGGGAAACCAATTTGAATCGCTCCCCTCGCATCAGCAGCTCAATCACATAGACGGATAGCTGCATGATCCCATCAGGATGAGCAATCTTAATCAACTCACTGCCTCCAGTCCGCAGTTGCTGTATGGCTTGGTGCAGCTCCTTATTAATGTGTTCCACCTCCTGGATCTGTTTCAGATCCTCCACTTGCAGCATGCGTTTGGCAGCCACATTGAGGATTTGAATCTCTCCATTTTCCCCAAAGGTGATCAAACCAATGCTCAGGTGCTTGAATACAGAGCGGAAATACTGGTAATTGGCCTCCTTTTCCGCCTGATCTTCCTTGAGCTTGGCCAAAATGGCATTGAATTCAATGTGCAAGTCATCGGTTTCTGTCCCGTCAAATTTGACAGGGTAGAGCTGGCTGTACTTGTCTTGCTTGATGTTGTTGAGAAAAAGGCGAACCTTTTTGAAGGAGCTCTCGGCATATTTCACCAAGAAAATCAGTTGAATCCCCGCTACAATCAGAAATAAGGACGTCGAAAAGACTCCCCAGTCTCCCACAAGGGAGTAGGCCATTAGAAAGAGGGTAGCGGTGAGTAAGCCGATGCGGCCGAGTAAGCCAACTTTATAATCCATATTTCTCCAGTCTTCTGTACAAAGAGGCGCGAGTGAGTCCGAGCTCCTTGGCTGCCTTGGAGATATTTCCTCCGTTCTTATCAATGGCCCGCTGAATGGTAGTGCGCTCCATGTCATCCAAATTGAGGGTACTACCACTGTGCTGCATCTTTTCGGATGCCGGCTTGGCGGATAGGAAAAAGAAATCGCGACTATCCAGCTCATCTCCATCCGCCATGATAATGGCCCGCTCGATGGCATGCTGAAGCTCCCGAATATTGCCAGGCCAGTTGTAGCGCTGCAGTAGTTCCATAGCCTGCGGCAGGATCCCTTGGAAGTTCTTGCGGTATTTCTGCACATACTGCCGCAGGTAATGATTGGCCAGCTGCGGTATGTCATCCTGGCGCTCCCGAAGGGGAGGCAGGTAGATCTCGACGGTATTGATTCGGTAGAGGAGATCTTGCCGGAAGGTATTGTCTGCCACCATCTCGTGCACAGGCATGTTTGTGGCACATATCAATCGGATATCTACCGGAATAGACTGATTGGTTCCAATGCGGGTCACTTCTCGTTTTTGGAGAACAGTGAGCAGTTTGGACTGCAAGGGCATGGAGAGGTTGCCAATCTCATCTAAAAATAAGGTGCCCTGATCTGCCACTTCAAATCTTCCCGATCGGTCTTCCTTGGCATCCGTAAAGGCTCCTCGCTTGTGTCCAAAGAGCTCTGATTCAAATAATGTTTCGGTAATGGAACCCATGTCTACGCCTACAAAGATTTCTTCGTTTCGAAGAGAGCGTTCGTGAATCGCCCGTGCAATGAGCTCTTTTCCTGTCCCATTTTCTCCTAAAATCAAGACATTGGCATCGGTCTGGGCCACCTTATCGATGATTGAAAAGATATTTTTCATGGAAGCCGATTGCCCTATAATTTCGGTAAAGTCTTTTTTGAGGTCGTTTTGTAGGGTTTTTTGCTTTTTGTGCAACTTGTCGACTTTGGTATAGCTCTCCTTGAGTTTGAGGGCTGCAGACAGGGTGGCAACCAACTTTTCGTTTTGCCAAGGCTTTAAAATAAAGTCAGTAGCTCCTTCTTTGAGCGCCTGCACGGCCATCTCCACATCCCCAAATGCCGTAATCAAAATCACTACTGCATTGGGATCGAGCTCTTTAATTTGGCTCAACCAGAAAAATCCTTCCTTACCCGAAGTGGTATCTTCTCGGAAGTTCATATCCAATAGGATCACATCGAAGTTTTGGGTATTGATCAAAAATGGGATCCGTCGGGGATCTTTTTCAATATGTACTTCTTTGGCATGCTTCTTCAAAAGCATTTTTGCCGCAAAAAGTAAGTCCTCGTTGTCATCGATGATGAGTATACGACCGAGTTGCTGTTCCATGGGAGTTGTTTTGTGTTTACCCTAGAAAAATAGTGCCAACAGGGATTGGATCCCCTCACCCTAGATTTATAGGGTAAATATGTCCGAAAATGTACGATTTTATCCGATTTTCGGACACTTTTTTTGGTTTTGGGTGCCTGATCATTTTTCCTAACTTTGGCGTTCACAAAACTCGAATCAAATGTCAGCTAAAAAAGGGGATGCCGTAGCCGTCCATTACACCGGAAGATTGGAAGATGGGAGTATTTTTGACTCCTCTGTTTCCAAGTCACCACTGAGTTTCACGCTTGGAGATGGCAACATGATCAAAGGCTTTGATTCAGCAGTCTATGGGATGGTGATCGGAGACAAAAAAACAGTGACTATTCCAGCAGCAGAAGCCTATGGAGAGCACCGTCAGGACATGATGATTGAGGTGCCCTTGAACGAAGTTCCTCCACATATCGAGGTAGAAATAGGTCTTCAGCTCACCTTGCAAGGTGAAGGAGGCCAACCCATGCCGGTTACTATTGTAGCTGTGGATGACGAGAAAATCACACTAGATGCCAACCATGATTTGGCAGGAAAAGACTTAATTTTTGATATCGAGCTGGTTTCTATTTCTTAATTCAAAAATCCCGCTTGCTTCGTAAAAGCAAAACAAGTAAAAATTAAAAAGCCCTTTCAAATGGAATTTGAAAGGGCTTTTCGGCATAACCTTTTAGGTTCAAGTAGCTCTTCATATGGAGCATCAATTGTGCTGATTTGGAGGTTCAAGAAGTGGATCAAACTTTAAGAGCTTAAATTTCTTTGCGATCATTTCAAAGAAGTGTAAAGGTCCCTTAACCAAAGAAAGTTAAAAAGACGGTAAAGTCATTCGCTTTTTTCTGGTAGAGTCAAAACCTGTGGAGATGCTCAGATTTACTAAGAGCCGAATGAATAAGTCCTTTACACTTTATAACCTTGAAAGCATCAGTCAGAGTTAGCTTTCTAGTTTTTCTGATTAACCGCTTTTTCACCAATAACCATAGAAAAAAAGGTTTGAGGTTCAATTAGGTGAGCTGTGGACCGTTGACTGTGGTCTGTCAACGATTATCCGCAGTTTTAAATAGCCGAGCTGTGCTACTGGCATGATTGCGGATAATCATAATAGTTTTTTAAATCAACTGCTTGAACCCATCTATTACTTAGTTCTTGTTGATGTTTAGTTGAGGAGATGTCTAAAAGTCTTGAAACAACCAATGTTTGTCTTATTAACATGACCTACAAGTTGAGGTATTTGGCAAGTAAACTATGAAAGTGATGAACTCCACTTTCCATTTGTGGGGAAAACCGACCTGCTTGGTAAACTCTAGAGCCCATGCCTTTAAAAACGCCCTCGACCACAAACTCATCCTCTCGCTCTACTTTGTCTAAAGTTGCACCCGCTCCAGTATCCAATTTACCTTCGTCATAGACATAGGTGACAAAACTGACTTTAGTTCTGTTGCATGCGATTGGTTTGACAATGTTGATTGAGCAGCCCCAAGGATAAAAATTAAACATCATGTTGGGAAATATCCAGAAATAATAGGCACTAATCTGCTTTCCATAGTCCTCATGATCCTGAGGAAAATCGAATACGTGATCTCCACTTGAGGAATGCCCTATTTGCAAACTAGCGTTGGGATACAGTACTGTTTCGTATTGGAAATAATTCAGTTCGGCATTTAGGCTTTCATGAACAAATGGAATGTGAAATCCCTCCAGGTAGTTGTCACAATACAAGGCCCAATGAGTATTGACCAAATAGTCTTTATTTCGGCTTTTGTCTTCCTTGAACTGTTCCAATGGCAAAAAGCCCACTTTACGGTTCATCGCATCCAATATGGCCTGAAAGTCCAAATCCTTGGTTAAACTTGTAAAAAGCCAAGGTCCCCACTGAAGAAAAGGAAAGCGTGTGAGATTATCGGATTTCCGAGGGAAATCCAAGGCCTCTTTAAACTGGGGCATGTGCTGGAAATCTCCCTGCAGATTGAATCTCCTGCCGTGATAGGAGCAGGTGATCTGTCGGGACTTACTCGGATTGTGGCAAAGAATATTCCCACGGTGGGTGCAGACGTTGGATATACAGGATAGCTGCCCATCCGAATTGGTTAGGAGCATAGGCTCCTCGAGTGCAAACTCCAGAAAATAGAAAGGATGAATTTGCTGGGTAAGGGAAACTTGGGTAGTATCTCCTGCAAACTGCCATGTCTTGGCAAAGACTTTCTCAATCAACAAGTTAAAAATTTCCTCTGAGCGATAAAAAGAAGAAGGAAGCGTTTCAGCTTGGGTAATATCTGGATTGATGTAGAAGGGTTTCAAATATCTTTATATCTTGATGCTTAGCTAAATTACTCTTTTCAATCCAATCTATCTTTTGAATAGCATAAAAAATACACAAAGTCTGGGTTTGATTACGGTAATCTCTCTCGTAGCTGGTGGAATGATAGGCTCTGGAATTTTCACTCTTCCATCTACACTGGCAAAATTTGGAGGAATATCCCTTTTAGGATGGGTGATTGCTGCTATTGGAGCCTGGGTTTTAGCACATCTCATGAGTGCTTTAAGCAAAGTTATTCCCGAAACAGGGGGCTCCTACGCCTATACGAAAGCTGCTTTTGGAGAGCTTGCGGGATTTATTGTGGCTTGGGGGTTTTGGCTTTCGATTTGGAGTACCAATGCCGCGATTGCACTTACTTTTTCCGGCTATTTTGGGGTCTTCTTTCCAGAAATCAGCCAGTCAAGTTGGTTTTCAGTTTCGGTTGCGCTTGCTGCGATTTGGGGGCTGTCAATTCTCAATAGCCTTTCCATTCGATCCTCAGGGCATCTTCAAGTAGTTACTACAGTTTTAAAAATCTTACCTATTCTACTCGTTGCTTTTGGGGGCTTGTTTTTTATTGATCTTGATAATTTCACTCCTTTCAATACTTCAACAGAATCTTCCTTTCAAGCAATCACTACCTCTTCGGTACTTTGTTTCTATGCCTTTATGGGCATAGAGGCGGCTACTATTCCAGCTGGAAATATAAAGGAACCGGAAAAGACCATTTCCAAAGGCACTAAAATTGGGGTGGGTCTAGTGATTTTTCTTTATTTATTCAGCTCTTTTTCACTTTTCGGGGTACTATCACCCACACAGGTAGCCGAAAGTCAGGCTCCTTTCAATGATGCAGCAAATCTGATTTTTGGAATAAATACTGGATACTTTGTAGCGGCAGGCGCCTGCCTAGCTAGCTTTGGGGCTTTGAATGGATGGATTTTATTGCAAGGCCAGATACCCTACTCCATGGCTAAAGATGGATTACTACCAAAAATATTAGCTTACAAAAATCCTTCTGGGGCTCCCAGTGTCGGTGTACTTGTTTCGAGCTTAGTGATCACTTTTCTCTTGCTCTTAAATAGTAGTAAAGGATTTAGTGGGCTTTATGAGTTTATGGTTCTTTTGACTACAACAACTTCTTTGGCTTTTTACTTTGGAGCAGTCTTAGCTTATGGCTATTTTTCTTTTCGAGGTCTTCTGGGGTTTAAGCGAACCTTTGGATCCTTCATTTATACCTTTTTAGGTTTGGGATTTTCGGTTTGGATCTTTTTTGGTGCAGGTATGGATGCGGTGATCCTTGGTGTGATTGCATTACTTATGGGCATTCCGGTTTTTTGGTTGAGCAAAAGAAAGTAAACTAACGCTAGAAAATTTGAAGATTTATCACGAAGAAAATTTCGAAAAAATAGGTTCTTTTTTTGAGAGCTAGTTTTCGGAATGTCCATCTAATTTTGGGACAATAGCTTTTATGATTATCCGCAATCGTACTAGTGGCTTAAGATTTCTTTGAATTACTTCGTATAGTCATTCACAGACCGCAGACCACGTTCCACAGCTCACCTACTTGAACTTGAAACCTAATTTCTTTGGTTAGATGTGTAAAAGCGGTTAAATACAAATGTTAAAAAGCCCTTTCAAATGGAATTTGAAAGGGCTTTTTTGGGATAGGTTCCTGACCTTAAGATTAGTGTCCATAGGAAGCATCGATTGTGCTGCCTTTAGGCTCGAGTAATGGATTAAACTGAAGGAGTTTTGCCTCCGTAGCACTCATTTCCAAGTACGAATTTTGACTCACCCATTCCCCTAAATTGTAATAGGTAGCACCTTTTCCAACAGGGAGCTGAAGTGGTAGGTGGCGGTGTCCAAAAATGTAATAATCATGTGGTGCGGATTGCTCTACTTCTTTGCAGTAGGCCCAGAGCCATTCATCTGCCCCTAGAAATCGCTGTTCATCCTTACTGCTGTTACTGATTCGGCTATTGCCAGACCAAGCGCGTGCCAGGCTAATGCCAATGTCAGGATGGATCCATCGAAAAAGCCACTGTGCTATCGGACTGGTAAATACTTTTTTAAGCACTTTGTACGTAGGATCTCCTGGGCCCAAGCCATCTCCATGTCCCACCAAGATTTTTTTTCCTTCTACCTGAATTTCAATGGGATGGGTATACACGGGTATTCCCAATTCGGTAGTGAAGTAATCCCGCATCCATAGGTCATGGTTGCCCGTGAAAAAAAGAATTGGAATCCCTCGGTCACGAAGTTGGGAGAGCTTCGCTAAAAATGGAAGCTGCCCTTTTGGGATAACTTGCTTGTATTCAAACCAGAAGTCGAAGATATCTCCCACCAAAAAGATCGCAGCAGCCTCATCTGCAATGTAATCCAGCCATGAGATGATGCGCTCTTGCCGCTCCTTGCTAGATTTAAAATCTGGGGCACCTAAGTGAAAGTCGGAAGCGAAGAACAGCTTTTTCCCATGTAGGGGAAAATTTAGGTGAGCAATTTGCATGCGGTAAAGATAAGCGCAAAAGCTCAAAAACCGAAAAGCCCCGGATTTCCGAGGCTTTTCGTATTAGGCGTCTGTTTTTGGTTCTTCGGTAGCAGCATCCGGTGTAGGAGGAAGGACTTCTGCAGCAACTTCCTGCTCAGCGACCACTTCGCTCTCGACCACTTTTTCTGCTTCAACAGGATCCTTTTTATTTGTAAATGCCTGGTAGGTTGTCTCCTTTTCAAAAGGACGCTTCCCAATCAATCGCTCCAAGTCAGCCTGAAAAAGAATTTCTTTTTCCAAAAGCTCCTTTGCCAAGATTTCGAGTTCAACCTGATGCTTTCGCAACAAGTCGAGCACACGGCTGTAGGCATGCTGTACCAACTTGCTCACCTCCTGGTCAATCATTTCAGCTGTTGCTTCTGAGTAGGGCTTGGTCATTTTGTACCCATCGCTCTTGCTGTCGTAAAAAGAGACGTTACCCAGTTTTTCGTTCATGCCATACACCGATACCATGGAATAAGCCATTTTAGTGATGCGCTCCAGATCACTTAATGCTCCTGTGGAGATTTTGCCAAAGATGATTTGTTCCGCTGCCCGACCACCCAAGGTCATGCACATCTCGTCGATCAATTGCTCCGTCTGGTAGAGAAACTGCTCCTTAGGCAAGTACTGCGCATAGCCTAATGCTGCAATTCCTCGAGGAACAATGGATACCTTCACCAAGGGGTCAGCATGCTCCAAGAACCAGCCTGCTACTGCATGACCAGCCTCATGGTAGGCCACGATTTTCTTTTCGTCTGGGGAGATTATTTTTGTTTTCTTTTCCAATCCTCCAATGACTCTGTCAATGGCATCTTGGAAATCTTGCATGTCAACTGCCTCTTTATTTCTTCGTGCAGCAATTAATGCTGCTTCGTTACACACATTGGCAATTTCAGCTCCAGCAAATCCCGGAGTTTGAGCAGCTAATTTCTTTGGATCAATCTCCGCAGCTGTTTTGATAGGCTTCAAGTGAACTTTAAAGATGGCTTCTCTGCCCACGATATCTGGTTTGTCGATGGAGATCTGTCGATCAAATCGTCCAGCACGAAGCAATGCAGAGTCCAAAACATCAGGACGGTTGGTTGCAGCCAAGACGATTACTCCGGAGTCCGTACCAAAACCATCCATCTCTACGAGTAGGGAGTTTAGGGTATTTTCTCGTTCGTCGTTTGAACCAGGCATCTGACCTTTTCCTCTAGATCTACCGATGGCGTCGATTTCATCAATAAAAATGATACATGGCGCCTTTTCTTTCGCTTGCTTAAAGAGATCACGCACACGAGCTGCACCCACCCCAACAAACATTTCTACGAAATCAGATCCTGATAGCGTGAAGAAGGGTACCCCTGCTTCTCCGGCAACAGCCTTGGCAAGCAAGGTTTTACCGGTGCCAGGAGGGCCTACAAGTAAGGCGCCTTTTGGGATCTTGCCACCTAGTTTGGTGAATTTTGAAGGGTTTTTAAGAAATTCAACGATTTCTTGGATTTCCTCTTTCGCCTCATCCAATCCCGCTACATTATCAAAGGTAATTTTTACCTTGTTATCAGCATCAAAAAGTTGAGCCTTGGATTTGCCTACATTGAAAATTTGTCCGCCTGGACCTGATGCTCCTGACATGCGGCGCATCATAAACCAGAATAACACAAACAAAAGAATCATGAATCCAAAGCTTCCAAAATAGCTGCTCCAGTTTTCTTCGTTGGTGACGGAGAACCCTATTTTCTCTGCTCCCACAGGCATTTTTTCTTCAATTGCCTGAAAGTCAGCTTGAAATTTGTCTGCGGTAGTTACTTGTAGAGAATAGTGAGGACCTTCAGGATTGAAAAAGTTGGAATTGGCCTCGAGCTCAGTTTTGTATTTGGCATTTTGAAGTGCCGCTGGTTTGAGGGTGACATCCACACGGTTCATGTTCCGAACAATGACCACCTTGGAGACATCCCCAGCAGTGTAAATGTCTTCAAAACGCTTTTGAGTAATATCTAATACAGCACCGCGCTGTTGAACCCAGGTGAGTCCCACAAGCACCATCACCGCAGCTACAATTAGCCAAAGTTGGAAATTTGGTTTTTGAGGCACCTTTGGGGTGAAATTTTTATTTTTGATTTTTTCGCTCATTGCTAGTTAGGGGGTACTTGTGTATATGCTAAAACAGATTTACTACTCGAAAGTTCAACGGTACTATTAAGAAATACGGGTGGTCTTTGCATCGCCCCACAAATCTTCCAAAGCATAATATTCTCGGGTGTCCGATAAAAATATATGGGCTACCACATTTACATAGTCCATCAAAATCCATTGTCCATTGGATCTCCCCTCAACTTTCCAAGCGGGAGACTCAGCAGCTTTGTGTACTTGCTCTTCGATAGATTTGGAAATTGCATCCAATTGAGTGCCCGAATTGCCCGAACAAATCACAAAAAAATCGGTCACGGTATCTTTTACTGACCTGAGATCCATCACCAAAATGTCGGAAGCCTTTTTTTCTTCCATTCCTTTAGCGATTATCTTACTCAGTTGTTGTGCTGTCATAGGATTGATTTAAATAGAGTCTTCGGTATCTTTGCATCTCGAAGAATAATCTAATGTATAAAATTCTTGCCAACACCCTTTTTTTAGGTAAAAATATTCATTTTCTGCCAGACTGTCATTCCACCAATGACATGGCACTGCATGCTTTACGCCAAAAAGAGGCAAGTGAGGGGAGTATTTTTATTACCAATCACCAAACGCGTGGTAAAGGGCAGCGTGGCAATTCTTGGGAAACTAAGCCAGGGGAGAACTTGACTTTCTCCTTGGTCCTCCAGCCCAAATTTTTGGACTTGAGTGAACAATTTCTTTTGAACATGGCCATTTCCAATGCCATTCGCAGATGCTTTCAGGAGTATGTTCCAGGGCTTCTGGTGAAATGGCCAAATGATTTGGTAGTTCCTGGTTTTGGGAAAATAGGAGGGATCTTGATCGAAAACCTAGTGGGCAGCAGCGGTTGGGACTATGCAGTAGTGGGTATCGGTATCAATATCAACCAAAATCAATTTGCAAGCCCTCAAGCGACTTCACTATCCTTGGCAACTGGTAATTCCTATCCCTTGGAAGAACTTTTTAAACTACTAATCGTGCATTTGGAGCAAGCTTACATTGCCCTTAAAAAGGGGAGAAATGCAGTGCTTAGCCAGGAATACTTGCAGCACCTATATTTGATTGAAGAATGGGCCGTTTTTAAGGTAGGCGGGCAGGAGCTAGAAGGAAAAATTATTGGATTGACCGAGACAGGAAATTTGCTTTTAGAGCTACCTACGGGACAGCAAAGGAGTTTCGGTATCAAAGAGATTAGCTTCCCTAATTTCTGATTCGACTTCTGATTCCGAATTTTATCCAATACCTTTGCGGGGCCAAAGGCAAAACCCGCCTGCTTTCAACAAATTAACCTGCCAGAGGTAGGTTAACTAATTAAGCGTTTTATCAGTTAACCAACTAAATAGAATCATTTTTAACAATTCATAAACACTAGTGTCCGACTAAATTCTATCTTAGGTGCGAATTGTTTGAATTGATAAATTTTGAGCACTTTTTTTAATTGAATTGAAAAGTAAGCCCCTAGGTTGGAAATAGTGAGATCTGCCCTTGGTTTTTCAGGCTTTCTTTGAGTTC
>CAMBMU010000044.1 GCA_945868725.1 Spirosoma fluviale
GGGAAAACCCTGAACTCTTTTATCACTGGCAGATAGTGTAAGGGAAGTCTAATCTTTATTAAGAATAACAAGAGCCGTATGACGGGAGACTGTCACGTACGGTTCTGTGAGAGGCTTAGGGGTGAGACTCCCCTTTGCCTACTCGGCGCGAAGAAAAAAGAAAAAAAGAATTGCGCGCAAAGACGCAGAGTCTTTCCCGCAGAATTACGGGAGGGGAAGGCAATTCCTTTGCGCCCACCTCGGCGGGCAGGCCTAAAACGAAACATCCCCAACCTTTCGGGTTGGGATGTTTGGTTTTACTCCTCGCCAAACATGGAACCTCCCAGTCTGATCAATATGGAATAGTAATTCAGGTTGATTTCCTCTTCTTCGGTCACTTTGCCATCGGCATTGGCGAGGTCATTCATAAAGCGAATGATGTCCTCCCGTACCCCCTCACTGGAGATATTCATGTTGATCACAATGCAATTTTCACTGACCAACTCAGCAAGCTCTTTGATGTCAAATATGCCTTTACATTGTTTTAACAGGTCGAGGGTTTCATCAAGAACCTCCAAGCATTGGTCTTCATCCAAGTCAAACCATTCCCCCATGGTTACGGCAGTGGACTTGATGTCTGCCAGTTCTTCAGATGTGTAATTGTCTAACTTCCACCCTACCTGCAGAATGACAAATAGGATGCAATGTGGAATTGAAGAGATATATAAGGTTTTCTTGGACTTGTCAAGTGTATAGGGGCCATCCTTTTTCTCCTTCGCTTTTGGAACTGCCTTTTGTTTTGGGACCGCCTTTTGTTTCTTGGGAGCAGCGGCTTCTTTCGTTTCTTTTTCCCCCATCATCTCTGCCAGCTCACTGGTAGTCGCTTCAGAAAGATCGAGTACCCTGACTCCTTCATAGATCTTCAAGTAATCTTTCAAGACGGGATTGTTGGTATAGGTGCTGATATGGAAATCTCGTTTTACTTTGTCCAGTAGCAGCTGCAGTTTGAGTGGATTCCATTCTGAAGAAAGCTCTTTCCAACGTGCCAAACAGAAGGTATGAAAGCCTGCCCTATTGAATTCCACGTTGAAAAACTGAAAAATCTCAAAAGAGGCATTGTCCTTAAATCCTCCGACAAGTTTTTCTCCTAGCGAAGCGTTTTGGGTAATCAGGGTAAAAATTGCTCTTGCAGCATTTTTGTCCATCAATTTGATATCTAGCCCTGCGTCTGGTTCATCCCAAAGGATAAAATCATACAGGATCAGCCCCAACTTTTCTTCGTTGCTCAGCTGGTTGAAGTTACCCGATGCTTTGAGCAGCAGGGAGTTCACCTCAATTCCATACTTAACGAAACGGGTATGTGCATTCTTTTTTAAAACCTCTTCGATGTTATCGACATCTAGCTCTGGCCTCGCTTTGAGCATCAAGAAAAGAGGAAAATACCGGTCTTGGGGAGCCAATGATCCGCCATAAGATTCCGATTCCTCAAGCATGTCTCCCAAGTACATGAAAAATTCAAGGGTGTCTAGAAAGAGGCCTTCATTGCATTGCGCCAAGAGGTCATCGATCCCCTTGCGCAATCCACAAATGTACTCGGTGTGAGTGGAGTAGGACTTGTCGTAGAGGTCTTCAGCTTTCAACATAGGACCAAGCAGGAGGGCTTCAATTAAGTTGCCATCTTCATGAGCAAACCGGAGCATCTCGTTGGTGATTCGAGGAACTACCGCCGCCTTTGTATATTCTCTCAAGGTTTCTTCGTACGCTCCTCGATAGGTTTTTGACTTAGGCGACAGCCCGAGGTAATAATTGCGGACCTGTTGAACACAGGTGAGAAATGCTTGAGGATCATCCAAGCAGCGATCCGAGTCATCAACCAGTGAGAGGTCGGCGGGTTTTCCCTTGGGCAAATTTCCTGCTGGTGTTTTGGGTGCAGGTTCCCCCTCTAGGCCAAAGGTGGACAAATCAAAGGTATTCAAATCGAATTCGGACTTTCCTTTTTGCGCGGATGCTTTAGGAGCATCTTTCTTACCCACTGCCCTTCCTTCTAGATCAAATTCAGTCAAATCGAAATCCGAAAGGTCTTCTGCCTTGGAAGAAGTTGCCTGTGGAGTTTCTTTTTTAGGTTTTGGGGCCTCCTTACTGGAAGAGGGCTGTTCTTTCTTTCCCTTTCCACTCAGGCTTTCCACAAATTCCAAAGCCGCAGTGCCTGCTGCATCTACCGATTTCCACTCTGGATTTCCTTTAGGACGAACCCCTTGGCTGTAGGCTTCCACATTAGTGCTTTTAGCCAATACTTGTTGGGTAAAGTCCTCCTCACGACAATAAAATCCTAGCTTAATGGATCCTCCTGAAGTATTGAAAAATAGGTGTGTGCCTCGTTTGGGATGGACACTTGGAAGGTGGATATCCAGGAAGTTATCCTTGTTTACTTTTTTGACTTCTGCGGACGGAAATTTAGTTTTTATCCTTTCTGCAAGCTGATCTTGGATTGTCTTAGCCATGGAAGTAGGTGTTTGGGATGGTTTTTGGGTTACTCGGTTAGTTGCTTTTTTTGAGGCGAGCTGGTGTCGCAATTTTCTTTTGGTACTCTAGCGCTTGTTCGCAATACGCCTTGGCGGTGGCATAATCCCATCCCGTGCGCGTCTGAAGTTGTGCCGCTTCTATTACTTCGTTTATTTCACATTAAAATTGAAATTCAGGTAAGTATATTCCGGGCCTGATTTGGAAGTGAATTTTCTAGGTTCTGCCGCAGTTGTGTTGCTAATCAATCCAATCAATTTTTGGAAATATGCTTCCGTTACTTCCTTCAATTCTGGGGTGGAAAAAATCAAACTTTCTGCTTCCACTCCATCCCATTCCCAAAATTCGTAACGACAATCCGTTCCATCTAAATTCAGGTACTTGATTGCGTGAATTTTGGTATCGGATTCGATACTCACGTTTTTAAATTTTTCCTCAGGAGACATGCCTTGGTATTTAGAATTAATTTTCCATCCCCTCATTTCCCCTTCGAATATTCTTTTTTGGTATCCTCGAACGATTGGAACAAGCCTTTTAAATAAATTAGGCCCGCTCCAACGTGAAGAGTAATTTGTTTTTAAAAACCTCCCATTTGTCTCGAATGCATGAACTACTGATGCTCGTTTAAATTGGTATTGACCTGTTGAATATGTCTTTTTGTGGCTATGATTTTGGGTTATTCTTTGACACATCGTACAGAATAACCAGTCCCTTTATCTGATTCCCAAAATAATGGGTTTCCATCAAACTCATACTCAATTGCTCTATAAGCTGCCATAACAGGATCTCCTTCGATTTCTGAACCGCTCCACCAAGCTGCGTAAGAGTCCTCTGGACTATCGTTATCGTATAACCCTATAAATCCATCTGAATCATTTCTATACCCACCTGGTAAAGCAGTAAATCCAGTTTCATTTGTACCGTCTGAATCAGGCCCCCAACTTACATCACACTTTAGTTTGAAATCGTTTACTTCATCGTCTTCTTCAATAAAGCTAAATAAACTATTAAACTCATCTTCACTCGGAATCCGCCAACCATCAGGCGCAAGTCCTCTAGAATCATTTACTGCATACCAATTGTACAATCTCCCATATTTTTTTCCATTTTCAGGATCATTGTCGTAGTAGCACCATGCGGGTTCGAAATTCTGAGACGCTTCAGCCCATTCCTCTTCGGTTTCAGCATGAGGAATAGGCTCACCATTCGCAAAAAATTCAGTATTTAAATTTTCAGCCATCCAAGTCTGATTCCCAATTTTTACAGTTTTTATTTTTTTCTTCCCAACAGGAATAGGGCTACTAGGCTCTGCTTTTAATTCACTCACCTTCACCCCTTCGTACACCTTTAAATAATCTTTAAGGACAGGGTTATTGATATACGTGCTGGGATGAAAGTCTCTCCTTACCCCTTCAATCAGGAGCTGTAGTTTAAGCGCATTCCATTCGGAGGAAAGCTCCTTCCATCGTTCCAAACAGAATTCATGAAATCCCTCTCGATTAAATTCCACATTGAAAAACTGGAAGATTTCGAAGGAAGCATTGTCATCAAATCCGCCCACGAGTTGCTCTCCAAGAGCCGCATTTTGGGTGACTAGTGTAAAAATAGATTTTGCAGCAGCAATGTCCCCTAATTTGATATCCAGGCCTGGCTTTTCATCCCAGAGGATAAAATCATAGAGCATAAGGGCCAGTTTTTCCTCATTATCAAGTTGGCCGAAGTTGCCCGATGCTTTGAGCACCAAGGATTTCAAATCACAACCGCTGTTCGCATTGCGGGATTTTGCCCCCTTGTTTAAGACCATCTCCAGGTTTTCCGGGCTTTGTTCTGGGCTTGCTTTGAGCATCAAGAAAAGAATAAAAAACCTGTCCTGCGCAGCTAATGACCCACTTGGAGAATCCTCCTCCTCGAGCATATCTCCCAAATACATGAACAATTCAAGGGTATCTAGGAAGAGGCCCACATTGCAATGCGCCAAGAGATCCGATACTACCTCAGCTAAGGAACTGATATACTCATTATGTGTAGCAAAGTCTTTGTCGTAGCTCTCCTCTGCTTCTAGCATGGGTCCGAGCAAAAGGGACTCAATCAAGTTGCTATCTTCGTGTGCAAGGCGAAGCATGTCATTGGATATCCGTGGCACCACGGCTGCTTTTGTAAATTCTCGGAGGGTTTCTTCGTAGGAGGCCCGGTAGTCTTTCGATTCACTGGAAAGCACCAAGTAGTAATTGCGGACCAGTTGGATACAGGTCAAGAAAGGCCTGGGATCATCCAAGCAGCGGTCCGTTTCGTCTGCTAGTGAAAGGTCGGCGGGCTTTCCTTTGGGTAAAGGAGGTGCTGCTGTTTTGGGTGTAGGTTCTCCCTCCATTCCAAGGTTGGACATAAAGGTATTCAAATCAAGTGCAGGATCTTCTGCTTCTTTTTGGGACGGCGCCTGAGGAGCCTCTTTCATTCCTATTGGCCTTCCTTCTAGATCAAATTCGGTCAAATCGAAATCAGAAAGGTCTTCTGCCTTAGAATTGGGTGCTGGAAGAGTTTCTTTTTTTGCCTTCTCTTTTTCAAGTCCGCTTGGCTTTGGAGCGGAACCGTCAGACATAACCTCCTGGAGCTTTCCAACCGGTTGCGACTGGAATCCATTGATCAGTGGCATCAGTGCGCTGTGGAACTGCTCACAGCAGGCAATCACCTGGCTGATAAAACCCTCATTTTCTAAGTCGGAAGCTTGGAAAGGGATCTCTATTCGAACGGTTAATTTGTCTGGGCTAACTTTACCTGGCTCCACGAGCAGTGGATAGCGATCCTGTACCGATTTATCAGCAAGTTGATGCCGAGCAATCAAGTCAAAGCACTTGGCAACCGATGCTTTTTGCGGGTAATTGGCAGCCAAGAGTCGAATAGTTCCTTTTTGGATGCGCAACTCGTAAAGAAAAGCAGCTTTAAAGGTGAAGCTGGCATAGCTTTTCTCTTCATTGACAATGCATTTTGGATAGGCAGCTTTAATACCTTGAAGTAGGGTAGACCCAGTGTTCCCACTGTCTGCCACTCGAGGAGTCCTAGACGAACCTTGGCTGGGAAACCCAGTCAAGCTTTCTACAAAGGCGAAAGCGGCAGCACAAGCGGCGTCCACCTTTCTCCATTCAGGATTTCCCTTGAGACGCACCCCCTGGCTATAGGCTTCCAAATTTCCATTTTTGGCTAAGACTTGTTGGGTAAAGTCCTCCTCACGACAATAGAACCCCAGCTTAATGGCTCCCCCAGCAGTATTAAAAAATAGATGCGTACCTCGTTTGGGATGGACGCCTGGAAGGTGGATATCTAGGTAGTTATCCTGGTTGACTTTTTTGACTTCTACTCCAGGGTATTGCGCTTTAATTTTTTCTGCGAGTTGATCTTGGATAGTCTTGGCCATAGGGATGGAATTTTGGGTGAGCCCCTTATACCTGCTGAGGTAAAGGGAAAGTTTGTAGATTTATTTTTTTAGAGTTGCTCCTGCACTTACTTTTTTGTGGTAGTCTAGGCTGCTTTCGCAATAGGATTTGGCGGTGGCATAATCCCAGCCCGTTCGTTCCATAAGTAGTGCCACTTCTTTTTCCAAGTCAAAATGGGCCAGTGCAATAGGTGGGATTGGGGCTTGACTTGGCTCTTGACCCTTAGCTGTATGATTAATTGGAGTCTCAATGGATTGAGCTGCCTGTAGTTCAAGTCCATCTACTTTTGGAAGATTCTCTAGTTGATTAGTAGCAGTTGAATTTGTACTTTGACTTAAATCTGTTGTGGTCCTTGTGGGAGAATTCGCTTTTTTTGTAGGTGTTTTATTTAGTTTAGGACTTGAAGGTGCCTTGGAATTGAAAACTCTTTGTTCATCCGCGGTGGGATGAGTGTTTTTTTTCTTTTTCAGAGTTAAGTAGATAGCAAAACCAATTACAAGAGCGGCAAAAAAGTAGGTTCCTAAGTTTTCCATGAGTTGGAGTTTGTATTTTTCGTTAATTAAAAATTCAAAAGTTGAATTTACCTTTTATTGATCAAATAATATTCTATTTTTCTCCTAATTTAATGAGACTTTTTTGATTAAAATGCTTCATTTTCATTACTAGGAAGAAAAACTTGTCTCTAGATTAAGTTGGTATTTTTTTGATACTGCGATTTTTTAGGTATAAAATCCTTACTTTCATAGTTTGTTAACCTAAGATAAAATAGATATGAAACTAAATCCTGATTATGCTAAATGGTTAAAAGGAGAATCCGATGGGTACGATTGGGTGGATGTGACTAATTTTTTATTTATAGCCCAAGCAGAGCTTACCGACTACGATTTATCAAAAAATGAAGTTAAAAAAATAACAGAAATTTCCGAGATTCTTTTCAGTTCATGGATAGGAGAGGGGGTTCCTTACACAGATTCTGATGTCAAAAAGAAGCTAAAAAGAGCATTTGATTGGTATCAAATTATTCAGGATACTTCCGAAAAATCCGAGATTGATAAAAGGCTTATGCATCAAGTTTCACAAAATGCAAACTGGTTAAAAGATCAGTCATGGTTTAATGAAACTTTTGCGAATTCTGTTCTTAATTGGCTGTTGGAAATTGCCAAATCAGACGGGATTCTTCTTGAAAATGAGATCGGCAGTATTCGCAGCTTGAGTCAATTGTGGAATGTTAAGTCTCCAATTTGATTTTATAGCCACTTGAATAACTTTAACTAAAGAAAATCACAATGGAAAATTCAACCAAACAATTAATTATTACTTTACAAGGTATAGGTTCAGAGTTTATCCAAGGAGTTATATCAAAGGAGCAGGCAAGTATTTTTCGGGAAAAGTATGGAAACAGTGCCTCCAAATGGGATCAGTTCTGCGTTGAAGTATTGGATTTGCAAGGATACTTTGAATTGCCTTCCCTTTCTCATGCAACAGGCATCCTTAAAGATCAGTTAGACTTAAAAATTGAATTCGGCGAAAAGGTAATTTTTGAAGGAAGCTACGCGGATTGCTTCCAAATGTATTTTCCAGAGGAGTATGAAAATGAAAATGACCTCAACCTTTCCAGGGACTATGGAAAATACCTGCCTGAACTAGAGGCTACCGACATGCTAGTTTCAGTAGCCACTTCGGAGTTCTTTCAGTACGAGATTACCTTGCCTCCAACTGAAATTTTTATACCACAAAAATTGGGGGTAAAGTTTGTGGCGGTAGACGAATTTGGCTTTGGTACGATTGACTTTGATCTGGTCTTGGGACTTTGTTATTCCAACATTCAATACGATGCCGATTACCCCGGAATAGGGCAAATTAGCTTTGTGAAGCTGGAGCCTGAAGAAGATTGAAAATAGGATTATCCGCAATTATGGCAGTGGTGTAAGAGGGATGTTTAACACTGCGGATAATCGTTCACAGACGATGGACCGCGGCCCACAGGCAGACCACGGTCGACAGCCCACTTAATTGATTCTCAAACTTTATTTTCTTTGGTTAGGGGTGAAAAAACGGATAATCACATTGAGAAAATAGGTGTTTAAAGTAGCCTAGTAGCTGGGACTAATAACTTACTAGGCTCATTCAGTAAAATTTGTTCCATCGCGAATGCTGTTTTTCAGGAAGCAGATCGCTAAATAGGATAAGAGAAAACCTAAAAAATGAAAGTACTATCCAAATCCCGGTTTAAAATTGGAGCTGAATGCCCCAATAAGCTGTATTACACCTTTCACAAGGAGGACTTCCCGAGCACCAAGGAAGAGGACACCTTCCTGCAAGCCCTGGCCCAGGGAGGATTTCAGGTGGAGGAATTGGCACGGATGCACTATCCTGGAGGGCATATCGTCGATAGTCCCCATTACGATTACCTAGGGGCGGTGGCAGAGACTACCGAATTGCTCAAACAAGAAAATGTAGTCATCTACGAAGCTGCTTTCCTTTGGAATGACCTGTTTATCCGTACGGATATCTTGGTCAAAAAAGGGAATCACCTGGACTTGATCGAAGTCAAAGCCAAACTTTTTGACCCCACAGATCTCTATTTTTTTGTTGGCAAAAAGGGGGGACTTGTCAGTAGCTGGAAACCCTACTTGTTTGACCTAGCCTTTCAAAAATACGTGTTGTCCAAATCGGTTCCTGCTGCTAGGGTCACTGCCCACTTGATGATGGCAGACAAAACCAAAAAAGCATCCAGGGATGGATTGAATCAACTCTTCCGAATTCCTTCTGGCAAAAATGCGGATCCAAGAAAAGACATTCTCAAGCGGGTGCATCGCTTGGAAGAGGTGGGCGATACTGTGTTGACCGAAAAAAATATGAACTCCCTCATTGAAGACATTCTGGAAGGAAAATACGAAGTCCTACCAGGCTATCCCTTTCAAGAGGCGGTCAGCTATTTGGCATCCGTTTACCAATCCGGTCAGTACCCCAATTGGCCCACCGATTACAGTACCTGCAAGGGCTGCGAATTCCGAGCCACGAAGGAGCAGCTTGCTGCTGGTAAAAAATCCGGTTTTCAGGAATGCATGCGTACACAGCACGGCTGGACGGATAGTCAATGCAGCGAACCCAGTATTTTTGAAATTTGGAATTTCCGAAGCAAGGTGGTGCCTGCCCTTTTTCAAGAAAATAGGCTGCTGATGCATCAGCTTTCGGAGGAGGACTTAGCACCTGAGTATTGTAACACAGAAATCTCTTCATCTGAGCGTAGGTGGATCCAAGTAAAGCAGGCGGTGCAAGGAGATAACTCCATCCATTGTGTAAAGGAGGAGCTCAAGGGAACCATGGGGGAATGGAAGTTTCCCTTACATTTTATTGACTTCGAAACCAGCGGCGTTGCCTTGCCATTCACCAAGGGAAGAAGGCCTTATGAGCAGGTGGCATTTCAATTTTCCCATCACGTCCTTCGAGAAGATGGGAGCGTATGCCATCAAACGGAGTACCTCAGCAGCCAACCCGGGCAGTTTCCAAATTTTGAGTTTGCTCGAGCATTGAAGTCCGCCCTGGGCGGGGATTCGGGGACGATTTTCAAGTTTGCCAGCCATGAAAATACGATTGTCAACGCGATCATCGAACAGCTTGGGGAAAGTAAAGAAAATGATAAAAAGGAGTTGATTGACTTTTTGAAAAGTATTTCCAAATCCAAGAAGGATAGTGTAGCGCAGTGGGAAGGTACACGGGACATGGTGGACCTACGAAAGGTGGTCCTAAATTACTACTACAATCCCTTGACCAAGGGGTCTAACTCGATCAAAGCTGTGCTGCCGGCGGTCCTACAAGTTTGTGCCTACTTGAAGGACAAATACGCGAAGCCTTTGAGTGAAAATGGGGTCAGTAGCCTTAATTTTCCAGGTACCCACAGCTGGCTGAAGGACAGTAACCAAGCCTTTGTGAGTCCTTACAAAATGCTGCCACCACTATTTGAAGGCTGGGCAGAGGAGGAGAAAGAAGAGCTGCTATCCGAAATGGAGGGGATTGCCGATGGGGGCATGGCCTTAACGGCTTATGCCAAGCTCCAATATGTGGACATGACTGAGAAAGAGCGGGAGGAATTGACCTCGGGATTGAAAAAATACTGCGAATTGGACACCCTAGCCATGGTGATGATTTACGAGCACTTTCGAGAGATTACCCGGTAAGCTGGATTGGTAGTTTTCGAATTTTAACCATACAGCTCTTTCAAAAAGAGCACTAGCTCATTCACGTTTTCAAATTTCTTATTGATGAGGGAGAAAGAGGGAAAATCTTCAGCTGAATTAAGTTTGCTGCACCAAGCATGTGTTTCAATCATGAATATTCCATCCCAATATTCATAACTCCCATCATCATTCTTAACTAGTTCAATTCCAGTCCCAACTGATTGTAAAAACTTCCCGCTTGAGCGTTCATACCCCTGGTCGAGGTCTAAAAAGTTCTCAGAAAAATCGTAATCTTCAAAGAAAATTGGGGCTTCCCATCTTAGTGGAAATTCCTCACTGACAAGGAGAGGGGTAGGGTCAAAATTTGCTATCAGGATTTCAATTAATCCAATCAGGTCTTTAGTCGAGTTCATAGTCGTTCTGTTTTGCTTCAATTAGTCAAAGGTAGACTCTAAATATATTTTTAAAATTTACCTTTTCTATTTTCCACCTTAACGTATCACACAGGCAACATTAGTTTATTTTTTTGTCATTCACCTCTAAGCCATTTTTTAAGCCACTTGTAAGCTGATCGAAATTGATAACTTCTTTGAACCAGTCAAAAGCTGTTGGCGATGAATGAAAACTTCCAATCGATTACACCCAACAAAACTTCCCTTCCTCCAATTCCTTTTCGCCATCATATCGGTAAGCTACCAGTTTGCCTTTCTTAGCTATACTGTAATCTAGGCAGCAAACATTTTGATTTTGGAGTTTTGGAGATTCTTCAGACAACCAATAGTGTCCAAAAAACACTGGTTTTTCAGAGGTTGGATAGGGTAGTACGGCCTGCATGTAGGGAGGAATGGGAATCTTCAATTGCTCAGCCGCCGCCGGTTCAAATTGATTCACCGCGTACTCCAAGTAGGTTTTTCCCTCTGGGTTTTCCCACCATTTCACGCGCACTTGGTTCCGTACATGGCCATCACCGTCTTGGAAAGAATGCTCAGCTGGAAGTTTTAATTCCCGTCCTTTCAGTAGAATCTCTACTGCTTCATATAGGTCATCCCCTTTCGTAGTGGAAGCTTCCAACTGCTCCATCTTCAACTGGTTGCCTCCAGTTTTATGCTTAAAAACTTCTATTTGTTCGGCATCCCAGCAAGCATGTATGACTCTGAAATACTCATTTTCATAAAAGAGCGGAAGCTGCTTGAACCAGTCCAAGCTTTCATTTAAGAAGGCATCGTCTTCAAAGCTATGCAAGGTAGCGCAGTGCTGCTTGATGTTTTGATTGGTGCGTGGGCGAAGGTAGTCGCCCGAACTGCCTTTGGTATGAAAGCATATCGCATTGTACTCGTGATTGCCCATCAAGGCGATTGCGCTACCATTTTCCTGCATCGCCCGCACAAGTTGTACTACTTCTTTGGAATGCTTGCCTCTGTCAATGTAATCCCCCACAAAGATAGCCTGCCTGTCTGGGTGGTAAAAACACCCTCGTTCTGACTGCCCGTAGCCCATTTTTTTTAGTAGAGCCAATAGGTCATTCACATGTCCGTGTATATCTCCAATGATATCGTATTTCATTGACAATAATTAAAAATTTTAAACTAATTAATCCTTTTTAATGCAGCGCATTGAAATTCCGGGGCCTTGAATGTTCTAATCAAAAACTGCTTAATTCTCCTCTCCAAGGTATGGACACTAAGAAAAATCGTCTTTTTATACAGTCCAACCCCTAACATATAAATATTCATTGATCAATTCAAAGTAACCACTTCTATCTCTTTTTCCAACTGGTAATTCGGAGGACCAGCAACTATCCCCAAAATTCATGCAGTTTAAACGTTGGCAAAACCGCAATTATCAGAATTTGAAAATCAGAATTAGGCAGATTTTGAATAAATAGTAATAAGGAGTTTTTCAGTTTATATTTGGATAACCCCTAACATAGAATTAATAACTACAGAATATACGTATGGCATCAAACCAATCAACCCCGGCTAACTCAGGATTAACGTTACAGGAACAGCTTTTTGCATCCATCAAGCAAGCATTTCCAGATGCTGTGGCCAAGAAAATAAACAAAGATAATTTTCTAGATATCTACCTTCCTTCCGTCAGTGCAGGCAAGGGAACGCACCTATTTTTTAATACAGTAAAGGGGGCCATCAAAATAGGATATTATACGAGAGACGAAGACTTTATTGCCCAAGTTTCTTCCCGCGCCCCGCAACAGATTGATGCGGCAAGTAACGGACTGAGAATTACAGGAAATCCTAAGTTTGAGGATTTGGATGCAGCGGTATCTGCAGCGCTGGCGTTCTTGTCTGCGATTGTTCAAGGTCCTACCGCAGCGAAAGGGAATGCTAACTTTACAACTGATTTAGACCTTGATTTCGATGTAATCGATTCCTTTATTGCCAAACATGGACTCGATCTTTTTGCAGGAGTCCTTGAGAATTATTTGGTGGACGATGAGCTAGTCGTTCTGACTATTGGAAAAGGGGACTTGATTGCGGTCATAGCAGGGACTGCTGATGCGGGGGATTGTGTTCAACCGCTAGGAACGGTCGATCTCAATGACTGGACTGGCTTAGCGGCTTTAGTTGGAAAAAAGGAAGCGAATTGGGCCAAAAAAGAATTTAAGGAGGAAAATGCCAGCGGAATAGTACTGCTGTATTGTGATGGAAGATATGTCTATGCATTTTCAAATCCTCAGGAAGAGGATTCAAGTGAGGAATGGGAGGAAGAAAGCAGCACTGAGGAGGAGTTTGAACTAGAGGATTTCGATACTGAGGAGCAGTCCGAAGACGAGGAGGAATATGCAGACGAAGAGGAGGATGAAGAAGATGGAGAAGAAGAGGAGGAGGAGGCTGAGAATGAGGAAGACGCCGACACTGAAGAAGATGACATCATCAGAAATACCCACCCAGTTGGGCACTACAGTGATTTAGAAAAGCTGATTGAAATTATTAAGGAGGATAGTAAGCAGATTCATTTTGCTCATGACTCCCTCCTTAAAAGTGAATCGAATCTGAAAGCCTTGATTCTTGCAAATCCTGAAATCTTTGAGCTGCTGCCAGAAAAGTTTACTACCTCAAAAAACATCCGAAAAATCGCCATCGAAAATGGATTCCTGGATGTAGATTTTATGGAAGTAATTGATGTAACCGATCAGGCGCTACTCAGAAAGGTGGTGATCACCAACTCAAATTATTACCGGTATTTGCCGGAAGAATACAAGACCAAGGAATTGACATGCATTGCTATCGAAAATCAATCCTGTGACATTTCGTTTGATCTCCTGCCGGTAGTGCTTCAAAATAACCCATCCTTTTTTAAGGAGTTATTGACTTACCTCAATACCCACCTCAGCTACCAGCCCATCCCTGGTTACTCGTATTGTGATTCCCTATTGCAAGGGTACAAAAAGTGGGTCTTGGACGATGCAGAGTTGCTGATCCAAAATGGTCTTTTGGCTTATGTCAGCAAGCGCTTAATCAAAGACGAAAACTTCTGTTTCAACTACTTGAAGGCGAACAAGGAATCCTATGGCTACCTCCTTGGAAAAAATGAAGCCTTGGAAGGCAATGAGGCTTTTGCAAGATTAGCCCTGGAGCTCGATGGGGCGCGTAATTATCCAGATCTTCCAGATGAATTTAGGCACAAGCGAGAATTTTTAAATCTTGCGCTTGCAAGTGCCGATGGGAGCTTGATGTTGAATCAGCTTCCAGATGAAGTAATTCATGTGAATGGGAAGATTGATTTTGATTTGGTAGTTGACCTGATTCATGGCAATTCCCACAACATTACCTCCATTTCCATTGAGATGATGGAGCGAGAAGGCGTGGCAGAAAGGCTCATTTTTGCGGCAAAGGACAAAAACAATGTGTTGTATTATGCGCCAGAGTCTCTCAAAAAAGATAAGGTATTCCTTTCCAAACTAACGGATGCCAACCCCTTTACCATCACGTTTGCGGATAAGTCTGTTTTAGCAGATCGAGAATTTATGCGGAGCATTCTCTCGAAACAGCCAATTTTGATCAAATTCTGTTCTGAGGAATTAAAGTCTGACAAAGAACTGGTCAAAGAAGTAGTCAGCTTAAATGGGTTAGTGGTTCGTTACCTAGACGAAAAAATTGTGTCTGATCCAGAAATTTACTGGGCAGCACTTCGCCAAAATCCGGAAGCCTACAAACTGCTTCCCTATGCCATCTACACTGACAAAATAGTAATTGACTATGTTTCGAAAATTAATGGGGGAATTTTCACTTTCTATACAGCCTCTTCCTACCCCAAAGAAGTTCGATTTAATGCCATCTTGAATTCAGCCGACGGTGCATTCAAAGAGGAATTGCAAGTCTTCAAATCCCTAGAAGAAAATTCTAGTCCAACGGATATTTTGGAAGTGATTAAAATTGACCTTACCCAAGTTGTTTTTCTTCCGGAAGAGTTTTTCACTAAAAACCTGGAGATAACACGATCGATTTTAGAAATCACGTTTTATCCACTGCGCTATAAGTCGTGCCGAAAGGCTTTGGGCGAACAAGAACTAAAAAAGCAGTTGAAAGCGCATCCCTGGGCATTTAAATACCTCGAAGCAGATGAATCTTTCTCTGAGGAATTTGTAAAAGAAGTGCTGGCGATAAATGGGAATCTGCTGCAGTACTTAAGCGAAGATCAAAAGAAAGACACTGCGTTTATTCGCATCGCGCTTACTGCCAATCCGGAAGCCTGCAATTTTGTTTCCAAGGAATACGATTGGAAATCAGAGGAGGCACAAGCCATTGCTCAACAAATACTCAGCATTGATCCGCTCCTCTTTTCCTACTTCATCGAACGAGATCCAGAGCCTATTTATGAGTTTTTTAAACATGCCTATGCCCTAGATGCGTCTGTATTGGAAATGATGGATCATTCCTATTTTGATGATGCTTGGTACTTTGTCTCGGATACCAACGGGTCTTTCCCATTAGATGAGGATTCCTTACTCTATGGCATGAATCAAAATGGGAAGGTTTACTATTGGGAACCAATTAGCAATACCATTGCCAATGTGTGCTTAGCCATTGAAAATGGGGTAGAGTTTGATTGGGAAGACTTGTTTACGACCTGGGAGCAGGACCTGGCCATGCTAGAGAAAGCATTCACCTATTTCCCATCGGAGGTTACCTACCAAGCTTTGAAAAAGAAATTGGGGAAAAAATTCGATGAGAACATTTATGTTACGCCACAGGTAGTAGCCAAAGGATCAGAACTTTATCCGCTACTTTCAGATAAGTTAAAGCAGAATAAAGAAATGGCCTTTGCCTATTTGAAGTCTGACGATTTTTACGATTTGGCTACCAAGTTTGACAGCCTGACCAATACCCTTAAAAAAGACGCCGCATTTTTAAGAATGCTTTCGGAAATAAAAATCGATTTTGAGATTTTGGATGGATTTTTTGATTCCAAACTGCTCCACGAGGAATCCTTTATTCTTCCTTACTTGAGCTTAAATTTTGAGCAATACAGCTTTTTCCCGGAGAAGCTTCAAAAGAACAGGAAGATCGCACTTCAATTTGGGGTTAATAATAGTGCGGAGGAGTATTATGGCTTAACCGATTTGGAACTGCCGGGTAACTTGGGTCAAGACAAGGAACTTGTTTTGGAAATTGCAAAAGGGAATAAATTCAAAAAGTTTAAAATTGACGACGCGCTCCTGAATGACACCAAGTTTTTGCTTGAGCTGATTGAATTTCAGCCTCAATTGGTGCAAGCCTTCGAAGAAGAAAATCGAAATCCAGATCTACTGTACAAGTTGATGGAAAAAAATCTAGATGTCTTCGATTATTTGGAGGATGAGGAGAAGTTGAATCCTAAGTTTTTCAATCTGGTTGCATTAAAGGATCCTTCGAAAATCCGAAAGATTGAATGGTCTTATACCTTGGCAGATGTACTCGTGGAACACGCAGAAAACCTGTCGATCCGTACCTACATCAGTTTGTTTGAAGAGTCGGATTTTGCGGAAGCCTTGGCGGAGAAATATGCTTTTGAAAGCATCACGATCAATGCCCAACAGGAAAGCGAGACGTTTAAAGGAACTCAATATTACCTAGCAGAGCCAGGCGAGATTACGCTCGGATACAATAGAAACTGCTACCTAAGCGAAGATGCAGCTGGAGAGATCCCTGATGAAACGTTGCTTGAATTCTTGCAAGGTGATGACGGATGGTCAACCTTCGTTTGGTATAAGTCTTGGTACGACTTTAATAGTGTCTATCATGCTTACGGCATGGGTGAGCCTGCTACCGATATGAAACTACCCAATGGCAGTATTGTGGAAATTTCCTTGACCTATGATTCTCCTTCGATTGATAATGTAGCAGAGTGTTTTACCAACTCAGAAAAAGGAAGTTTTGTCCATATCTCTTCTTCCAATGAAAAAGCTTACGGCTGGGGTAAATGGAAAACCCATTACTTAGCGGTCCTGCCTGGCGTCTTTGATGTTGCAAATATTTCAGTAGAGTTTGAAGGAGATATTGTTTCGTCTTACCGTTACAAGCTCCCTGAAGGCCCCTATGACTATTTTGAAGAAACTCAAGATTACGAAACCACCGGTCAAGGATTTTCTTCCACCCTCTACTTCAATAATGGGAAGGAGTTAATTGATGTGGATGATTTGAAAGAGTTGCTCGAAGACAACGGCATTGAGCTGACTGACATAAAAGCAATCCGGAAATTTTTGATGCAGTATAGCCCTCAGGACTAAGGAGTTTGTCAAAACACTTCTTTTTCTAAATAAAGGTAGCAAAGCCAATTTCGCATTGAAAAGAGCTATTCCTGTTCGTTACGGCGGGCAGGCCAGCTTACTCTAGGAACTAGTTTTCCCCAATCTTCCTTCTTCACTCAGTGTTGGACATTCGATATTGAGAAGAAGCGTGTCTGCCAGCAGGCAGGCAAGAGCCAAGAGGCAGATCACTATTTCTTTGCGCCCTGCCCGCCGCGGCGGATAGGTAGGTCTGCCGACAGGCAGGCTTTGCGAGAATAAAAAAAGAATGAGGCGCGCAAAGCCGCCAAGGCGCAAAGAAGGGAAGGCTGCCCGCCGCGGAGGACGGGACAGATCTGGAGTCTATCGACTTAAATCTGCTTCATCTGCGCGAGAAAAAAATAAATCTCGCCAATCTGCCAATAAAGCATAGTGGTTTCCGCATCTACAAAGACTGCAACTCGCCTTCTGGCAATTTGCAATTCATTAGTTAAGGTTTAATTATACTATAGGCTTCGACTCTTCTCAGCCATCCCTATATCTTCTCACTTCCCCAACCCCATCAAATAACTCACCAGATCCACCAATTCTTCTTCGCTTAATGGGAATTTGGGCATGAGAGATTCGTTGGATTGGGTGATGGATTCGATATCGGCAAGTTTATAGATAGTTTGTTCACCCATACCGACGAGCTTCACGATCAGGTCGTTTTCGGTTTTGGAGTTGATGATGCAGCGGATTTCCTTGCCGTCTTTGAACTTGACCACCTGAGTTTCGTAGCCAAAGCCCATTCCTTCGGATGGATTGATGATCGAATTGATCAGGGCTTCCTTGCTAAGTTTGTTGCCGATCTTGGTCAGACCAGGACCGAAATCGATGCCTTCGCTTCCGATTTTATGGCAAGCGGTGCAGTAGCCTGCGGCAATCACTTTACCTTTTTCGATAGCTCCGGTTGCGGCCAGCATCCTTGGAATGTCATAGTTGCTATCCATACTGCTACCGTATTTCTCGGTGGCGAATTGACGGATATTGGAGTTCCAGGTGGACATCAGGATTTTCTGTGCGATAGGCAGGAGGTCAGCAGGAATTTTGTCCACTTTGGCAAATTCCCAAAGAGCTCCCTCAGACTGATAGCCTTTCATTTCTTCCATAGCAGCGGTTCGGATGGCTAGAGGGGCATTTGCATTATTCCAGAATTTACTCAAAAGCATCGCCATTTCGGTATTATCCACCACGCCAAACTTGCGGATGGCGGCGATGGCCTTGGTTTGATCCGCATCCTTCATCGCTTTTTCCACTTCTCTGAGTCCATAGAGGCTGGTGAAGATTCCTGCTGCGGCACCCGCCATTCGGCTGTTGTTTTCCTGATAGACGATGCTGAGCACCCGATTCTTTTGGTCTTTGAGTTTGTATTTACTGACGATATCGAGGAAATCCTGATCGTCGGCGATATCACCGGACTTGGCTTTGGCAAGGTTGAGCAGGGTAGCATCCGGCTTTTGAGTATCGAAAGCTGCCTGACGAAGGATGATGACCTGATCTTCATTTTGACCTTTTGCCAAGAGCGTTTTGAGGGTTAGGTTTTTCAAATCTGCATTCTGAAAGTCAAGTGCTCTGTAGTACCGTAGATCGGCAGGGCTATTTTCCGCCAGGATCATTTGCTCGAGTAGTTCGGGGGTTTTGGCAGATCTGGATCTCCAAACTAGGTCTTTGGCCTCAGGAGAGGTGTTCCAGTTTGCTCCAGCTTTCTCCAAATAGGCAGGCAGATAGCTGTCCCATCGGTATTCCGCCGCAATACCCAATGCCTCCAAGTACCAGCGGTCGCCGGATTTATAGGATTCTGCCAGCTTTTGCCAGACGGCAGGCTGATCCTCATATCGGATCGCTACAGCTACTTCCCGTCTGATCTGTGCGGAAGGGTCGGCGGCTAGTTGAAGCAGAAAACCTGCATCTTTCATCCCGTTGATTCGGGAAGCACGAACAGCGGCTACACGGATATTTTCATCGGAGTCGGCAGCGGCTTTTTGGATGTAATCGTTGCCATTTGGTAGCTTGCTCAGCAACCAAAATGCACGTGCTTTCATACGGGAATCCTCGGATTCGTAGAGTTTTTCCAAGGCTTCTGTTGCCTCGGCTCCTTTTTCCTTCAATGCCATAAAAGCCTTAAAGTGTATGGCTCTGTTTGGATTTTGCACCAGTTCGATCAATGATTCGACGGAAGAATAGTCGGGAGTGGAGACCTTGTATTTGGACTTTTTCGGTGCGAGACGATAGACTCGGCCTTTGTCCAAGTCGCCCACGGCATGACCGCCTACGCCAGGATCGTACCAGTCGGAGATGAAGATCGACCCATCAGGTGCCACGGTCACATCGGAAGGGCGGAACCAATTATCGCGTTTGTTTCCGTCAAGGACAGGTTTCGCCACTCCGGTAAAGCCCGCGCCGGAAATACCGACAGGATACATGCGGATCACATTGGGTCCGGCATCGGCGTAGATGACTTGATTTTGGTATTCGACAGGGAGAAGTTTGCCTTCGTAAACGAGTATGCCGGTTGGCGAACCTGCATAGGTTTGCACCAAGTTTGGCACGACCCCTGGATCATTCAGGTGCCAATGCTGCTGCCAGACGGAGTCCTCCATATTGATGCGGCGGGTTCTCCAGTCGGTTTTGGTGATCTCGTCCTTGAAGCCGTAGTTACCATAGTCCATCACAAAGTTGATCCGAGTAGAGCGGTTGCCGTCGTCGTCGTTGTCACTTTGCCACATGCGTCCGTAGCTGTCCACGGCCACTTCGTAATTGTTCCGGAAGTTCCAACCCAGGATTTCCACGTTGCTTCCATCAGGATCGCAGCGGAAAACCATGCCTTCCTGATAGGGTGCGGTATCGGAGTTAATTGGTCGGCCCATCGGGTCGAGTATCGGCGAACCGTCACCTTTGTGCAGGCCTTTCCCTTCATTTCCATAGTTGAAATACAGCTTGCCATCTGGCGCAAACGTGAAGGCATGCATGCCGTGATCGTGCTGCACTCCGCCAACTCCGGTGAAGAGCACTTCCTTGCTATCCGGTACGTCATCCCCATTTTCATCCGTGAAGACAAAGACATTCGGGCTGACGGAGACGAAAATTTTATTACCAAAAACGGCGATACCCAAAGCGGAACTGATGTCAGTTCCCTGGTAGAAGACCGTGGATTTATCTGCTTTGCCATCTCCATCGCTGTCTTCCAAAATCAAAATTCTGTCACCCTCTGCTTTGGTTGGATTTTTCGGATTGAGTTGCGTTCGGTAGTTGTAGGCCTCGGTGACCCAGATCCTGCCCCGGTCGTCGATGTCCATATTGGTCGGGTTGGTCATCATGGGTTCGGAGGCGAAAAGTGTCAGTTCGAGTCGGTCGTCCAGTACTTCGATGCCGTCGAGTGCATGTTCCACGGAGCGTTTTTGCTCGTCGCTGAGGGCGGCGTATTCATCTGCCGTGAGTTGGGGAATTGGTTTTTCGCAGGAAAAAATCAGGATGGATAGGAGGGCAAGTCCAAAGATTGGCTTTTTCATAGGTTGAGGATTTTGGGCGGGCAGTCAAAAAATAAGACTACAAAGTGAAAATAGGGGATAAGGAGCTGATTACCAAAGGAGAATTTTAGGAGGGGATCCATTTTTGGACCAGAAGGACCTGTAAAAATCGTTGATGTTACAAACCCCATATCAGGAAACACTTGTATATATGGGTGGTTGCCACATTTTTTTGATTTTTTGTCGGGAAAAGTATCCCCCAATCTGTACCCCAAAAAGAATTTAACTCGTTTCAAATGAGGTAGGAGTTCATTTTGTAGCCTAGCTAGGAATCGAACCTAGATCTAGCGTTTAGGAAACGCTTGTTCATAGAATAAAAATTAAAACATTGATAATGAGTAGGTTATAAATTTTTATTGTAGTAAAATAAGTCCAATTTTACTCCCAACTGCAAGGTTTACTGCAAGGCGAATAATGGTTTGA
>CAMBMU010000045.1 GCA_945868725.1 Spirosoma fluviale
ACCTACATTTTTGGTATGAAAAAAGGATGGGCAGAGATCACTCGAGGTGCTGATATACGCATTCCCTTGTTCTACAAATGGATCATGACCTATGTCACCCCAGTATTACTTAGTATTGTTTTCTTAGGTGCCCTGATTACCCCTGCGGGTAACGATTGGGTGACTGCTTTCAGCAACCTGTTTTCTGGAGAAGGATGGCCACTTGATACCAGTTCCCTAATTGCCAAAATTACCTTTGCAGACTTGGAAGCGCAAATCATTGCCAACCCTGAAAATGCTGCCGCTTTGGAGGAGAAAAAGATGTATTCGGGCTTTGCAAGACTTCAATTGCTCCTTCTATTTCTAGGCATTTGTGCCATCGTATGGTATTCCACTCTCAAACGCAAAAAATCAATCCAATGAACACATCTGCGCTAATTCTATCGCTTGTAACGCAAGTACTAATCACTGGTGTTACCCTGTATTGCTTCTATTTGGTGATGAAAAAACCGAATACGGATAAAAGTGAATAGGCTTTTTTAAAGCAATTCTCTTTTTTCATGAACTACAAAAAAACCGGCTAAGCCGGTTTTTTTTATGTCTCTTGGCAATTACTTTTTGAAAATATCCAATGGCTTTAAAGTTAGCCAATTCCTTATCTTTTAATGCAACACCCTTTCCTAGGTAAAAGGCAATCCAGACTCTTTCTTGATTTTGTAATTAAACACTGTTCATTTATATTTACGCATTCAATTAAAATTATGGGTGTAGCGGAAAGAAAAGAAAGAGAAAAGGAAGAGTTGCGGGAGCAAATCCTAACAGCAGCCAAGTCTCTCTTTTTGAAAAAAGGAGTAGAAAAAACATCCATACGCAACATTGCAGACTTAATTGAATACAGCCCTGGAAGCATCTACCATTATTTTAAGGATAAGGACGAGATTTTTTATGCGCTCCACCAAGGTGGCTTTCAGCAGTTGATGGCAAAAATGGTGGTAATCAACGACCTACCCCATCCCTTGGAGCGTCTCAAAGCCATGGGTAGAATCTATGTACATTTTGCGTTGGAAAATCCAGACATGTACGATTTGATGTTTATCAAAGAAGCTCCCCTGGACCACGTAGCGCGTACCAAAGCACTGGAATGGAACGAAGGGGAAGCCACCTTTAAATTTCTTCGCAGCACACTCAGAGAATGCATGGAGCAGGGCTATTTTCAAGGACAGGAGGAAGAGGCCCTCTCCTTTCTAATTTGGTCTACCGTCCACGGTATGGTTTCACTGAGCATACGAAGACGCTGCGAGGTCGTGCTGGCTGACCGTCAAGATACCATCGTAAAAGATGGCTTAAATGCATTTTTCAATATTTTGGATAGACTTTGAATATGAACACAGATAACCTCTCGTTGGATACAAATCCTACCCAGTCAATTCCAAGAATCCTACTTTGGGTTTTCTTGAGCTTCACTTTCCTCCCATCCACCCTTACTGCTCAACAACGAGTAGATGAGTATGTAGCAGAAGGATTAGCCAATAACTTGGTGCTCAAAGAAAAAAATGCGAGCCTGGAACAAAGCTTACTGGTTTTGAAGGATGCGAAAAGTTACTTCTTGCCCTCCTTGGAATTTGGAGCGAGCTACACCCTTGCCAAGGGCGGACGAACCATCGATTTCCCAATTGGCGACTTACTCAACCCTGTCTACACGACGCTCAATAAGTTGACAGGCTCAAATTCCTTTCCACAGCTCGAAAACGTATCGAACCAATTACTTCCTAACGATTTTTACGACGCCAGATTTCGCGCTACACTCCCCTTGCTCAACAGGGATCTTAATTTCCAAAAACAAATCAGAGCGCAGCAGGTAGAATGGTCAGCTTTGCAAGTGGAGACTTACCGATCTACCCTTATCCAGGACATTCGGCAAGCCTATTTTATGTATTGTGCGGCATACAGTGCACACCAAATCGTTCAAAACACGCAAGTACTTGTAAATCAGAATTTGAAAGATAACCAGTCTCTTTTAGAAAATGGGAAAGGGCTTCCTGCAAGGGTGTTGCGTGCTGAAAGTGAAGTGGAAAATGCCAAAGTCCTACTCATTGAAGCGGATAACAAAAAATACAAGGCTGCACAGTACCTTAATTTTTTGGTAAATAGGCCACTGGACCAAGAAGTGCTATTCGAAGCATCAGTGCTAGATCTTGCGCGAGTAGCTTACTTGCTTGGGGAAGAAAACCAGGAGGGAAACTCGGAGCTACTGGCCATTCAAACGGCAGAATCAATTCAAGAAACTGTATTGAAATCTCAGAAAAGCTACTGGATTCCCAAGCTGTCCACCTATGCAGATTTCGGTTCCCAAGGTTTTGATTGGACTTTTGACTCCCAATCTCGCTACACGATGTGGGGCCTCCAATTTAGCGTTCCGGTGTTTCAAGGAGGAAGAAATCAAACTCAAATCCAAAGAGGAAACCTAGGATTGCAATCCATCCAAAGGCAAAAAGAACTGCTGGGCAAAAAGTTAGCCCTAGAACTAAAGCTTCAAAAAAATGAGGTAAAATCGATCCTGGCCACCCTCCAATCTTCAGAGAAAAAAATAATCTCGGCAGAAGCCTACCTCCGCCTAGTGGATCGAGGATTTAAGGAAGGTAGCCTTTCCCTAATAGAATACATAGATGCTCAAAATCAGTGGACTCAGGCTTCTTTACAAAAAAACATTGCCACCTACAATTTACAAATGGCCTTGGCACAACTTGAACGTCTCCTAACTACTTCCAACTAATTTATGAAACGATACAACTCAATTTCCTTTTTTTTACTACCTCTTTTCTTGCTTTCCTGTGGAGGTAATCCGGTTGTTGAAACAAGCACTCCTGCCCCAGGACAAGTTATCTCCGTTAGCCTCCAAGACCTAAAGGCTACCACTTTTTCAGCTCCAATCCAGTCTAGTGGCACATTTACCACCAAAGATGAAACCCTACTTTCCTTCAAGGTTGGAGGAATAGTGGAAAAGGTATGGGTACAAGAAGGAGATGCCATAAAAGCGGGTCAAGTACTTGCAAGTTTAGATTTAACCGAGATTCAAGCTGGAGTGAGTCAATCCAAACTAGCCTATGAGAAAGTGCTACGCGACCAACAGCGAGCTACAAAGCTTTACAAGGATAGTGTGGCAACATTGGAACAGTTTGAGAACTCAAAGACAGCCTTGGACATTGCAGAGCAACAATTGAAAGCAGCAAACTTTAACTTATCTCAATCTCAAATTCGAGCAGCAAAAAATGGCTTTGTCCTGAAGAAATTTGTGAATGCAGGTCAGCTGGTGGCCTCAGGAACTCCCATACTCCAAATCAATGGTGCTTCCTCCTCTACTTGGGTGTTTCAAGCAACCGTAAGCGATCAGCAATGGAGTCTATTGAATCTGGAAGACCAAGCAGAGGTATTTCCTGCCTCAGGATCCACTGCTGCTCGCGGAAAAGTCATTCGAAAAAGTCAGGCTGCCGATCCGATGACCGGCTCGTATTGGGTAGAAATTGCCTTAGAATCTGTGGAAGGGCTATCTCTCGCATCAGGCATGTTTGGTCAAGCTTCTATTCAACCGACTACTAATGTTCAAGGCTGGGAAATTCCTTTTGAATCTCTCTTAGATGCTGAAGGAGACAGTGGCTATGTTTTCGTAACTGCAGATGGAAAAACTGCCAAAAAAGTAAAGGTGAAGGTGGGGAAAATCAGTCCTAATGCAGTGCAGATCCTTTCAGGTTTAGAAAATTACCGAAGCCTGATTGTTTCAGGTAGCGCGTATTTGTCGGATGGTTCTACCATTGAGGAGAAAAGCCGATGAAACTAACCGAATTTGCCGTACGAAATTACCAGTTTACGATGGTGATATTCCTCATGACTGTGGTCGTGGGGCTCAGTACTTTTTTTAACATGCCCCGAAGTGAAGATCCTGTCATCGATTCTCCACAATTTCCTATTGTAGTGGTCTATCCAGGTGCAAGTCCTGAGGATCTGGAGGAGTTGGTCGTCGATCCTTTGGAAAAAACCATCTATGCACTTGAAGACATTAAACGAATCGAGAGTGAAATCAAAGATGGATTGGCCGTAATATTTGTAGAATTTAACTACAATGAAAATGTAGCCGAGAAATACCAAGAATTGGTGCGAGAAGTGAACGCCTTACGGCCACAACTTCCAGAAGAAATTTTTTCTATCGATATCAAAAAGGTTAGCCCATCGGATGTCAACATTCTTCAAATAGCCCTTGTTAGCGAAAATGCGTCTAGAGAAAGTTTAAAAAAAGAAGGAGAAACCCTTCAAAAGGCATTGGAAAGTCTCACGGAGCTCAAAAAAGTGACCCTCCATGGATTACCGGAGCAAGTTGTCAAAATCGAGCTGCAGCTAGACAAATTGGCAAAAATGAACATTCCCTTGGCGGCGGTTTTGGGAAGCATCCGTAGCGAGTTGAACAATATTCCGGGAGGTCAAGTAGAAGCCGGCAGCAAGACCTTCAATGTAAAGACAAGTGGGAATTACCTTTCGACTGAGGAGATCGCTAAGACAGTTGTTTACTCCATCCAAGGCAAGTCCATACTCTTGCAAGATGTAGCTGTGGTTCGGGATGATTTTAACGAATCCAAGCACCTCACTCGACTTAATGGCTACCGCTCCATCTTCGTGACTGCTGCCTTGAAAGAAGGCACCAACATCACCAAGGTCCAAGAGAAATACAAACCCATTATAGCTTCAGCAGGCGCCGAACTTCCTGAAAACGTTGAGATGATCGTGGCTTTTGATCAGGCGGAATATGTAAATAGAAGACTTGGCGGTTTGGGTATGGACTTTTTGATTGCGATTGCCCTGGTATTTGTGACCCTTCTCCCGCTTGGCAATCGAGCTTCAATCATCGTGATGATCTCCATTCCGCTCTCCCTAGCTATAGGATTGATTTTGATGAATGCACTGGGCTATGGTCTCAATCAGCTTAGCATCGTAGGGCTAGTAGTCGCCTTGGGATTGTTGGTGGACGATAGTATTGTTGTAGTCGAGAATATTGAGCGATGGATTCGTGAAGGCTATTCAAAAAAAGAAGCTGCCTTAAAGGCAACCCAACAAATTTCCTTGTCGGTGGTCGGGTGTACCATTACCCTAATTATAGCATTTTTACCCTTGGTATTTTTACCTGAAAGTTCGGGTGACTTCGTCAGAAGCTTGCCTGTAGCAGTCATTACCAGTGTATTGGCATCTCTTCTGGTATCCCTTACCATCATTCCATTTCTCTCTACCTGGCTTTTGAGGGATCGAGATGTGGCTCATTCCAATCCAATATATGACCTTTTTCAAAAGGCAATCCACCTCAGCTACGCTCCCCTGCTCGAAAAAGCTTTGAAGAAACCTGTAGTAACGCTTGCGCTTGCTGGAGGTATATTTTTGGTGGCCATGGGCCTTTTCCCTGTGATTGGCTTTAGTTTATTTCCCCCTTCTGAAAAACCACAGTTTCTAGTCAACATCACTACGCCCTTACAATCCAACCTCCACACCACGGACGAGGTAACTAGGCAGGTCGAGAAGGAGGTTGGGAAAATTCCCGAACTTCAAAATTTTGCCACCAACGTAGGAAAAGGTAACCCGCGAATCTACTACAACGAGATCCCGGAGAGCGATCGCAGTGACTACGGGCAGTTGTTTGTCCAACTTAAGCCTTCCACTTCCGCTCCGCGAAAATCAGAAATCGTTCAGTCCTTAAAAAGCAGCTTTGCCCAGATCGCTGGTGCAAAAGTGGAAGTGAAGAACTTCGAGCAAGGCCCACCCGTCACCGCACCCATAGAAATACGGATTTTAGGAGACAACTTAGATAGTCTACGGTCGATCGCTGCAAAAGTAGAAGCGCTATTGAAACAAACTCCCGGCACGCTCTATGTCAACAATCCTGTAGCCAACCTAAAAACGGATCTTCGTGTAGCCATAAACAAGGAGAAGGCAAGGCAACTAGGCATTGCGACGTCAGAGATAGACCAAACGGTCCGATTGGCCTTAGCTGGCCTAAAAATGGGCACTTTCAACGACCCCCAAGGCAACGAACGCTCCCTTCTCCTGACTGCACCTAGATCTGAACGCGCCACATTAGCCGCTTTAGACGGTATTTATGTAAACAACCAACTGGGAAAAGGCATTCCGCTCGCTCAAATTGCCGAACTGAAATTTGAAAGTAGCACCTTGACCATAGACCATTACAATAAATTACGAGCCGTGTCGGTTTCCTCTTTTGTGGATGCCAACTACTTGACCGATCGGGTCTTCAACGATGTGATTGGCAAAATGCAACAACTGACGCTACCTCCTGGATACAAGTACACCTTCGGAGGAGAATTTGAAACCAAGCAAGAATCATTCGCTGGATTCAATACGATCATCATTGTGACCGCATTTTTATTTATTGCTGTGCTGATTCTCTTATTTAAAACGTTCAAAAGCACCATCATCGTCCTTTCTGTAATTCCGCTGGGTATGGTGGGGGCATTGATCGCACTATGGATTACCGGCAACTCCCTCTCTTTTGTTGCCATCATTGGGTTAATTGCCCTCGCAGGGATAGAAGTAAAAACATCTATCCTGCTGGTGGATTTCACCAATCAACTTCGCAGGGAGGGTGTTGACTTGGACACCGCAATCCAAAAATCTGGAGAAATCCGATTCCTACCGATCGTACTGACGACGATTACTGCGATTGGAGGACTTATTCCCATTGCCTTGAGCACTAACCCCCTAATTTCACCTCTTGCGATTGTGCTTATTGGAGGATTAATCAGTTCTACTATCCTATCCAGAATTGTTACTCCTGTACTGTACAAGCTCTTACCCCCAAGAATCTAAGCATTCATACCTAAAAACAACAAAAGCATAATGGTAAAACAGTTTGGCGTTTTCCATGTTTAGCTTATATTTCAAATCTATTTTACCCTCAAAAAAATAACTTTATGAAAAATCTTAGCATCCTTTTTTTCTTCTTTACTGCTCTCCTATTCTCTTCAGCATCCATGGCACAAAACAGCGATTACTTTGCTGGAGATTGGGAAGTACAGATCAAAGACACTCCCATGGGAACCATCTCCGTAGTGCTTACGCTTGAGCGTGTAGACGGTAAATTGGCTGGAAAGTTCGTAGACAAAGCATCAGGCGTGGAAACGAAGATGAATCAAATTACTGAGCAAGCAGCTGGTCTTACGCTTTCTTTTACTGCGGAAGGTTATGGGGATCTTTACTTGACTCTTCAGCGTGCAGATGATGAAAATGTCACCGGATCACTTATGGATTCTTTCGCAGTAGAAGGAAAAAGAGTAGCCCAAAAAAGCGATTACTTTGTAGGCGATTGGCAAGTAACCATTAAGGATACTCCAATGGGGACCATATCCGTCATGCTTACACTCGAGCGTGTGGATGGTAAGTTGGTCGGAAAATTTGTGGATGCTGCAAACAGCACCAGCACCCCCATGACCCAAATTACAGAAGCCGAGAATAGCGTCACCCTTTATTTCTTTGCAGAAGGTATGGACCTCTACCTGACCCTTAAACCTGAAGGGGCTAAAAATGTGACCGGAACCCTGATGGATTCCTTTGCAGTAGAAGGAAAAAGAGTTGAAAAATAAAAAGTAAGGCGGGTTTTCCCGCCTTACTTTTTTATAAACATTCAGCCCAGCCTTGAATTATTGGATACCGAATACCCAACACATGAAAAGAAGGAGTTTTCTCACTGGTTTGGCAGGTATCGTCCCTGCATCCGCCTTGCTTTATTCACTTAGCCCAGAAGATGAGATGACCTTGCGCCACATAGACAATCCCAAGCTTCCCTACGAAAAAAAGCCCACCGACTGGAAAGGAACCCCGCAACGGACTGACGGCACTTTTCAAAACCTGCACCATCCTTTTGAAGCTAGCCTCTTTTCCGTACTCAAATGGAAGCTAGCGGCAAACCCAGAGGCAGCAGCCAAGAAAAAAGATACCCGGAGGCTGGAGGTGGAGCGGCTTTCCCTGATCAAGACTTCCTCCAAAGACGCCGTCATTTGGCTTGGCCACGCCAGCTACCTCATCCGCTTGGCGGGTGTTACTATCCTAATCGATCCTGTTTGGCTGGAAAACTGGGCCTTTAAACGATTTAGCGCACTGCCTTTCGATCCCAACGAGTTAAGGGAAGTAGACTACATCCTACTTTCGCACGATCACCGAGACCACTGCGACGAGGCCACCTTGACACTTCTCGGGCAACTGTTACCCACTGCCACCGTGCTCACGGGCCTCAACATGAGCTCCTTGCTACAACCCTGGCTCCCCAAAAACAACATCCAAGAAGCGGGCTGGTATCAGTCCTATGACCTACCCCAGTCCATCCGCATCACCTTTGTGCCCACGAGGCATTGGTCCAAAAGAGGACTATTCGATACCAATCAACGGTTGTGGGGTGGTTTTTACCTAGAAAGCCAAGACCGTTCCATCTATTTTATGGGAGATTCAGGGGATGGACCCCATTTCAAGCAGATTGCCGAAACGCTGGGCCCTCCAGACGTAGCACTCATGGGTGTTGGCGCGTTCAAACCTGAATGGTTTATGCATCCCTCCCACGTCAGCCCAAGTGATGCTGCGAAAGCCTTTCGAGAAATGGGGGCAAAAACATTCGTTCCGATGCATTTTGGTACGTTTGACCTTGGAGATGAACGATTACTTGAACCGCTGGACTGGCTTCAGGCAAATCCAGCAGCTGTCAATCATGACTTGCTCGTTCCTGTGCTGGGAAGAGACCTGCTGGGGTAAATATATAAACTGGTTTTCAGCGTGCTAATGCATCAAGCTACTCCAAAAAGGAGTTACCTACCACTTTTTCAGTTGCTGGTAAACCAAGTGCAAAGGAAAACCCATGACCGTGTAGTAGGAGCCTTGAATGCTGCTCACTCCCACAAATCCGATCCACTCCTGTACGCCATAAGAACCTGCCTTATCAAAAGGGCGGTACGTATGGACATAATGCCAGATCTCCTCTTCCTCCAAAAACCGAAGGGTCACCTGAGTTTCGTCCTCCAGGGTCACACACTTTTTGTTATCCTTCAAAGTAACTGCTGTGATTACGGTATGTGTGGTGCCCGAGAGGCTTTTCAACATGGTAAAGGCTTCCTCTGCAGTACTTGGCTTACCCAAGATCCGGTCATTTTCGATGACTATGGTATCTGCTGTGATTAGCAATTCATTTTCCTGCAATGCGTGTGGATAGTGTTCTGCTTTAAGCTTAGAAAGGTAGGCCGCCGCATAGACGGCTGGCAACTCTGGAGGCACAGTTTCGTCGACGGGATGCACCCTGACCTCAAATTCAAGTTCCAGCCCACGCAAAAGCTCCTGCCTTCTAGGTGAATTGGATGCCAAAATAATCTTCTTGGAGGCGAGGTTAGCTAAAAAACTGGTCATAATCGTAGTCAAATTCTTTTTGGTTTACGGTAGCGAATAGCATCCCTCCCAATGCTTTGGGATAGAAATAAGTGGATTTTTGAGGCATAACTTGCCCTGAATTACAAACTTCAATGACTTGACTCAATTGAATCTCTCGAGTGATAATGGCAAAAGTGGCTTTTCCTCCCTTAACCTCCTGCACACACCTAGAGAAGTTTCTTTCAAAAGCGAGCAGGTCAGAATTACGCTGCTGCTCGGACGATAGTCCAAGAATTTTGTCAAAAAGAAGGTCATGGAGCAAGACCAAGTCGAGATGACGAAGCACCTCCGGCAAGGCTGGAGCCACTTGATCAAATTTTTCTTGGCGGAATTTAATCACGTAGGAAGCATCTTCCCAAATCAAGCCAAATGACCACTTCCGCTGAAACGTATAGGTGGAAAGCTCCTCAGCTTCCCCAAGAAGACGAATCTCAAACCAGGCTTCCAGTTGATTGAAAAAGGCGTCTTTAGAAAGTTCCTTCCCATAGTACAACCGGTGGGTAGGCAGGATCTCCAAGTGGTTGCCCTGCACATTGGTCAAGTACATGAGGTGGTACTCGGAGGCAACCCATTTGGTATCGACAAAATCCTTCGCACGCTCCTTGCGGTAGGCAATGCTTGCCTCTATGCGGTGGTGTCCATCTGCCAAAATCACCTTTTTATCCGCCATCGTCTGCACAAATCGTTTGATCACCTCGGGTGAGGTGATTCGGGCCAGCACTTCTCTTACCCCTTGGTAGTCCTCCAACTCGTAGAGCGGGTGCTCGATGGCCTCGTCTAAGAAGGTTTCCAGTGCTTGATCTTTGTCTTCGTACAGTCCATGCGTAGGGCTCACTTGAATCTCTGTGGCACGTAGCAAATCGATGCGATCCGTGACGGCCGATACGATGGTATTTTCATGCCGTAAAATGGCACCTTCCTCCCATTCAGACGCCTTTATCTGTGCGATAAATCCTTTTCTACACTGCTCCTTCTGCTCGCCAGGTAGACGGAAATATTGAAAGTACACGTAGATACTAGGCGCATCATCTTGCACCAGAATGCCTTCGGCTTTCCATCGCTCGAGCAAGTGCTTTGCTTCCAAATGAGGCTGCTCTCCTTGAGGTACCGACAGGTGAATGCTATTTAAGGGATTTTGGTAGAGGATCTCTCGTTGCTTGGAAGACACCACATCAAAAAGTGGGGCGGTCAGCGCCTCTATGTTTTTCCCTAGCTGGGTTTCGTAGCGCCAGGCTTTGATAGGTAATATTTCCGCCATTAGTTTTCTCTAGTCGTCCACTGGGTGGTAGGAGCAGCTGACAAGGCTTCTTTGGGATGGATTTTTCGGTCTTCTTTATCGAAAAACTCCACCGCCAATGCTGCCAAAAGCATTTTTTCCTCGGGAGTAAATTGAGGTTCTAAAAGCTCAGGCTTGAAATAACGCTCCACAAACTTGGTGTCAAAATTGCCCGAGCGGAAAGCTGCATGTTCCAGTGCAAAGCGACAAAAATCCAGAGTGGTCTGAATCCCAGTAATGCGGTAGTCGTCAATCGCCCGAATCATCCGATCGATAGCCTCTTCTCTAGTAGCCCCATGCGCAATCAATTTAGCAATCATCGGATCGTAATAAATAGGAATCTCCATACCCTCCTCAAAGCCATCATCTACTCGAATCCCCGGGCCTTGAGGACGCCGGTAGGTGACCAGCTTCCCAATATCTGGTAAAAAATTATTTTTAGGATCCTCAGCGTAAACCCGAACTTCAACAGCATGTCCCTGGATGGTTAAATCCTCCTGAGCAAAGGAAAGAGACTTTCCTTCCGCAATCCAAATTTGTTCCCGAACAAGGTCCTTCCCTGTGATCATCTCCGTGACCGGGTGCTCCACCTGAAGTCGGGTGTTCATTTCTAAAAAATAGAAATTGAGCTGCTCATCCACGATAAACTCTACCGTTCCAGCACCATAGTAATTACAAGCCCTAGCTACACCCATCGCAGCTTCTCCCATGGCGGTTCGCATGGCTGGGCTAACCACTGCAGATGGAGCTTCTTCAATTACCTTTTGGTGGCGCCGTTGAATGGAGCACTCCCGTTCAAATAGGTAAACCAGATTGCCCTGCTGATCTCCTAGAATTTGAATCTCAATATGTCTTGGAGAAGTAATGTATTTTTCAATAAATACGGCACCATCTCCAAAGGAAGATATAGCCTCAGAAACCGCACGATTCATTTGTTCATCAAACTCTCCTTCTGATTCAACTATTCGCATCCCTTTACCCCCACCACCAGCAGAGGCTTTGATTAAAATGGGATAGCCAATTTCTAGTGCTTTCGACTTCGCCACAGACAAATCAGAGATTGCTTCACCCGTACCTGGTACAAGCGGAATTCCGTATGCTGATACAGCCTGCTTTGCTGCAAGCTTGGAACCCATCACCTCGATAGCCGCTGGAGAAGGGCCAACAAATAAAATCCCAGCTTCCTGTACTTGCCTCGCAAAAGCTGCATTTTCAGACAAAAATCCATATCCAGGGTGGATTGCATCCACTCCCAACTCCTTACAAACTGCAATGATTTTGTCTGCAACTAAATACGACTGCTTGGAAGGAGCGGGTCCTAGGCAACGGGCCTCATCTGCAAAGCGAACATGGGAAGAAAGTCGATCTGCTTCGGAATAAACTGCCACAGTGGCGATGCCCATTTCCCGGGCTGTACGCATGATTCGTAACGCTATCTCACCACGATTGGCTACCAAAAGTTTGGTTATTTTTTTCATAGGTACGCTAAAGTTTGACTTGGGCTGCTCGCAAGAGCTAACCCGAAATTCGGAATTTATTTTGAGCTTTGATACTTAAAAACTGATTTTTGCTTCCAAGAAAGGAAAGTCGTATTTTTGGTTGTTTTACAAAACGAACCCTTTTCCTCGAACACTCTAAATTCTTACAACATTGGATTTATTTGCAAAGTTAAAAACGAATATGGGCCCATTGGGCAAACACTCTGAGTTTGCAGAGGGCTACTGGACATTTCCCAAATTGGAGGGCGAAATTGCTCCCAGAATGATTTTTAAGGGAAAAGAAGTGCTTACCTGGAGCTTAAATAATTACCTGGGATTAGCTAACCATCCCGATATACGGAAGGCAGATGCCGATGCAGCAGCCAAATGGGGAGCTGCCTATCCGATGGGCGCCCGCATGATGTCTGGCCAAACCGACCTGCATGAGCAGTTGGAAGTGGAGCTAGCCAGCTTTGTTGGTAAAGAAAAATCCTACTTATTGAATTACGGCTACCAGGGCATCATGTCTGTGATTGATTCCATTTTGGATAGAAAAGACGTAGTCGTGTACGATTCCGAATGCCATGCCTGCATCATTGATGGTTTGCGCATGCACCTAGGCAAACGCTTTGTATTCCCACACAATGACATTGAAAGCTGCGAAAAGCAGTTGCAACGTGCAACCAAGCTCGCAGCAGAGACCGGAGGCGGTATTTTGGTCATCACCGAAGGAGTATTCGGCATGACAGGTGACCAAGGCAAGCTGAAAGAAATCATTGAACTGAAAAAGAAATTTGATTTCAGATTACTTGTTGACGATGCACATGGTTTTGGTACCATGGGTACTACTGGTGCGGGAACAGGTGAAGAACAAGGAGTTCAAGGAGAGATTGATTTGTACTTCTCCACCTTTGCCAAATCCATGGCTTCTATCGGTGCCTTCATTGCAGGCGATGCAGATGTGATCTTGTTTTTGAGATACAACATGCGTTCTCAGATTTACGCCAAGTCCTTGCCGATGCTATTGGTAGAAGGAGCATTAAAGCGCCTAGATATGTTACGCAGTCAACCCGAACTGAAGGACAATCTTTGGAAAATCGTACATGCACTTCGAAAAGGTTTGCATGAAAATGGGTTCAGCACTGGAAAATCTAATTCTCCCGTTACCCCAGTCGTATTAAATGGCACCATAGGTGAAGCAGCTGCACTTTCCATGGACCTTCGTGAGAATTTTGGCATCTTTTGCTCCGTTGTAATCTATCCTGTGGTCCCTAAAGGCATGATTATCTTGAGGTTAATTCCTACAGCAATGCATACTTTGGAGGATGTAGATTTGACTATTAAAGCATTTGCAGCGGTCAAAGAAAAGCTCACTTCTGGTGTTTACAAGAACTCTGCCTTGGCACTTTCTTTTGGCGAATAAAAAAAAAGTAAAAAAAAGCGCCTCTAAATTGAAATAGAAAGTATTTGATATATCTTAGTCCCTTATAAACTTATCATCAACCCTTAAAACTTTTACTATGAGCCGATTTAGCGACGTAAAAAATTTAGTAATGAGCTTGGAAGCTGACTTCGAAAAGTTCTACGACAAAGGAAATCAAGCTGCAGGTACCCGCGTAAGAAAAGGTATGCAAGATTTGAAAAACCTAGCGCAAGAGATCCGTACTGAAGTACAGGATAAGAAAAACGAAGGTTGATTCTAATAAAAAAAGGTGGAAAATAATCTCCACCTTTTTTCCTTAAGCAACTTTGAAGTGGAGCCTAAAACTCCACTTTATTATTTTCTAGTTGTACATCAGCCATTCGCTTGCTTGGATCAATCTCTACCGATTTAATTGTATCTACTGCTCTTTTTAAACTAATAGTGTATGTGGGATGTGTCCAAGACCAATCCTGGCTCAGCACAAGACTTGGCGCATTTGCCTCCGTTTTTTTCTCCCCACGCATGATTTCCAAAGGCAAGTAAACCAACTCCTTCGTTCCATCTTTATAGGTGATCACCACATCTACCGGCATAGGCATGGCCCCTACTCGTTCCAAAGTAATCGAAGTCCCTTCTTCAGATGCCTTTACCTCTTTGACGCTGTAATCAATCGTCTTGGTCGAATTCACAAAATACTCCTTGTACCAGTCCAATTCCAAGCCACTCTCTTTTTCCATCACTCGAATCAAGTCATTGACATTGGGATGCTTAAACTTCCAGGTATTCCAGTACCGCAGCATGCCTCGATCACGAACATCCTCTCCAAGCACATAGCCAAGCTGTGCCAAGAAAACAGCTCCTTTGCTGTATGCCGCTGCCCCATAAGCAGAGTTGGTTTGGTAGTGATCTGCATGAGTGGACATAGGCTCTTCCAATCCTGACTTAACCAATCGGTAATACCCACCATAGGAACTACGCTGAGGTGATGGATTCGACTGAAAAATTGATGCCATAGCCAAATTCGATGCATAGGAAGTGAAGCCTTCATCCATCCAAGGGTACAAGGATTCGTTGGATGCCAGGACACCATGAAACCAGCTGTGTGCCAATTCGTGAACCATCACCCCTACTAAGCTCGGTAAGGTACGCTCCCCCGTAATCAAAGTTGACATGGCATATTCCATACCTCCATCTCCTCCTTGAACTACAGAAAATTGCTTGTACGGATATTGACCAAATTTTTGTGATAAGTAATCAATGGCTTTAGGCGTAAACTCCTTCAACTTTTCCCAGTTTTCTGTGGTCTTCTCCCCAGGAATGTAAAAATGATGTACAGTGATGCCATTTGCCATCTGTACCTTATCGTGCTTGTACTTGTTGTCTGCTGCCCACATAAAGTCATGGACTTTGGGAGCTACAAAATGCCAGGTAAGGGTTTTGCCTTTTGGCTCGGAAACCTTTACGCCCTCATCCTGATAACCATGACCGATCTGGTTTGGGTTTTGTAGGTATCCTGTTCCGCCTAAAGTATAGGATTTGTCAATGGTGATTTTTACATCAAAATCTCCCCATATTCCATAAAATTCTCTCGCTACATAGGGATTTGCATGCCAGCCCTGCTCGTCGTAATTGGCCATCTTGGGATACCATTGAGACATGGAGTAGCGGACCCCTTCTTCAGAATCTCGACCAGATCGTCGCACTTGTAGCGGAACCTGCCCCTCAAAACTCATCTCAAACTGAACGGTGGTATTCGGAAGAATTGCTTGTTCCAAATCCACCTCCAAAACTGTCCCAACCTCTTTGAAGCGTACGGCTTTACCATTCATGGTCAGCTTAGTCGCATGAAGGAATCCGATTTCTTCAGGAGTCAATTTTGAAATTCGATCTTTAACCCGCTGGTCAGGATCTGAGATCGTTCTCGAACGAACATCCATCATGCTGCCGGGTTGGAAGGCATTGTAATACAAATGGTAAAATACGCGATTGAGCGTATCTGGAGAATTATTGGTGTACGCAAGTACCTGTGTACCTTGGTATCGATTGGTAGCCACATCCATATCCACCTGCATGCGGTAGGAAACTGCCTGTTGAAAACGACCAGTTTGGGCGTAGCCAAGGCCAACTACCATAAAAAAGAAAAGTCCCAAGCAGGACCTAAATTTACAATTTGCCATTTCTAATTTTTTCTTAAAGAAAATGAAATTGCAACCTATCCACAAACCATGTGTAAAATAAATAAAGCACTCCTATTTAATTGAACTCCATTGAAGTAAATTCAATCCATAAAATCAGAAAAATTGGTTTTATTTAAAAATTGAAACATACCCTTAGTCACATGAAAAAATTAGTTCTCTTAATTTTCCTCGCTACGCTCCAAATGAGCGTTCAAGCACAGCAGGTCAACATGGACGTTTTTAAATCCATGAAAGCGCGAAGCATCGGCCCAGGCGCGATGAGCGGTAGAATTACTGCCATTGATGCTGTCCACGATGATCCTACAATTATGTATGCCGGCTCTGCCTCTGGCGGCCTTTGGAAGTCTACTTCTGGTGGCATTACTTGGGAGCCTATTTTTGATAATGAAAAGGTGCATTCCATAGGTGCCATTTCCATCTATCAGAAAAACCCAAACATCATTTGGGTGGGTACTGGTGAAGGAAACCCGAGAAACTCTTTGAACATGGGATATGGCGTATACCGATCCATGGATGCAGGCAAGACCTGGCAACTCATGGGACTCGAAAAAACCCGTGCCATCCACCGCATCATCGTTCATCCAGATGACCCAAATACTGTTATTGTTGGAGCCATCGGCTCACCTTGGGGTACCCAAGAGGATCGTGGCGTGTACAAGACCACCGATGGAGGAAAAACCTGGAAAAAAATCCTCTATATAGACAATAAGACTGGTGTGGGTGAAATGATCATGGATCCCAACAACCCAAACAAAATCTTTGTCAACATGTGGGAACACAGACGCTACCCTTGGTTTTTTGAGTCTGGGGGAGCTAGCTCAGGACTTTATGTAACTCAGGATGGTGGAGACAATTGGAAAAAATTATCCGCAGAAGAAAATGGATTGCCTAAGGGGAATCTAGGAAGAATGGGCTTGGCTATTTCCAAAGCCAACAGCAGCAAAGTATATGCATTGATCGAATCCTCTAAGAATGCACTCTATGTATCCGAAGATGGAGGAGGCAAATTCACAATGATCAACGACAAAGCTGAAATTGGGGATCGACCTTTCTACTACTTCGAAATTCATGCGGATCCTAAAAACGAAAACAGACTCTACACGCTATATTCTCGTGTAGGGATCACTGAGGATGGAGGGAAAAGCTTTAGAGAATTGCTTTCCTATTCAGGAGTGCACCCTGACCATCACGCTTGGTACATCAATCCTAACGACCCATCGCTGCTAATCAATGGCAACGACGGAGGATTGAATGTTTCTAGGGACATGGGCAAAACTTGGTTTTTTGCAGAAGGAATTACTGTAGGTCAGTTTTACCATATTAATGTAGACAACGAAGTGCCATACAATGTCTATGGAGGTATGCAAGACAATGGATCTTGGACAGGCCCTGCCTATCTTTGGAGAGGTGATGGAATCCGAAACACCTACTGGCAAGAAGTTTCCTTTGGAGATGGTTTTGATGTGGTATCCCACCCTGCCAACTCAAGATATGGCTACACCATGTCTCAAGGAGGGAATGTGAGCCGTTTTGATAAGCTGACTGGTCACAACCGCACCATCCGTCCTACGCATCCAGACAAGAATGTATTCCTTCGTTACAACTGGAATGCAGCTATTGCACAGGATCCACATGATGTCAATACGGTCTATTATGCTTCTCAGTTTTTGCATAAGTCCAAAGATTCAGGTGAAACTTGGGAAATCATCTCACCAGATTTGACTACCAACGATTCCACTAAACAGCGCCAACAAAAAACCGGAGGCTTGACCTTTGACATCACCGGAGCTGAAAATCACACCACCATTATTGCTATTGCTCCATCTCCAGTGGACAAGAATGTCATCTGGGTAAGTACAGACGATGGCAACTTACAGGTAACACAGGACGGAGGCAAAACATGGACTAATGTAGCTGCCAAACTTACAGGACTTCCAAAAGCATCCTGGATTCCTCAAGTACAGGCATCCAAATACAATGCAGGTGAAGTGTGGGTAATTGCCAACAACTACCGAAACAATGATTTTGCGGCCTATGGGTACCACAGCGCAGATTATGGAAAGACCTTCACCCGAATCGCAGACGATTCGAAAGTGTGGGGCTTTACCCTATCCATCAAACAAGATCCTACCGAACCAAATCTAGTATTCTTAGGTACTGAGTTTGGCTTGTACGTTTCTTTTGATAAAGCCAAAACTTGGAATAAGTGGGAGCATGGTTATCCTAAAGCAGTATCTACCTACGACATGACCATCCAAGAGCGTGAGGCAGATTTGGTGATTGGTACCTTTGGTCGTGCCATCTATGTGTTAGACGATATCCGTCCCCTACGCGCTTTTGCGAAGAATGCAGGTAAAGCTCCTGTAGGAAAAATCACTGCCTACCCTGCTCCAGATGCCTATCAAGCTGAAATTCAGCAACCGCATGGTGAACGCTTCATGGCTTCCGCAAAGTATGCCGGTGAAAACAGAGCGTTTGGCGGCCGATTGAGCTACTTGATCCAGGATGAAAAAGAAAAATTGGATTCCTTAACTGTGAAAATTTACACAGCTTCTGGAGAACAGATCAGAACATTGAAGACGCTACCTACCAAGGGAGTAAACCGAATTCTTTGGAACCTAGACCGCAAATCTTCTGCTGAAATGACCGGAGGCTGGGGCGGTGGTCAAGGCGGTGGTCAAGGTGGTGGCCAAGGTGGCGGAGGAAGAAGCCGAGGATTCTTTGAGCCAAGTGGTGGAGATGCAATTCCTGGTACCTACAAAGTGGTGATGGAATATGGAGGAGAGTCCTCTGAAACTTCCATCACGGTACATGCAGATCCACGCATCAAGCCTGTTCTTACAGATCTACAAGCCAAGGATAACTTCTTGAAAAAGGTAGAAGCACTATCTTCTGAAGTGACCGCTACTACCAAAAAGTTGGACGAAGCTCAAAAGGTAATCGATAAGGTAAATTCACTGATTAAGGACCTGAAGACCGATGATGCAAAAGGGCTTGAAACCGCCGCTAAGGATATCAAGAAGAAACTGGATACAGCGCGTGAAGCATTCACTGGACCTAAAGTAGAAGGGCAAGGAATTGTAAGAAACCTATTCCCAACTACGATGAGTCGCTTGGGTGATCCAAGAAGCTATGCCAATTCAAGCTACACAGCGCCGGGAGCAACCGAGGAGCGCTTGCTTGCTCAAGCCAAAGAAGCTGCTGCTGAAGCTATTGCAAAGGTAGAAGCCTTCATCCAAGGAGATTGGAAAGCCTTTGAAGACAAGGTAAAAGCAACGCCGATCGATTTGTTCCAGAATATAAAAAAATAAGGAAATCCTTAAATTTGTAAAAAAAGCATCCTGAGCAATCGGGATGCTTTTTTTAAGCTATCTAGTCATGTCTAACTCAGTACTTTTAAGAAATGCTTTGCTGGGCACAGGCCTACTTATGGGTATAGCCCTTTCCCTTGATTTTCTATTTAATAGCAGTGTTTGGATGGGAATGAAGGTAAGTCAGTCTGCCATCACAGTAGAATACTGTGAGTTTAACCGCCCCGAACGACTATTCCACCAACCCATCAATACCTATTCCAACCTGATTTACTTTTTTTATGGCCTTCTAGTCCTTCAG
>CAMBMU010000046.1 GCA_945868725.1 Spirosoma fluviale
TTCAGTTCCGGTCCGTGGCTTAGGATTAGGGTACTCTTTGGAAACCAGCGGTAGCCGATGGAGGGGCTAATCTTGTAAAAAGCGGTGCGAGGAACATACCCCACCTCTGCAGTATAGTTTTCCGATACGTACTCGTGCTGCCAGTTCCAAGTCAGGTTGCCGCTGGCATATTTCAAGTTCGCTGCATGGGCAATCCCTCTTCCCACAGCTTCAGGTCCGAAGGACTGTAACACCATCGCTTTTCCTGTCCAAAGATTGTTGGCAGAAGCAAGGTTGTACTCTAGGCCCAAATTCCGATTAAATTCCGTGTAGCGGGGTTGATTTTCGGGGACCAAGGAGGGGTCATAATTCAGGGATTGCTTATTGACTACCAAGGCACCGATAGTAGATCGTGCTCCTACCTGCCGCTGCAAGGACATTACCGAGAAGTTTTGTGCAGGCAGCCCAGTCTCGTCAACTGCTCCTGTCTGCATATTGAGGGCTCCGATGCGCCAATCTTTGTTGAGCTTCCCACTCAGCCTTGCTCCAAACTCGATGGGTGCATTGAGGCCAATTCTGCGAGAGAAAAAAGGGCGAAGCGTACTGTAGCCATAACTTCCAAACAAGTCACCATTTTCTAAGAAAAATTGTCTGCGCTCTGGGAAGAACAACTCAAAGCGATCTAGGTTGGTAACTTGTCGATCCACTTCCACCTGGGAAAAGTCAGGGTTGATGGTCAAGTCCAAATTCAAAGAGGAGGTCAGCGAGATTTTGGCATCCAGGCCAATTTCTCGTTTGTAAGAAGCCTTTTCGCCGGATTCCCCATTCTTACTAAACCCTCCAAGTGCGTAGGGGATGAGTGAAATATTTGCTCCCGCATCAGGTGGGGGACTATCCCAGACTAGGGTGCCTGTGTAGGCAAGTGTAGAGGAGGGAAATTGCCGGGGTACAGGTGCCCAACCCGATTTTTCAGTGGTTTTGAGGTCAAGGCGCGAGAAGTTGATGCCCCATTCCTGTATGCCTTTTTTGTAGCGGATGGATTTGAAGGGAATTGCTGCCTCAAAGACCCAACGGTCGGCGTAATTTTTGACTTTCGATACCCACTTGTTATCCCAGCTCAGGTCTATGGAAGTACCGTTGGACATCTGCCCATCCCACTGCGCACCGGCTGCATTGGCGCCAAAGGAAAAGCCATTGGTGAGGTCGTCAAATGGGTCCATAAAGAGCAGGAAGTTGTCGTTCTTCCCAAAATTAAAATCCCGTCGGAGCGACTCGACCATGTAGGGCCCATCACTCGCATGGTAGTTGATCACGATGATATACAGCTGTTCCTCATCGTAACTCATTCGCACATCTGTTTTCACCTTGGAGAAACTGGTATCCATCGGAGTGATCATAAAAAAGTTGCTGGCCACCTCCGCTTCTTGCCAGGCTTTTTCATCCATAATTCCATCCACAGCTATTGGGCTACTCGCTTTTTGAATGTTTAGTCGGTAGGTGGAATTGATTTTTTGTGCTAACCCTGGTGTGAGGACTAGCGTAAAAAGTAAACATGTAAATCCAATAAAACGCATAGGAGGAGTAAGTGGGACGGTACTTATTGTTTGATTCGGTAATTAAAGGTGAGATTGGTTTGCCGTAGGACCATCTGTGATTCACCCTCTGTGAAGAAATTACCTCCTTCCGTCACGTAGCGGTTGATGCGTGAGTTGAGGACATCGGAAATGGTGAAGATAAGAGTCCCCCTTTGGGCCAAGATTTTTTTGCTTGCAGAAAAATCCAAAAAGAATATTCCTTTCTGGATTCCCTGAGCTGTTTTTCGTCGAGCTTCGTAATTTCCGCGCAGCTGAAGATCCCAGCCTTTATCCAAGGTAAAGCGGGAGGTTTGTCTGAAAAGCATGGAAGTGGTGGTCGCTTGAAAATTTTGATTAAGATTACTCCCATCTACTTTTGCATAAAAAAAGTTGGCATTGAAGTCCAGTTTCCACCAGGATTTGGCAGCATAGTCTCCGCTAAATTCCAGCCCATACGACTCTTCCCCAACTAAATTGTAGGGAGCCGTTACAGAGAATCCATTCTCCCCTACACTTCGAATGCGTTGAATTTTATCTTGTGTACTTCTGTAATAAAGGGTTGAAAATAGCGAGCTTTTTTCTCCGTAAAGAATATGACCTAGCTCGTAGGAATCCGTAAACTCTGGGTTGAGGTTGGGATTACCCGAGAAAAAATTTCGTTGGTCGGAGAAGGTCACATAGGGGCTTAGGTCATTGTACACTGGGCGTCTGATACGACGGCTGTAACTGAGTTGAAAGGCGTTCTTTTCATTGGCCTTGTAGTTCAGGTGCCCGCTGGGGAAAAGATTGGAATAAGTTCTGGGATTCGACTCCTTGGTTTCCACCAACCGGGTTTCAATGTCGGTGTACTCCGCCCTCAAACCTGCTTGATAGCTCCATTTTGCCCATTCGTTTGCCAAGATGCCATAGACTGCCAGAATGTTTTCGTCATAAAGGAAGATATTGTCTAAGCCATCGACAGTTTCATAAGCGCCTGACGCTTTCAGCTCTTGAACCAAATAGTCATTTTCCATTTCCCGGAAGCTGGTACGAATCCCCGTTTCAATCTTGCCTTTGGTGCCAAAGGGTTGGATATAGTCCACTTGGAGGAGGTATTGGTTTTCGTACTCGTCATTTAAAGAGGTTTGCCTCAAGGCCCCTTTGGGAAGTGTTTGATCCTCAGTTGTGAAGGTATTTTGGGTAAATAATTGGTTGGATCGTTCCCAATAGTTCAAATAGGTAAACGAGGCATTCAGTTCGTGCCCTTTTCGTTCAAACCTTTTTTTGAAATTTAGAATGGCCTCTTTGTTGGGTTCATCCTCGGTTTCATCTTGTCTTCGCAGGGCGTAGCCCAGGTAGTTGTCCAAGGTATTGCGGTAGTCTTGGTACCGGATATCCGTAATCCGATGTGCATCACTTCTTCGCCATACATAGGAAGCGGTTAGGATGCTTTGTTCACTAAAAAAATAATCTAGGCCAGCTCTCAGGCTATTGTTGAGGCTGGTAACTGTAGAGGTGGACCGCTGCTTAAGAAGTATAGTGTTACCGTCTTCTTGGTACACCTCTTGGTACAATTCTCCTCTTCCCGGGCTAACCCGATTGGCAAGTCCATAATTGACAAACCAGTTGATTCGATTTTTGCGGTAGTTTAGGTTAGCTGTAAATCCAAGGTTAAGTGGCGATCCGGCAATTAGTTCTCCAGAACCATTGAAACCTTGTTTTTCATCTTTTTTCAAGATAATATTGATGACTCCAGCCATCCCTTCTGCCTCATATCTAGCGGATGGATTGGTGATCACTTCAACGCGTTCCACCAGGTTTGCAGGAAGCTGTCGGAGCCCACTGCTCCCTTTAAAACTCACGAGCCCTGAAGGTTTGCCGTCAATAAGAATACGCACATTAGCCGAGCCTCTCAAGCTCACATTTCCTTCGGGGTCTACGGCTACGGAAGGTAGATTCATCAGGATGTCCGAGGCATTGCCACCTGCATTTGCGAGGTCTTTACCTACATTAAATATCCGTTTATCTAGGGAAAGCTCCATCAATGTATTCTCCCCTTGCACCACCACCTCATCCAGGTCTGCCGTGCTTGATTGGAGGGAAATTGCGCCTAGGCCTACCACATTTTGCTTGGCGCTCAGGGTGAATTGGGGGGATTTGATGGCCTCAAATCCCATAAATTCCACCAAGGCATAGAAAGATCCGAGCGGTAAGTCTACCTCGAAATTCCCTTTTTCATCAGCAATTCCCCCACCCACTAGGCTATCTTTTTGGGTGTACACTCCCACGGTGGCAAACGGGAGGGGGCTGGCTTTTCCACTTTCCTGAACAGTTCCCCGCAGCTTTCCTTTCTGCTGGGCTACGAGGTCATGCAGCGGAACAAAAAGTACCACAAAAAAGAAAAGGCTAAAGCAAACGAATTTCATAGGTTTGGAATTTGGCTTATGCGTTAGATTCAGAACTGGTACAAAAGTTTAAGGAACCTCCCTAGTTGTTGCAATTCATGACTAACCTAAGCTAAAATAAGGCCTTTTTACGGCTTATTTTGACAAGTGGAAAAAATAGAGGTCGATGCGTTCCTTCTTTTAGGTGAAAATAATCCCAAGGCTACTTAATTCATGGTCGAAAGCAGTTGTAGGACGATTCCTGCTGAGTTGATTGCTGCAGGGCGTACAAATTGATTGAAGCTCACTCGGGCCACTTGGTTTGCATTGTCGCTGCAGCTACGTAGGACGATAAAGGGTATCCCAAAAGTTCTACAAAGATGTGCTACTGCGGCACCTTCCATTTCAGTGGCCAAGGCCTGGTAGTCGGTATACAATTGTGTAGCAGTAGCCCGGTTGCTTACAAACACATCTGCCGTAGCAATCACCCCTGAAAAAACGCGAGGAGCTCTATTGGAAATTGGAATAAAAGTTACCTGCTTGGCGGCTGCTTCAGCTTGCTGCACTAATCCAGGATCTGAGTAGATGTACAGGTCATCGTATCGCCCACCCGATAGTTTGCGGAAGGGGGAGATCTTAAAACCTGTCGAATCGATCTGCCCAAAATCTGTTTGAATCAACTTCGTTCCGATGACCACATCTCCTGGCAGGGACTCGGGATGTAATCCGCCCGCAACGCCCGAGAATATCAGTTGCTTCGGTGTAAAGTGATCCAGAAGAATGGCAGTGCTGTAGGCGGCATTTACCTTGCCTACTCCAGATTTACCAATCACCACTTCTTGTCCTTTTAAGTTGCCCGTGTAGAAGGTTAGCCCTCCATGCTGCACTTCTTTTTTTTCTTTTAAGGAATCCAAAAGAATGGCAATTTCCAGATCAAGAGCTCCCAAAATTGCGGTGCGTTGTGCCGTAGCACCTAGGGAGAGAAGTAGAAAAAGGAAGAGTAGGGAAAGTGATTTCATAGGGCTAAAAAGAAAATCGAAAGTAGGCTAATCCAGATTAAAACGGGGTGAATTTCCTTTCTTTTTCCCGCAGCAAATTTCAAAAAAGTGTAGGAGATAAACCCAAAAGAAATGCCAATGGACAAACTGTAGGTAAACGGAATAAGGACTAGAGTCAAAAAGGAGGGAAGAGCATCTTCTGGATCTTTCCAATTGATTTGGGTGAGGGGCAAGACCATAAAGGAACCCACCAGCACCAATGCGATGGAACTTGCAATAGCCGGAATAATGGACAGGAGTGGAGAGAAAAATAAGAAAGGAATGAAAAGAAGTCCTGCAGTGATGGCAGTAAGACCTGTTCTTCCTCCAGCGGAGATTCCCACCGCCGACTCGATGTAGGCCGTACCGGAGCTACTGCCCACCAAGCCTGCCACAAGTGTAGCTAAGGAATCCGTAAGCAAGGATTTTTGCATGTTCTGAGGGTTGCCCTCCGCATCTTTGAGTCCGGATGCCTCTGCCAAGCCGACAAAGGTGCTGATCCCATCAAATAGCAGGGTGAAGGTAAAAACAAAAATCACGGGTAGGTAGCTGTAGCGTAATGCGCCAAGTAGGTCAGCTTTTCCCACCAAACTGAAATCTGGCCAAGCGAAAATTCCGGTGTAATTGACGAGTGTAGCCACTCCGCCTGAAATCTCCGTAGTATCTCCCCACCAGCGGCCAATCGGCCAGGCGAGCAAGGTGGTAAAAGCAATTCCAAAAAGCAGGGCGCCCGGAACTTTCCGGAGGGTCAAGGCTCCCGTGAAGAGCAGTCCCGCAAGAAAAGTGAGCGTGGCCGGGTCCTTGAAAGAGGCCATACTCACCAAAGTAGCGGGATTGTCAACAATAAAATGGGCGTTTTGAAAGCCGATAAAGCAGATGAATAATCCAATGCCTGCGGAGACGGCATGGCGGAGGGAACTGGGAATGGCTCGGATGATTTTTTCCCGGGTATTGAATAGGGAGAGGAGTAAAAATAAAACCCCGGACCAAAATACCGCTCCCAAGGCTTCTTCAATCGTTAGTCCAAAGCCTAACACGGCGGTGTAGGCAAAAAAGGCATTGATGCCCATGCCTGGGGCTACTACGATGGGGTTTTTGGCATAGAGCCCCATCATCAAGCTACCGAAGGAAGACACGAGGATGGTGGCGGTGACCACCGCGGAGAAGGGCATTCCCGTAACCGATAGGATCGCTGGATTCACGATGATGATGTAAAAACAGGCTAAAAAGGTACTGACTCCTGCGAGGATTTCGGTTTTAGTGTTCCGCTTCATGGCCTCAAAATAGACAAAGGCATCCGAGATAAAAAAAGAAATATGATTATCAGCCTTCTTGTCTTTAGTTAAATTGGGACATTCAGTCAACAGCTAACAGTCCACAGACCACAGTCGGTAGGTGTGCTACTAAAAACGTATCAAAATTACCTCCTAAACCCATCCCAACTACGACTCGGCTGTCAACAGTGGACCGTTGACCGTTGACAAACAGTCGACCGTCAACAGTTGACCAAAAAAAACTATTGAAAGTTGAGCACAATCGAAACTCCTTTTCTTCGAAGGGAGGAGATGGCATCTCGGATTTCTGGGGCTGTTTTGTCAGCCACATAGAGGTTATTGATGCCATGCGAAAAGCGTATTTCAGGGGTAAACTTGAAGTACTTGAAGTAGATTTCAAATCCCATTCCTGCCTCTACTGTAAAGTCCCGTTTGGTGGTCACGATAGGATCAATATTGATTTCTTCTTGGGCCTTGGTATTAAAAAGGTAGCTTCCTCCCCCTATAAAGTACATTCGGGTATTGTTGAATCGCATGGAGCGGTATTTAAATACCACAGGAAGTTCTACCATGGTGGCTTCATTGACCAATTCTTCGCTGCGGTATCCTAAGCCGGGCAAGGTGTTGACTGTTGAGTTTCCAGGGAAGGTAGCCCCAGCCCCATCAAAGTAGTTGACATCCACTTTGTACTCGTAAAAGCCAATTTTTGGGGTAAAAATCAGGTTGACCTGGTCGTGAAAGCGTAAAATTCCGATAAATCCCAAAGAAAATCCGGGGGTAAATTTCGGATAGATGGAATGGAGGGCATTGTTGGGAACGTTTGCTGGATTTAGAAACTCTGGTGAGTATCGAAGCTGGTAGCTAGCGGTATGCACACTCAAGAAAAAGCCATAGGAAACAAGCTTTTCATCCGAGCCTGGATTATTGGTTAGCCCGAAATACCCTTGCCCATTGCTTTTGGCAACTACGCACAGCAGCAGGAGGCTGAGGACAATTACTTTTGACCTACGTAGATGGAGCTGATGCCAAAAGTGAGTGTTTTGCATAGTGTGCTGTGAAAACCTACTTTTTTTAATATGGTCAGAAAATTCTCTCCATCTGGAAAGGCTTCCACGGACTCGGGAAGGTAAGTATAGGCAGAATTGTCTTTGGATACAATTTTACCGATTTGGGGAAGAATCACCTTCGAGTAAAACCCATAAGCTTGCTTCATTGGAAATGACTTGGGTTTGCTAAACTCCAAGATAACCGTTTTTCCTCCAGGCTTGAGCACACGATACATGTCCGCTAGCCCTTTTTCCAGATTTTCAAAGTTCCGAACTCCAAAGGAAACGATCACTGCATCGAATTTATTGTCTTCAAAGAGAAGTCCTTCGGAATCTCCCATCAGCATTTCGATTTTTTCTTGAAGCCCTCGCTTCACCATTTTCTTGCGGCCCTCGGAGAGCATGCCTTCGGAAATGTCTACTCCGATGATTTTGTCCGGGTTTAAGGCCAGTGCCTCGAGGGCAAAATCACCTGTACCGGTAGCAATATCCAAAATTAGTTTGGGTGCATCTTTTTGAAGGTGCTTGATGGCTTTTTTTCTCCAAATGATGTCAATGCCCAAGCTAAGCACATGGTTAAGCAAATCGTATTTCGGGCTGATGCTATTAAACATTTCAGCTACCTGCACTTTTTTAGGGTCTTGCTTATCTTTGTACGGGAGGACGGTCATCACGATTCTTCTTTGGTGGCACAATATTACTACACAAACCCGAGGATATGAAAATTGTTGGAGCCCTTCCGGCAAAGTGCTTCCAAAATAAAAGCCTATTTTTGTATCCTATTTAAAAGTCATGATCAAAAAAGCCACCTTTTTAATTAGTAATACCGACCTCTCTAAGTGTCCAAAACCTGACCGAGCAGAAATTGCATTTATCGGGCGCTCCAATGTAGGCAAGAGTTCCTTGATCAACATGCTTACCGGAGTAAAGGAGCTAGCCAAAACTTCCCAAAAGCCAGGTAAAACCCAGCTGGTCAACCACTTTACCATTGATGATCGATGGTATTTGGTTGATTTACCTGGCTATGGATTTGCCAAAGTAAGCAAGGACAAAAAGGTGAAGTGGGAGAAAATGATCAGCAGCTACCTAACTACACGTACCAATCTTTGTGGGGTGTTTGTGCTGATTGACAGCCGCTTGGAACCACAAACCATCGATTTGGAGTTTCTTTCCTGGTGTGGAGAGGAAGGGGTGCCCTTCGTGGTGGCCTTTACCAAGTCAGATAAGCAGTCCAAAACCCAGACCGATAGAAACGTAAAATTATTTTTGAATAAGCTGATCGAGATCTTTGGAGATACGCCAGATTATTTTGTGACTTCGGCAGAAAAAGGCCAGGGAAAAGACGAAATACTTCATTACCTGGCGGAGCTGGTCGTCGAATTTGAATCCCAGCGTACAAATTGATGGATAATCCTATATTTGCAGCCTGAATACCTAACGAATATGAATTTTAAAGACATTGCAGCTGTAGCCGGAAAGCCGGGATTGTACAGAATCGTAAGCCCTACCCGCTCAGGAGTAGTGCTAGAAGCCTTAGACGAGAAAAAAACCAAATTGGTCGCTGGCATGTCCATGCGCGTGTCCGTGCTCAACGACATTTCCATCTATACGCTTACTGAAGAAGGTGCAGAGCCTTTGGAGTCAGTGATGAAGAAAATCCAAGCAAACTATCAGGGCGACACAGGAGTAGATCCTAGCGCCACCGATGCCGAGTTGCGCGCTTTCCTAAAGTCTGTGTTACCGGAATTTGATCAAGACCGCGTGTATGTGTCCGACATCAAGAAATTGAATGCCTGGTACCTAATCATTCACAAAAACTACCCTGAAGTTCTTCAGGAGAGTTCATCAACTGAAAAAGAAGCCTAACCCTTAGCCCCGTTCCTACGGGGTACCTATGGGGCTTTTTCATACCTTAGCTGGATGTCCTCCCTTGCCGAAGAAACTTTTGCCTTGGTCACCCAGGAGCTAGCTCTTCCTGAGCTACGCGAGGAATTTGACGAACAAAAAGCATTGGGACTCTTGACCCAAGCGGTGAGGCAGCTCCTAGATAAAAATTTGGAGCGCTTCCTACAAATCTGCTACCGTGTGGATTTGGCAGAAAATACGCTCAAAAGAATCCTTTCTGAATCTCCCCCAGAGCAGCTTGCCTCAGATCTGGCGCAGGCCTTGTGGGAACGGCAGAAACAAAAAATCGTCCTCAGAAGACGCTACTCAGGAACGGAAGGCTCCGAGTAAGTCAGGAGGCACTTTTTTCCTTCCGAGGGATTGCGTATGTTTCGTTCAAATCTCTTTTTTATGGCAAATCCCATTTGGATCATGACCTCCGCTTTTGATCAACTCAGTTTGGAGGGGACGATCGAAAAAGCACTTCAAATAGGCGTTCAAGGCTTGGATATCTGCGTTTTCCGCAAGGACGGAACGCGTAACGATTTTGTGGCCACTCACCTGGATTACCAAAATTTCGGTTCAGCCGCAGCCCAAAACCTGCTGCGCCAGTTTAACCAAGCGCAACTGCGTCTTTCCATTGGAGCCTTTGATAACCTCATCGGAGGAGACCCTGTCCAACGTGTCCACAACCAAAATCACCTGCTCCGTTTGATTCGAATGGCCTACCTGCTTGGTGGGGATGAAAACGACGTGACGGTGGGTACCTTTGTGGGCTACAATCACGAGCTGGGCAATCAGGAGGGAGGATTTGAGAAAAATCTGTTGGAGTACCAGCAGATTTTTAGCCCAATCATCCGCTATGCAGCCAGCCTTGGAGTGACGGTGGTCTATGAAAATTGCCCCATGGAAGGCTGGAGGAGTTCGGGATATACCGGCACCTTCAACAACCTATCTGGGGTGCTGGCAGCGCGCAAACTGATGTATGAGCTCGTTCCCGAAAAAAATCATGGAGAAATCTACGACCCTTCTCACGATGTCTGGCAGCATACCGATCCAGTAGCCGTCATGCGACATACCGATATGTCCCGAGTTCGGCGAATCCATGTCAAATCTACGCGAAACGTTTCCGATCCCTATTGGGGAAATATGTACCCCATGCAGCAAATTCGGCCCGACTGGGCAGAGAAAGTTGGGATTACTTCCAGTAAAAATCCATGGGATCGCCACCATTACGAAGCTACCCTACCAGGCTTTGGATTAGGAGATTCGATGGATTGGAGAGCCTTTGTGGCCTTCGTGAAAGAGGAAGGATTTACGGGACCCTTTGAGATTGAAAATGAGGCGCTTCTTTCCAAGCAAACTGGCAATATGGCTGCGATCGTTCAGGGCTGCCGTGCTGCGGTCCAAAATTTAGCTCCCTTACTTTGGGAACTTAGTGAGGAAGGGTGGACCTATCCAAAGTCCGCGTATCAGCCGCTCAAAGAGCTGGTTCGTACCGATATTCCAGTGGTGACCATGGATCAACTCCTATAAACACCAAAAAAATCTTAGGCTTGTTGCTCGTAAACGCTGTCTGGGGGTAAGTTGGGTTGTTCTGCCGCGGCTACAGCCAGCTGGTCGCAACGCTCATTCTCGGGATGGCCCGCATGCCCTTTAAGCCAGAAGAACTTTGGCTTAAACTTGAGATGGAGGGGGATGTAGCGAAGCCAGAGGTCTGGATTTTTTTTGTCTTTGAATCCCTTTTTTTGCCAAGACCAAAGCCAGCCTTTTTCAATGGCATCGACCACGTACTTGCTGTCTGAATAGACCTGAACAGGGAATTCGGTAGTCTTAATCTCTTGGAGCGCACGAATCACTGCCAAGAGTTCCATGCGGTTATTGGTAGTCAATCGGAAGCCTTCGGACAGCTCTTTTCGGTGCTGGCCAAACTTCAGCACAGCTCCATAGCCCCCAGGACCTGGGTTGCCTTTGGCTGCTCCATCGGTAAAAATGATAATCATGCTACAAATAAATCAAAAAAAACGAAGCCTAGTTTTTTCATCCTCCAGCTAATGGAAAGGCGTTGGTCTTGAAGATTTTTACTGCAATCGACAAGAGAATAATACCAAATATTCTTCGCAGTACATCTAATCCTGTTTTTCCAAGTTTACGCTCTAGCCAATTGGTGCTTTTCAAGACGAGGAAAACAAAGATTAGGTTGAGTAGGATGCCAATGGCGATGTTGATCTGTTCAAACTCAGCCTTCAAGGTCAATATGGTGGTAAGCGTGCCTGCTCCGGCGATCAATGGAAATGCAATGGGTACGATAGATGCACTGGTACTAGCTGTAGCTTCTGGATCGGGTTTGAAAAGTTCCACCCCCAAAATCATCTCAGCTCCTAGCGCAAAAATGATCAAGGATCCCGCAATTGCAAAGTCTTCTACGCCAATGCCAAACAAGTTCAGGATGGACTTCCCGACAAGAAGAAAAGTGATCATCAAGATACCGGCAACAATCGTTGCTTTTCCGGACTGAATGTGGCCTACTTTTTTTCGTAAGTTGATGATGATGGGAATGGATCCCAGGATATCAATGACGGAAAATAGGATGAGGGAAACGGAGAGTATTTGCTTGAAGTCAATCATGGCGCAAAGGTAAGAAGATTTTGTCGAGGACGGGAATGCCTTACCAAATCCAGTGAGAGAATTAGAGGAGGTCAGCTCCGTCTTCCACCTCCTCCAAGGCTTGGCTCAGAAAGTCGATAAAGGGTTTCATCGCGTAAAAACCATCCAAGGCGAACTTGATAAAAGCTCCTGTATGAATGGCTTGATCGGAGATGGGGTGGGAAACGGTGAAGCTTTTCAGTTTGAGGTAGTCAATGTAAGGATGGCTGGCCTCGTAGTCTCTAGGGCTCGTCTTTAGTTTTTCGCCTTCGATGCCAGAAAAGAGTTTCTTGAAGGAGGCCGCTTGTTCGATTTGCTGAAGTTGCGCCCCGCTAAAGTCGATTTCTTTGCGGATTTTTTTGAGTGTGTCTGCTTCTGGCATCCAGATTCCTCCCGCCAAAAATGAGTTGCCCGGTTGAATTTGGAGGTAGTAACCCGGTCCTGGAGATTTCTTGCCTCCCGGGGAAAAGTACACCCCGAAATTGGTTTTGTAGGGATTTTTGTTGGCCGAAAAGCGAACATCGCGATTTTGTCGAAAAAGGCAGTTTTTGGCCTTAAATGAAGCTAAACTAGGTTCCAGTGCCACCATTTCCTGGAGTAGAACTTCTGCGTCTTCTAGTAATATTGCCCGTGTGCTTTGGTACCAGGCTTTGTTGGTATCCATCCAATCTTTGTGGTTGTGATGCGCAAGGGCAGCTAAGAAATCAAGGTAAGGGCGCATGGCGATTGGTAGGGATACGATTCAGGTGTCAAGGTAATAACTAACCTTTGCTGTTTTCAAAACAGCGAAGGTTTTAGCCTCCATTCCTCTAATTTAGACCTTCGAGGTCTGAAAGACCTCAAAGGTCACTCAACCTTTGCTGTTTTTTTTTAAAACAGCGAAGGTTTAGACTTTAATCATCATCAATTAGACCTTCGAGGTCTTGGAGACCTCAAAGGTCGGTCAACCTTTGCTGTTTTTTTTAACAGCGAAGGTTTTGCATTCTATTTCAAGCATTTAGACCTTCGAGGTCTTGGAGATCTCAAAGGTTGGTCAACCTTTGCTGTTTTTTTTAAACAGCGAAGGTTTTGCATTCTATTTCAAGCATTTAAACCTTCGAGGTCTGAAAGACCTCAAAGGTTGGTCAGCCTTTGCTGTTTTTTTAAACAGCGAAGGTTTAGACTTTAATCATCATCAATTAGACCTTCGAGGTCTTGGAGACCTCAAAGGTCGGTCAACCTTTGCTGTTTTTTTTAAACAGCGAAGGTTTAGACTTTAATCATCATCAATTAGACCTTCGAGGTCTTGGAGACCTCAAAGGTCTGTCAACCTTTGCTGTTTTTTTTAACAGCGAAGGTTTTGCATTCTATTTCAAGCATTTAAACCTTCGAGGTCCTGAAGACCTCAAAGGTTTAGATTAGACCTTCGAGGTCTGAAAGACCTCAAAGGTCTAAATCAAATAAACTCTACCAGTGTTTCCAACTTCATGCCTCGGCTACCCTTGATCAAAATCAAGTAGTCTTCAAGCTTGCTGTCCTGCAGCCAGTTGCGGAAAGAAAAAGGGTCTGGAAAATACAAGGCAGATGGGGAAGTTTCCAGGGCGGACACGATCAGTTTCCCTGTAAAGCAAACCTTGTCAAAAGCAAATTCACTCACCAGCTCACCCAACTTGCGGTGTTCCTCCTCTGCATAGTCCCCCAACTCAAACATATCTCCTAGGATGACCATTTTGTGTTTCTTCCCGGTCATCTTTCCAAAGGTGCGGATGGCGACCTCCATGCTGGAAGGGTTGGCATTGTAGGCATCCAAGACAATCACATTGCTGCGCTTTTCCACGAGCTGCGAACGCATGTTCTCTGGGGTGTATTCCAAGATCCCACGAACGGCATCTACCATCGGTACCCCAAAGTAGGTGCCTATGGTGATCGCGTTGGCGATATTCCCAAAGTTGTATTCCCCTACGAGCGAACTGACCTGTAGGCCTGCTACTCCAGGCACAGAAAAGGATACAAAAGGATCGGCTCCATGAAATTCAACCTCACAGAAATCACCCGTAGCGGGATACGACACTGGATTTTCAAATCGAGCAATCAGCGGCGCCAAGTTCGGGTCCTGGGTATTGATAAATACGGTTCCTTGGTGGGTCATTAGGAATTGGAACAGTTCGGTTTTGGTTTTCAAGACTCCCGCAGGACCTCCCATGCCCTCCAAGTGGGCCTTCCCAATATTGGTGATGCAGCCGTGGGTGGGTTCTGCGATGACGCAAAGTTCCTCAATGTCTCCTTGCTTGTTGGCACCCATCTCGATGATGGCGATTTGATGCGCTGGGGTCAGGCGAAGTAGCGTCAAGGGCACGCCGATATGGTTGTTCAGATTTCCTTGGGTCGCGAGCGTATTGAATTTTTGTTTCAGCACACTATGCAAAAGTTCCTTAGATGTCGTTTTTCCATTGGAGCCCGTCAAACCGATGACCGGAATATCAAATTTTCGTCGGTGATAGGTGGATAGCTGCTGCAAGGTGTTCAAGACATCTTCGCACAAAAAATAGCGGGCATCCCCAGCAGGAACCACAGCAGGGTCATCCACAACCACCGCCGAAGCGCCCATCTCCAAGGCTGTTGGCGCAAAGGCATTCGCATCAAAGTTTGGCCCTTTCAAGGCAAAAAACAGGTTTCCCGGATCAATTTTCCGAGTATCCGTACTTACACCAGTGCTACGAAGAAAGAGGGAGTAGAGCGTGTCCAGGTTCATTTTTTTTGAAAATTTGACACAAAATAACGCAATCGAAGCATCTTTGCAGTGAGCGATCCGTTTTATTTTAAGCGAATGCGCCCCCATCATGCGAAAAATTCTTGTCCTAATTTTGTTGTGGATCGCCACACCCCTGTTTGCACAGAAGGTGGTGGAATTGGAGCAGGGCAAAACCATTCGCCTGAAAGAGCAAGTGCTGTCGAATGGCTTTTCGCTAGGAATCAACTCCGCTCAGATCCAGACGCTAGACCTTACCGGAGATGGAAAAGAGGAATGGGTGGTTTGGGACATCAATTCGCGGCAGTTGCAGGTTTTTGAGAAAAAGGGGGAGCAGTTCCTCATCCGACCCGAACTCAGTTACTTTTTCCCAACAGATGTGAGCGGATTTTTGGTCTTGGCAGATTTTGATCGAGATGGGAAAAAGGACCTCTTTACCTCTACCGCCCTCGGCGTAAAAGCCTACCGCAATACCTCTTCGGGAAGCCAGATTTCGTGGAGCTTGGCCCAAAATTTCTTACGCTTGGAGGGAGCCAATAACATTCCTGCCAACAATTTGGACACGCCGCTCCTTCAAGACTTGGATGGCGATGGGGATTTGGACTTGCTCCTCTTCAACTTTGCCGTCGGGGACTACCTGGAATACTACCGCAACACCTCCATCGAGCGCAAGGGTAGTTCGGATATCGATGGCTTTGCTTTTCCGATTCGGCACTGGGGTGGCTTTGAGTTTTGCGGTTGTGGGCAGATTAGTTTCGGGTTGACCTGCGACGGTAGAACCCTCGCTACACCCGCAACTCCCCTTGATCAAGCCCGAGTGCAGCATGCGGGTGGACATAGTTTGCTGTACCGAGATTTTACGGGTGACGGCATCCCAGACCTGCTCATGGGACGTGAGGAATGCACCACCCTCTATTTTTTACCAAACGTGGGCACCATGAGCAACCCGAAATTTACCTCCTTCTCCAAGGAGCTCCCGGGATTCGGTTCCTTACCGGAATTTCCTCGCTTCCATGTAGGGCAGTTTCTGGAGGAATCCCTGGTAGTAAGTTTGAATACCAACGAAACTGCGGCTCCCTTTGGAATTGATTTTGCCCAATCTGTGGTTCGACTGGAAAAGGGTACCGGCAAATCGTTGCCCATCCTCCAGGATCAAGTGTTGGATTTGGGAGAAAACACCCGCCCATTTTTTAGTGGCACTTCTTTTTCAGGCGAGCTCCTAGTGACTGCCAACGGAAAAAAGGGAGCCAAAGTCCTGGGTCAAGCCTACCGAATGCGGTACACGGGAATGCAACTGGAACTGGTGGAGGAAGATTACCTGGGGCTTTCCGGACTCAATCTCTTGGATTTAACGATCCTGGACTACATCTCAGTTTCCAAGGAAAAGCATTTGCTAGTTTTAGGAACCCGCACGAGTAGTACTGGCGTACCAGCTCCTGTCTTGCTCAAGCGAGTGGGGACCAACTGGGAAGAAATTACACTTTCAGGGCTTACTTTGAGGCTAGGAGACCAGTTGACATTGTTTGGGTACGCAGGCAAGGATCAGCTCCTGGTGGCTGCGCAAAATGGAAGCTTAACCCAGTACGAGGTGGACTTGACTTCGCGATCGGTTCGTCTTTTGGCGGGCAATTTTTTAGGTTTTCAAGACAACCCAGCCAATCGCAACCTGAATGTAGCTGTACGCAGCGGGGATCGCCCAGATTTGTATTCGGTAGACCAAACGGGCAGAATTTACCGAACACGAGACTTTCTGAATGCGCCCGTTCGGGAGGAGGTGCTGGTTCGAATTCAAAATCAGGACTTGCCGCTGCGTCTGGGCCGCTCCAACTGGCTGGCAGTGGTAAAGTCTGGTCTGGGTGAGGAAGATGATTTGATCCTAGGTACCCGTGGAGGAGGGTTGCTCTACCTGAGTGCAGCCAGTACGGATGGAGGTTCTGCAGGAGAATTTAGCGTAACCGCCTTCCCGAATCCAAGTTCCGGCTCCTTCCAAATTGTGTCAAGTTTGCCCGCTACTGGGCGGTTGATTTCCCCTTTGGGCCAAGTGATGCTTTCTGAAATAATACTTCCAGCAAGGAGAGCGGTGCTGGTGGATATCCCAAATCTAGCGCCTGGTATCTATTTTTTGCAGTTGCAAATCGAGGACAAGCAGACATTCGTCCAAAAAATCTGGGTGAGGTAAGGAGCTCATTCTGATCATTTGGCTTAAGTTCTTGAAATTTTTTTCACGCAGATTGGTTTAGAAAAAAACCGCAGATTTAGTTAGATAGGCACATTCAGTTTATTTTCCCTGACGAAAGAAAATAGGGTTTGAAGTTCAATTCAATGAGCTGTGGACCGTGGTCTATTAGCCGTTGACCTGTTATTCTTTGAATGACTTGCCAACATAAATCAAATAAGGTAGTTTCGGTATTCAAATACCAACCCATGAAAACTATTCTCTATTCCTTTTTTGCAGGCATACTTCTCTGGAGTTGCCAATCAGGGCCTGACCCTGCCGATCAAGTCTTTATCAATGGAATCGTCTACACCGTAGACGAAGCCAATCCCAAGGTGGAGGCTGTAGCGATCAAGGATGGGTTGATTTTGGCTCTGGGCACTACCGAAGAAATCCAAAAGTTCGTTGGAAGCGCCACAGAGGTGATTGACCTTCAAGGTAAGACCATGACACCAGGGATCATTGAGTCTCATGCCCACCTGATGGGAATAGGGTACAACAAACTTGAAATCGACTTGATGGGGGTGAAGACCTACGAGGAATTGATCCAAAAAGTAGGCGAGGCAGCAGCGACTGCCAAGCCAGGAGATTGGATTACGGGTAGGGGATGGCACCAGGACAAGTGGCTCAAAATGCCTGAGAAGACAGTGAAAGGCTTTCAAACTCACGATGCACTCAGTGCAGTGAGCCCCAACAATCCCGTGTACCTTGCTCATGCCTCTGGACATGCCTCCTTTGTCAATCAAAAAGCGATGGATATGGCAGGCATCACCCCTTTGCGCAGCGAATCGCCCACCCAAGAAGTGGAAGGAGGAGAGGTATTGAGAGATGAGCTCGGCAATCCTACGGGGGTATTGGTGGAGCGTGCTTCCACCTTGGTGAGCAAATTAATCCCTGAAACTACCCCAGAAAAAGACGAAGAAGCCTTAACTCTAGCGCTACAAGAACTTGCCGAAAAGGGAATTACCTCCTTCCACGATGCAGGTTCAGGCCAGGACGTCATTGACTTGGGGCAGAAGTTTCAAAAAGAAGGCAAACTGACCGCCCGCATGTACATCATGCTTACCGGCAGGCAGCCCGACTTGTTGGAAGCCTGGTATAAAAAAGGCCCGATGATAGATCCGCAACATTGGGTGACGGTGCGCTCGATAAAACTCAATTGCGATGGGGCTCTGGGACCTTGGGGAGCCTGGTTGCTGGAGGACTATTCAGACAAGCCTGGCCACCGTGGCCATGAAACCTTACCTATGTCTGTGGTAACCGAGGTGTCTGAGAGGGCCTTGCCGCTAGGATTCCAGGTTTGTGCACATGCCATTGGCGATCGTGCCAATCAAGAGATTTTGGATCGATTTGAAGCCGCTCTGGCAAAAAACCCAAAAGCTACCGACCATCGCTTCCGCATTGAGCATGCGCAGCACCTGCATCCAGATGATATTCCTCGCTTTGGGAAGCTGGGCGTCATTGCCGCCATGCAGGCGATTCACTTGAGTTCCGACCGCCCTTGGGCCATCGGTAGGTTAGGAGAGAAGCGGATCATCGATGGGGCCTACGTATGGCAGAAGCTCTTCCAAACCGGTGCGCGCATTGCCAATGGCACCGATGCCCCAGTGGAACCTGTAGATCCGCTCCCTTCTTTTTATGCTTCCGTAACCCGCAAGACCCTCCAAGGACTACCCAAAGGGGGCTATGAAGGAGACCAAAAAATGACTCGTGATCAGGCACTCAAATCCTACACCTTGGATGGTGCTTTTGCCGAGTTTGAGGAGAAGTTCAAAGGTTCTATTGAGGTAGGCAAAGCTGCTGACTTCACCGTGTATGATAAAAACATAATGGAAATTCCGGAGGATGAAATCCTGCAAGCCAAAGTACAGTTGACTGTGGTAGGAGGAAAAGTGGTGTATAAGAAACTGTAAATGTGAAATAATTTTAGGAGTTAAAAATCATAACTAAAACAAGTCCTGTATCTATTTTAATTAGTCCCAAATGAAAAAAATCCTATTCCTCTGTGTACTTGCGGTCGCTTCGATGACCTTGGTCCAGGCTCAAGTACAGGCCCAACTCCCTATGTCTTGGAAAGACGTAGCCACTTGGAAATCCATGCCCAACAGCGGCTACAAGCTATCTCCCAATGGCCAATGGATGGCCTATGTGCTTACAGGTATCGAAACTGACGGAGAATTGATTCTCCAAAAAGTAGCTGATCCTGCGAGTAAAAAGACCTTTCCACTGGGTGCCGCTACTTTTGCGAACTTCGAGTTTAGCGACAACAGCCAGTGGATTGCCTTTAAGGAATACCCCAAGTTCACCGAAAAGCAGGCCAATGAAAAAGCCAAAGGCAAGCCCCTTAAGGAAAAACT
>CAMBMU010000047.1 GCA_945868725.1 Spirosoma fluviale
TTTTCAACAGCCTTGCCGCGGTTGGCCGCGTCGCGAGCGCCAAGCATGCCCTCTCGGTCCACCATGATCAAGACCTGGGTGATGCCCTCGTTGGTGCATCGGGTATTCATTTCTTTCAAGTAGGTTAAATCCTGCGCCTTGTCAAAAAAGAATTGGTTGACATATTCGACCGCATGGATGCCGTGCTTTTTTGCGGTTAGCGCAAAATCCAGGTGATCCAGCTTCTTGGAAAAAAGTAGGGTATTTACGGACCACTCGGCTAGGGAGATCTTAAAGGGGAGGTCTGCACCAGGTCGGGCAAAACTCAAGGAGGGGAGACCAAGTCCTAGGGCTGCGGTGGCAAGTCCTGTGGTTTTGAGAAAATTTCTTCTGCTAGTCATGGGATTAGATTGGGTTTGAAATGATTTGGAGGCTAAGGGGCGAGTGGGATTACATTTCCCAGCCTGGGCGATAGGTTCTGCTTAGGAAGGCATTGGCCTGTACATCGTTTGTTATTTGAATTTTTTCGGGGTCAAAATCTATTTTTTTGCCTGTTCTCAGCGCAATGGCTCCCAAGTTGATCGTATCGGTAATGCATTGCGCACGGGTAAAGCTACCTGAAGTTTGCTTTTTTTCAAGCATGGCATCCACCCAACTGTCGGTTTTTCGATCTACGGCAGCCGAATTGATGCGTTCTGAATCGCGGCCTTGCATCGCAGATCCTTCTGGGAGCAGTACTGGATTTTCTCCACGGAAGCCTCCCAAGATCTTTCCCTTGCTGCCGACTAGGAGCAATCCTTCTTCAGGAATGTCTTTTCCTTCCGACTCGAGTTCTTCGCAGGCAAAGGGCTTCATGCCGCCATCGTACCAGTAGAGGTCGAAGGCAGGGAGAGCCGCTTGTTTGGGAAATTTCCATTTGATCATGCAACTGGCAGGAAAGGCTACATCATTTTTTACCCATTGGTAGACCTGATTGACTTCCTCTCGCGTGGTAGTGCCATAGGCTCTGACAGAAACGGGACTCCTGTCAATGCCCAAGGTTTCAAATAAAGGGAAAAGGCTGTAATGCCCCATGTCTGCGATGGATCCGCCGCCAAACTCGTACCAGCCACGGAATACATTGTGCGTGTATTGCTTGTGGTAGGGCATGTCTGGAACGGGTCCAAGCCACAAATCCCAATTGAATCCTTCCGGTATTGCTTGCGCTTCGCTAGGACGCTTGGTCCATTGCTGCCACACCGGGCGGTAGGACCAGTTGTGGATTTCTTGCAAGTCACCGATCAAGCCTGCATCCATCCATGCCTTGATCTGTCGGTATTCAGGGCGATCCGTCCAGGCAAGGAGGTGGCTGACTACCCCGGAGTCGCTTGCCTTTTGGATGACTTTTCTACCCTCCAGAAGCCGATTGGCAATGGGCTTATGGGTGACCACATGCATTTTTTTTGCCATGGCAGCCAAGGCAATTGAGGCATGGGTATGGTCGGGAGTCATGATTTTGATTGCGTCGATGCCTTTTTCCTGATCTAGGAGTTCTCGGTAATCCTCGTAACTCGCACAGCCCTTGTATCGCCCTGAGGGCTTGTTTATGGCGTAGTATTTTTCTACATATTCTTGACCGATGTCTCTCCCACCAGGGATGCCTGGCTTTCCTTCCCACCAGGAAGGATCTCCCAGGGTTTGTCGGATGTCATTTCGGATTCCGTAAGGGGACCAATCGATGTAGTCGGTGGAGAACTTATTCACATCGCAAACGGCGACAAGACGGATTTTGGGATTTTTCAATAATTCTCCCATTTCGCGCAGTCCTTGCGTACCGCATCCGATATTGGCAACGGTAAGTTGGTCGGAAGGAGGGACATGCCCCGTGCCGGCAATGACGGAGGAGGGGACGATGGAGATGGTGGCCGCGATCGTGGCCGCGGAACTAATAAATTCCCGGCGATTGAGTTTATCGGTTGGAGACATACCTGGTTCTGAAAAGTTTGAACTTTAAATTAAACAAAACCAGGGATTTAAGAAGGGCCCGATTGGAAATTTTACACCAAAGGGTCAAATCCTTACCTCCGTATTCTCACTTTAAGCATACCTTACCTCACCTCAAATACCGCTGATTCCCAAGGGCCTAGGACCAGGTCGATCTGCGCACCTTGGGCATCTACGCGAAGTTGGGTCTTTTTCTTACCAAATAGGACTTCTTGAATTTCCCGATTTCCTGGTTTCAAGTTCCAAGCTTTCAAGAGTTTAGGGGAAAGGTGGAGGATGGTATTCACGGACTGGTTTGCATCAAAATTGGTTACAACGAGCAACTTCTGCTCGGCATCCCAGCGGGCGTAGGCGAAGGTTTTGTCGGTGTAGGCTGGGTTTTTTGTACGGTTGTAGCGGTGCAGGTCCTGATAGGCCCCCATCAGCGCGGAACTGTTTCGAGTAAAGTTGAGTACCTCCGAATAGTAGTTGCGCAGCGCTTTTTCGTTATCGGAGAGTTGCCCTCCGTCAAACTTTCCTCCATTGACCCATTTTTGGTGCTGGGGAACGCCAATGTAGTCAAACATGGAAGTGCGGCTGGGATTTCCAAAGCCGGCCATCTCTGCGCCTGGCTCACCCACTTCCTGACCAAAGTAAATCATCGTCGGTGCCGTCGTGCTTGTGGCCGATACGACCATAGCCGGTAGGGCCTTCCAAGGGTTACCGGCAAATTCCGGACTTGCAATGCGCTGCTCGTCATGGTTTTCTAGAAAGTGCAGCATGTGGTGCTCCACATCGGATAGCCCTTTAAGGATAGGCACCAGATTATCGGTAGACCCATGGCCTTGCATGATGTGCTTCAGCGTATCGTATAACTCTACCTTGTCGTAGAGGTAGTCCATCTTGCCCTTGTGAATGTAGTCGCGGTAGAGGCTTGGATTGTATACCTCCGCCAACAAAAAGGCATTGGGATTTGTCTTTTTGATGTGGGAGTTGAGGTAGGACCAAAACTCCACAGGCACCATCTCCGCCATGTCGAAGCGGAAGCCATCGACTCCCTTGCTCAACCAAAATTGCGTGATGTCTTTAAACTTGATCCAGGAATCGGGTACTTCTTTTCCTTTCCAAAAGTCGAAATGTGCTTGGATATCAAGTGTGGAGGCTTCCTCAGGAAGGGCCACAAAGTCCTTCATCCCATCTGGGCTGACCCCATAGTTGACCTTGACGGTTTCGTACCAATCGTAAAAATCGGGCTGGGCGAGTCGGGAACCATTTCCCGTCCACTTCGCAGGAAACTCCTCAAACTTTCCATCACTCAAGGGATGTGCTGCTCCGCCCAAGGGCTGGTAGCCATTTTTGGGAGCAGGTACTTGGAAGGCCTTGCCGGGCAAGTAGTAGAAGTTGTTGTTCTTCGCGTAAGCCAAGTTGGTATCGTCCTTCGCACCAAAGTCTAGGACGCCCGCTGGGTTGTTTTTCCCTTCGTAATAACGGGAGACATGGTTGGGAACAATGTCGATGATTACCTTCATGCCCTGCTTGTGGGTACGGGCAATGAGCGCTTCAAACTCTTCCATTCTGCGCGTTACATCTACCGCCAAGTCTGGGTTGACCTGGTAGTAATCACGTACCGCATAGGGAGAGCCTGCTCGACCTTTGATGACATCGGGGTCGTCCGAACTGATACCGATTTCGGGGAAATCTCCAATCACTCCATGATGCGGAACTCCCGTGTACCAGACGTGGGATACACCCAATTTTTTGATTTCCGCCAAGGCGGCTTCTGTGAAGTCATTAAACTTCCCCACTCCATTTTGTTCTTTGGTGCCCCAAGGAATATTGCTGGTATTCGTATTGCCAAAAAGTCGAGTGAATACCTGATAAACGATAATTTTCTTGGGCGGCATGGCGATTGGATCTGCAGGTTTGGGAGTTTGGCTGGAAAATAGGATCAAGGCCAAGAGGGCAGGGAGGACTATTTTTCTCATCAACTTATCGGGTCAGGCGGTACAAGAGAAGCGTATTTCGTTTGATCAAGGAAGGGAATTGCTTCATGTTGATGGTTTCCCCAGGAGCATGGGCTCCAGAGCCGGATGCACCTAGGCCATCCAAACTGTCCATAAAGGAGGATACAAAGGAAATGTCTCCCGCACCACGGCTACCTGGATCACCAGGCTTCACTGGACCGTAGCCTAGATCTTGACTTACCTGACTGAGCACCTCCGCTAGGGCATAGTTGCCGGGACTGGGTTCCATCGAAGGAATGCCATCGGAGAAGGTAATTTCTCCGTCGGTTTGGTGCAGGTTTTTGGCTACGATTTCTCGCATTTTGGCGCGTGCCGCTTCTTTTTGTGCTTCACCCAAAAAGCGTAAATCTCCAGTGACGATGGTTTCACGGGCCACAATATTGGTTTTCCCAAGGGAACTGCCGGCACCGGTGTTCGAATTGATGTTGACGTCCGATCCGCCGACAATTTGGCCAGGATTAAAGGTCAAGTAGCGTTCGCCTGCGAGGGCTTCGCGAAATTCATTCAAGATTCGTGCCGCTTCGTAGATGGCTCCATACCCTGCATTTTGTCCAAATACCCCACTGGAGTGACCTTGCTTTCCGGTGGTCTTAAGTGTCCAGCCAGAAGCTCCTCGGCGAGCCACGGTAGCTCCGCCAAATCCTTGGGCAGTCTCGTAAGCCAAGGCAAGATCATGCGTTTTGGCTCTGGCGATGAAATCCTGTCTGGATAAGGTTCCGTTTCCTGTGCTTTCCTCGTCTCCATTGAAATACACAGTGATGGTTCGGTCTTCCAAGAGCCCTAGTTCATCCATGGCCTTGAGGCTGGCAAGCACCAACACATCGCCCCCCTTCATGTCGTTGGCTCCTTGGCCGGTAGCCGTGCTGTCATTGAGCCAGGTGAATGGGGTAAAAGGCATGTCCTTTTCAAACACGGTATCCAGGTGACCAATTAGAAATAACTTCTTTCCTTTTGTACCCTTTCTGGTAGCTACAAAGTGTCCTGCTCGACGCACTTCCGCTGGAACATCTACCCATTCGGTTTGAAATCCGATTTTTTGAAACTCCCGCTCGAAAACGCGACCCACCTCCCGGACGCCTGCCAGGTTGAGCGAACCCGAATTGATGTTGATGACCTCCTCCAAGAGTGCTACCGTTTCCTGGTAATTTTTATCGATGCGCTCCACTAGTTTTTTTTCATCAGCGCTCAGCTTCTGCTGTGCAAAGGAAATAATGGGGGAAATAGCGAGGAGAAGGACTAGAAAAATACGGTTCATGGGATGGAAATTAAGTGGGAGTTGTAAAGCTAAAGTTAGTAAACCGAAAGGGAATTGCCAGAAGGAATGTGGTAGACAGGGACGCCTGGGACATGGGTTTGCAACCAGTTTTTTACAAATTCTGAGCCTCCCTCTTCGCTGGCTGAGTGGCCGATCTCGACCATGGAAAGTTTCATACCAAGTTCATTGGCCGTTTTGACATATTCGGGAGTTTCCCACTCGTTGGATTCCCCGCAGATCAGCACATCGGGACGGTGCTCCTGGATACGGGTGATTTGCGTTTTTCCTCCCACGGCTCCAGGGAGAAGAAGTACCTTGGAGACAGGTTGGTTCAGGTCCCCCACATAGCGCATGGCAGGTACCTGCATTCGGGTTTTGATATGGTCGATGACCGCCTTCAAATTGGTTGTAGGAATCTGCAAAATCGGGCTTCCAGGGGTATAGTAGGCCTTCCATCCCAGTTCTTCCACTACGCCTATCCGCACGCCATCGTCTTGCATGCGGTGCACGTAGTCGTGGTTTCTCCAGATGGTCAACTGGTGTTTGGCCAGTAGGTCGTATTTGCCACGGAAGACAGGGTCATTTTGCAGGTAGTCGGTATCGTCCTGACCCGAGTAAAAGGTAGGTTCGTGGGGAATAATAAGGTTTGCCTTCAATTCAACCGCCTTTTTGATGATCTCGATGCTGGGAAACATGGTGGTGACGATCCCAGTGACCACGGTGTCTCTAGAGCCAATCTTGATCGTATCCACCGTCTGCGCAAAGGGAGCCTTGGGCACTTGGGAGATAAACAGATCCATGATCTCACCTACTGTCCAGGATTTTTGGAGGGGGCTAGCCCAACCCGAAAAGGGATTCGCAAGGAGGCCCGCACCGATGAGCACACCCGTTTGCATGAGAAATTGACGGCGAGGAGGAGTTGATTTTTTCATGTCAAAGAAAAATTGGAGGTCAGTTTGGAGTGTAGCAGTTGGTTTACTCGACGGTCACATCAGTGAGCCAGATGAAGCGCTTGCCTGCGGCATCCTTGTGCTCCAAACTAAGTTGAATCGGGCCATATGCTGCTGACTTCTCCCAGGTCCAGGTTCGGCCTTCGGGGGCATTTCCTTTGCGGAAGGTCCATTCCAAGATCTTGTGCTCCTTGTTCAGGTACAGATCGTAGGCATCTCCTGGCGTATATCCGCCCTCGGTACTATACAGAATGCTGAGTTTGGTGGAGGGGAGTCCCTGAATCGGGGAGGCCGCATTTTCGAGTACCTCGTAGGTGTATCCTTTGTCCCAGGCCAACTGGAAAGGCATCATTGCCCAGTACTTGTCATTGATAAAGGCTCCGTCCTGCTTCGGTAGGGAGTCTGCCACCAGGCTGTAGGTAAAGCTGGTATCTGCTCCAGAGTAGGATACCGTGCTGTCTTGGATATTCCATTTCCAGGTTCGGGACATCACCGTGGCCGAATCGCGCTGTACATTCCAGGTGTAGCCGATGGACTTGACCTGGTCCCAGTTTTCAAAGCCATAGGCTTTGGCCACTTGCATGGGGAGAGTGTCAGGAAGGGTTTCTCGCTGCTGGCAGGATACCATGAGGGCAATAAAGAAAAGGCTGAGGAGTAAATTTTTCATAGTGAAGAAGATAAAGTGTTTCAGGAAGTGGATTTGGATTGCCAATTTTTGAATTTTTTATATTCAAGGTACTGTGTTAAAGGTTGGAGGAAAAAGAGAAATCGATTCAAGAATAGGAGACTTCGAAAGAGGCTGGAGGGAAAAATTTTCTTTCCCCCTTTGGCGACACCCATTAGCATGGCTGTGGCTACCTCTCTAGGAGATTGAATTGGAAATGCTTTTGGAATATCGGTTCCTGCAGCATCGAAAAAGGAGGTAGCGGTAGCGATCGGAAATACGAGGGTCAACCAATCTCCTGCCCGCTCCGCCCAGAGCGATTCAGCCCATTGGAGGATTGCGGCTTTGGTGCTGCCATACAGGCTGTAGCCTGGAATAGCCCAATGTGCGATGGCCGAACAAGTGATTACATGCCGGAGGGAATGGTCCGAAAAAGCGCGTTTCAAGGCCAGCCCAAGTTGGATGGGGGAGTGCACATTCAGTTGAAATAGGCGATCCATCTCCTCCCAATTTTGCTGGGATGCGGCTCCATACGCTGCCCTGCCTGCATTGGCAAAGCAAACATCCACATGTGTCCAGTGGTCTTTGACCCAGGCTAGAATGGTACCGTTTCCTTCCTTGAGGCTTAAGTCTGCATTTAAGGTTACTAGGTTTGGGAATTCGCTTTGAAGGGATTCTAAGGCTTCGGGGAGGTAGTCTACGGCCAAGATCTTTTGGGTCTGCGGGTAGAGCTGACGAACCAGCTCTCGGCCAATACCGGAACCCGCTCCCGTTACGATGACCTGGGCATCCTTGAAGCTATTCATGGCTGGGCAGTAGGGAAGGAATAGGGAAGTGGATGGTAAAAGGATTGACCTTGAGGGCAAGTAAGGGTTGGATGCCATCCAAGTCAGGAAAGAGCTGGGGATCTACCTGCATGCGCTGCACTCGGGCCAATTTGCCCCAGCCACTTCCTTTGGGGAGCGTCAAATAAGTTTTTCCATCCAGCGTCTGCTTCAGGCGCAGCGGAAGCAGGGCGGTGCTGATTGGAAATGAAATTCCCCTATGGGTGATTTCTGTATCTAGTATCTTTTTTCCATCCAGTTCCACCTGAATGCGGTCCTTTCCTTTTTCTTTTTCCCAACGGAAGTTCGCCGTTTCTTTGGGGATGCCCCAGTTTTTTCTACCCTGGTCGGTGCTTGCTTCCGAGCTTACCAGAATGCGGGTGATGGATTGAAATTTCTTTTCTCCGAATTGGCCTGGGATAAAAAGTAGCTCCTGGTAGGGGCCTACCGGTGAGCTGCTGTAATCCACGAGCATGACATAGCCGAAGCCTCCTTTAAATTGACCTTGGAGCTGGGAAGGGAGATTGGACTTGCTTTCTACCCATGATTTTTTGAAGCGGTAGAGCAACATAATTCCTTCCCCATGTAGGGTCCAGGGTGGAGGTGCCGGAGTAAACTGTGGTGCTAACTTAGGCATAAGGGGAAGGGCTTATTGCGGTCCATCCCCCATCGATGATGAGGGTTTGGCCAGTAATATGTCGTGCACCATCCGAGAGGAGAAAGGCTGCCGCTGCTGCAATATCTTCTGGAAAAGCCGGTCTCGCTAAGGGGGTGATCTTGGACCAGGTGGTCGCATAGTTTGGGTCCGAGGTGGTGCGTTCCGTCAGTGTCGCCCCTGGGGCAATGGTATTGATCCGTATGCCCAAGGGGGCAAGTTCTAGCACCAGATTTTTTGCGAGCATCTCGATGGCTGCTTTGCTCATGGCGTAGGCCGCAAGATTTTCATGACTTTGGTGAGCGGTCACCGAGGAAGTAAATAAGATTGCGCCTCCCTTTTCCTGAGATTTCATTAGGCGAGCGACTGCCTGGGTGAGGAAGAAAGTGCCTGCCTGATTGACCCTGGCAACTTCCATAAAATCCGCTCTTCCATAGTCCAAGAAATTACCAAATAGCGTGATGCCGGCATTGCAAACCAGCTGGTCGATGGTCCCGTAATTTTTTACAGCAAGGGCTACCATTTCCTCGATGACCTCTGTGTCGGCGGCATCTCCCGAGCAGCCGATGACCGATCCTTTTCCCAAACGAGAAAGCATGGCTACTGCCTCTTCCGTTAGACTTTTCTCTTGGTCATTGAGGAGTACATGGGAACCCTCTTCCAGTAATTTTCTGGCGATGGCGAGTCCGATCCCTTGTCCTGCTCCGGTGATGAGTGCTACTTTGGTCATATGCTAGTGTTAAGGGTTCGCCTTCAGGCGGCCAATTCTTTTGTAGGTAAAATCTAGTGGGAATCTCGTTTTACTTCGGAACCTGAACTTCCTTGGAGAAAATCGAAATCTACCCCTTCGTGTGCTTGATTGACCTTGTCGAGAAACAAGTTGACATAGCCTCTGTCGTAGGGGAGGGGGCTTGGGGAAAATGCCGCATTTCTTTTTGCAAATTCCTCTTCCGAGATCAGCAGGTTCAGGCTCCGCTTGGGAACATCCAGTGCGATCATATCTCCGTTCTGCACCAGCGCAAGTGGCCCGCCGATGGCTGACTCAGGAGAGACATGAAGCACCACGGTACCAAATCCCGTGCCGCTCATGCGCCCATCTGAAATACGAACCATGTCTTTAACCCCTTTTTCTAGCAGCTTTTTGGGAAGGCCCATGTTGCCTACCTCAGGCATGCCTGGATAGCCTTTGGGGCCTACTTTTTTCAAGACCATCACACAGGTCTCGTCGATGTCCAGGTTGGGATCGTCTACTCGTGCTTTGTAATCGTCGATATCTTCAAATACCACTGCTCTACCGGTATGGGTCAATAAGCTTGGAGTCGCAGCGGAGGGCTTCAGCACAGCGCCTTGAGGGCAAAGATTCCCTTTCAGTACGGCGATGCCAGACTCCGGTTTGATGGGATTTTCGAATGTGCCGATCAGGTTTCTATCCCAGCATTCGGCCTTGGCTATGTTTTCACCCAAGGTTTTGCCATTTATCGTGAGTGCATCGGTATGGAGGTGCTTTTCGATCTCCTTCATGACCGCAGGCAGTCCGCCTGCATAAAATAGGTCTTCGATCCAATGCTCGCCGGAGGGCTGCACATTGGCGATGAGTGGAATTCGAGAAGAAAATTCATCAAAGTCTGCGAGGTCCAAAGGCACGCCAATTCGTTTGGCGATGGCGATCAGGTGAAGGATGAAATTGGTGGATCCTCCTACAGCTGCGTTGACCATGATGGAATTTTCAAAGGCCTTGCGGGTAAGAATTTTGTCCATGGTCAGGTCTTCCTTGACCATCTCCACGATGCGCATACCGGCCATGTGAGCCATTACTTTGCGGCGGGAATCCGCAGCGGGGATGGTGGCATTGTCTGGTAGTGCCAATCCTAGGGCTTCCACCATGGCGGCCATTGTGGAGGCAGTACCCATGGGTGCACAGTGTCCTACGGATCGGGACATGGCCGCTTCTGCTTCGATAAACTCTTCTTGGGAGAGTTTGCCTAGTTTAAAATCTTCGGCAAAACGCCAAATGTCGGAGGTACCTATTTTTTTTCCTTTGTACCTACCCACAAGCATGGGGCCTCCGGAGAGGACGAGGGTGGGGAGGTTGACTGAGGCAGCGCCCATCACGAGAGATGGAGTGGTTTTGTCACAGCCACACATCAGGATGACACCGTCCATGGGATTGGCGCGGATGCTTTCTTCCACGTCCATGGAAACAAGATTTCGGAAGAGCATGGCGGTGGGCTTGATGGAGCACTCGCCTAGGGACATGACTGGAAACTCGAGGGGAAATCCACCTGCTTCCCAGACGCCACGCTTGATTGCTTCGGCCAAATCACGGAAGTGGGCATTGCAAGGGGTTAGTTCGGACCAGGTGTTGCAGATGCCGATCACCGGCTTTTCGCCTTCAAAAAGGTGGTGGGGGAGTCCTTGGTTTTTCATCCAGGATCGGTAGATAAATCCGTCTTTACCGGTTCTGCCGTACCATTCCTGGCTTCGGAGTTTTTTTTTGGTCATGAGGTCACTTGGGTTGTGTGAATTGGCCAAGAAGTTACCAAAAATTCTTAAAAATGGATAAGACTGGTGAAATGAAAATTTGATTATACCCAATCATGGGAGTGGTTCAATAGGATTTTTGTCTCCTGAAGATATTTGCCATCGGTCAACCGTCCACTGACGACAGCCGAGTCGTTGTTTGACTGAGTCTAGCATCCGAATTTTAATACGTTTTTAGTACCAGGCCACTAATAACTGTGGTCCGTCGACCGTCAACTGTTGACAAGTTTTCATACCACGGTCCACAGCTTACTCAATTGAACTTCAAACTTAATGTTCTTTGGTTAGGGGTAAAAAAGCGAATAATCACAACTAGAAAAAGTAGGTTCTAGCAAAAAAATCCCCTTGATTCTTACCAAGGGGATGGGGAAGCTTTGCTAAATGTTACTTTTAGTCTATTCTAGTGATTTTTGCACCTAGGGCATTGAGACGCTCGTCAATGTTTTGATAGCCGCGGTCGATTTGCTCAATGTTATCGATCACCGAAGTGCCGTTGGCAGACATGGCTGCAATCAAAAGGGCTACCCCTGCACGGATATCTGGAGACGTCATCTTGATGCCTCGGAGTGGGTACTTGCGATCCAATCCGATGATCGTAGCACGGTGCGGATCACAAAGAATGATCTGGGCACCCATATCAATTAACTTGTCCACGAAGAACAGGCGGGATTCAAACATTTTTTGGTGTACCAGAACTGTTCCTTTAGCTTGAGTAGCGGTAACGAGGATGATAGAAAGCAAGTCTGGGGTAAAGCCAGGCCAGATCTGATCCGCTACAGTAAGAATAGAGCCATCGATGAAGGTTTCGATCTCATAGTGTTTTTGTTCCGGCACAAAGATGTCATCTCCTCTAAATTCCAGATGGATACCCATGCGTCGGAAGGTGTCAGGGATGATACCCAAGCGGTGGATTTGGCAGTCTTTGATGGTGATCTCGGACTGGGTCATGGCGGCCATCCCGATGAAAGAGCCGATTTCGATCATATCCGGAAGTAGCGTATGCGTGGTGCCACCAAGTACCTTTACGCCTTCGATGTGGAGGAGATTGGAACCTACGCCAGTAATCTGTGCACCCATGCGGTTGAGCATGTCGCAAAGCTGCTGCAAGTAAGGTTCGCAGGCAGCATTGTAAATCGTGGTTTTTCCTTCGGCCATCACTGCGGCCATGACGATGTTGGCGGTACCCGTTACGGATGCTTCATCCAAGAGCATGTAGGTACCTTTCAGGTTTTTCCCGTCGATGTGGAAGATCTCGTTTTTGGCATCGTAGCGAAACTGGGCGCCGAGCTTTTGAAAGCCAAAAAAGTGGGTATCCATACGCCGTCGGCCGATCTTATCTCCTCCAGGCTTGGATAGTTTCCCTGTGCCAAAGCGAGTCAATAAAGGGCCAAGAATCATCACTGAACCACGAAGTGCGGAGGCCTTGTTTAGAAAATCTTGGGTTTCAAGGTAATCCAAGTTGACTTCATCGGCCTGAAAGGTGTAGGACTCGGGTCCAAGTTTTTGAACCTTCACCCCCATATCCGAAAGGAGTTCGATGAGTTTGTTTGCATCCCGGATATTCGGGATTTTGTGAATAGTAACCTTTTCAGAGGTTAAGAGTACGGCGCAAAGTATTTGTAGCGCTTCGTTTTTTGCTCCCTGCGGAGTGATTTCTCCTTTTAGGCGGTGTCCACCTTCTACTTTAAAAGAGGCCATGTGTTTATCTGCGTTTTTTGTGGGCAGGGCGGAATTTTTTCCCGTGGATATTTTTCTTTTTGGCGTGCTCCTCTTCTTGGTGAGGAATTTTAAAATCTCTTCTCGTATTGGATTCAAAGAGGGCGTTTTCTTGAACTTTTTCCAAGTCGATGTGGAGCTTGCCTTTGGAAAGAGTTTTGATGTCATCTAGGATGATGTTGTCGTCAAAATTGTCCCTGTTCCAGGTGGAATGGAAACTCCGCATCAGCTGTCCGATGTAGATAATTGCATTTTCCTGGTCCTCGTCGTTTTCGATATCAATGGCTTTTTCGATCAGCTTCTCAATGTTTCTGCCGTAGTGCTTAAACTTGATTTGACCTTTTGGGTAGCCAATATGGGGAGGCTTTTTACCCAGCAATTCCTTTTCTGGCATAGGAAAGGGACCGTCGATGTCTAGGGTAAAGTTCGACATGATATACATGTCGTCCCATAGCTTTTGGTCACTTTCCTGCTTGACAGTAGGATTGAGCTGCTTGATAATTTCGACGATGGTGTGTGCACTTTGTGTCCGTCGTTCTCGATCTTCAATCGCGACTACATGCTGTACCAGTTGTTGGATATTCTTTCCGTATTCTTTCAAAATAAGTTTTTGTTTTTCTGAATCGTTATGCTCCATGACGCCTCCTATTTTTGCCTTGTATAAGGTAATAAAAAAACAGCAATGGTAGGCGTATGCGGAATTAGTCTATAATTCTAAGCTTGGCAAAGCTAAGCAATAAAGTTTTCTCCCCAAAATGTTCAAAATGAATGCTAGCCTTTTTGTTAAGTCCTTCTGTTTCAATTTTTTGAACCTTCCCAAACCCAAATTTAGGATGCTCCACCAGTTGCCCTTCTTGAAGTGCATTGGTATTACTTGGTTTGAAGTCGGGATTTGGGGTATGTATATGCATCGCCGAAGGCAGGCGTGTTTCCGGCTGTTTTTTGATACCAATAAATCCTGCACCTCCTGGAGGGCCCTCACTTCGGAAGGCTCCCGGTAGCTCTCGAGTGGCAGACATCCGTTTATTGACCTTGAGTAGGGCGGGATTTACTTCCTCCAAAAACCGGCTGGGCTCACAATTGAGCAGTCGTCCATAGCGGTAGCGGGTGAGGGCATAGCTCAGGTAGAGTTTATCCATAGCACGAGTGGAGGCTACATAAAATAGCCTTCTTTCCTCCTCTAAGTCCTCTCTACTCTGCATCATCATCTGGGAGGGAAAGAGATCTTCTTCCATGCCAACCACAAACACCTGCTTAAATTCTAGCCCTTTGGATGCGTGGATTGTCATTAGTGTGATCGCATCGGTTTGACTTTTGTCTTGGTCGTTGTCAGTGAGCAAGGCGATTTCTTGCAGGAAGGCGCCTAAGCTCTTGTCTTCGTTTTCGGGATTGTCCACGTACTCTTTGATGGCGTTCAGCAATTCCTGTACGTTTTCGTAGCGGTTGAGGCCCTCGATAGTCTTGTCTTCGTAGAGTTCACGGAGCAAACCACTTTGTTTGGCCACTGAGCTCGCTGCCTCAAAGGCGTCCTTACGTTCGATTTCGATCTGAAAAGCCTTGATCATCGTCGAAAAATCGTCTACAGAAACCCCTGCTCGGCCACCTAAAAAGCTGGGGGCATTTTGGACCACATCCCAAAGTGGGATGTCGTGTTCGTAGGCAGAAACCAAGATTTTTTCCACGGAAGTATCGCCGATTCCTCTTTTCGGGTAGTTGATGATTCGCTTGAAGGCTTCCTCGTCTACGGGATTTACCGCAAAGCGGAGGTAGGCCATGAGGTCTTTGATCTCTTTGCGTTGGTAAAAGGATAGGCCTCCTACGATTTTGTAGGTTAGGTTGAGCTTCCGCAAAGCCTCCTCCATGGATCTGGACTGGGAGTTGGTGCGGTAGAGAATGGCAAAATCGCTGTTGTTAAGCTGTTTATTGTTTTTTTCCTCAAATATGGTGTTAGCCACGATTCGTCCCTCCTCGTTATCGGAAGATGCTTTGAAGAGTTCGATGAGATCCCCCTCCGGATTGGCAGTCCAGACGATCTTCTTGAGTTGCCCCTTGTTCTTGTCTATAATCGAGTTGGCCGCATCGACGATGGTTTTGGTGGAACGGTAGTTTTGCTCCAGTTTGACTACAAACAAGTCGGGGTAGTCCTTTTCAAAATTCAAGATATTCTGGATATCTGCTCCGCGGAATGCATAGATACTTTGGGCATCATCACCCACGACACAGATATTTTGGTGTACTGCAGCCAGTTTTTTCGTGATCAGGTACTGGGAGATGTTGGTGTCCTGAAACTCGTCCACCATCACGTATTTGAAGCGCTGCTGGTACTTGTTGAGCACTTCGAGGTGGTCCCGAAACAGGACGTTGGTATTGAATAATAGGTCGTCAAAGTCCATGGCGCCTGCCTTGAAAAGGCGCTCTTGGTAGCGCTGGTAGATTTCTCCCATTCTTGGGCGCAGCGCGGCTTCGTCGTCGGCTTTGACAAAGGGATCGTTTTGGTAGGTTTGCCATGAGATGAGTCTATTTTTTGCTCCAGATATCCGCGACAGTACCACGCTGGGTTTGTATACTTTATCGTCGAGGCGGAGTTCCTTCACCAAGGTACGGATAAGTGACTTGGAGTCGTCTGTATCGTAAATCGTAAAGTTGGAGGGATAGCCAAGTTTATCTGCTTCCACGCGCAATATTTTGGCAAAAACGGAGTGAAAAGTTCCCATCCAGGTATTCCGTGCATCAAGGCCTGCCAATTTTTCGATGCGGTGCTTCATTTCGCTGGCGGCCTTGTTGGTAAAGGTGAGGGACAGAATTTGGAAGGCATCCACTCCTTTGGCATAGATGAGGTGAGCGATTCGGTAGGTGAGCACCCGCGTTTTCCCAGATCCTGCACCGGCGATGATCATCACAGGACCTTCAGTATGTTCTACGGCTTGGCGTTGTTCGGTATTGAGTTCCTTGAGGTAATCCATTTTTGTAGGTTCAAGTAGCAAGATAAAAGTAGCAAGACTGCAAGCCATTACCCATCTATCAAGCCTTAATCTGTAAGTAAACTAGTTTGTTCAATTGCTCCCTGTTGGAACTGGTTCTCTAAAATTAGAGGTGGCCCATTTTCGCACTGGAAACCTGCGGGATTATACTCTCCAGCGTTTGTGGCTCCAGAGGTACAGGTCAGGCTGCAGGTGAATATTGGCCTCCAATCTCGCACAGAAGGCATCGGTGATGCTGTGCTCCGAATGCAAATCGTAGGGACCTTTCGCGAGGAGTTCGTAGGTAGCTTGGTAGCGCCCTCTCCCTTTTTTGCTGATTTCTCCAAAGTAAACTGGAAGATCCATGCTTTTGGCAATGTTTTCTGCTCCTTCAAAGAAGAAGGCAGGACGGTTCAGAAAGGGGCGCTGGTAACGCGTAGTTCGTCGATTGGGTCGTTGATCCGCGGCGAGCTGCACTACCCGGTGCTGGGCATTCAGAGTTTTAACAGTTTCGCGAAATTCCGTTTTCTCGGTGATCGTATTTCCAAATCGGGTTCGGGCCTGGTACATCAGCTCGTTGAAAAAAGGGCTGGTGATCTTCAGGTATATGCCCTCTGAAGGCACCTTGCTGAGTACAGCAGCTTGCTGAAGTCCTAATTCCCAATTGAAAAAATGGCCAGCGAGCAGCAGCACACTTTTTCCGTTTTTCACCTCTTCATCTAGGAAATCCTGATTGGTGATGGTAAATCTCCGGGCCAACTCCGCCTTGGAGATGCTGATTGATTTGACGGTTTCGGCGATGGAGTCGGTGAAGTTCCGGTAGAACCGATTGCGAATGGATTTCCGCTCTTCAGCTGTTTTTTCAGGAAAAGCATGAAGCAGGTTATCATCGATCACTTTTTTGCGGTAGCGGACCACAAACCTAGCAATCAAGTAAAGGAAGTCAGAAAAAAGAAACAAGATTCCGAGTGGTAGTCGGGAAAATAGTTGAAAGAAAAGCATGTGTCCGGTAGGATGGTGGGGAATTGGCCTTGAAGTAGTGTCGATTTCAACTACAAAATAAAGGAAAAGCAGGGAAATAGAAGGGGAATTTAGGTATAATTTGAGGCATTGCGTACTTTTGAACTATGTCGGAAGTTCAGCGAAGGAAATATTCTCAGGAAGAGCGATCTGCGGTCTTTGATGGAGAGTTTATGCCCCACATCGATTCCATGTACAACTTTGCCTTTCGACTGACCTTTGATGAGGACGATGCCAAGGATTTGGTTCAGGATACCTACATGAAGGCTTTCCGCTTCATTAATTCCTTTGAACAGGGAACCAATGCCAAGGCTTGGCTTTTCCGAATTCTCAAAAATAGCTTCATCAACGATTACCGAAAAAAGAGCAAGAAGCCTGCAATGGTGGATTATCAGGAAGTGGAAACCTTCTACAATTCCGACGATGTAGACTACCAGAGCACGAGTGATCTTCGAGCAGAGTCGGTGAGGGACATGTTGGGGGATGAGATTTCAAATGCCTTAAATGGTTTGGCTGTAGACTTTCGCACCGTCATTATTTTAGCGGATTTGGAGGGCTTCACCTATGAGGAAATGGCAAAAATTTTGGATATTCCTATCGGCACCGTGCGGTCTAGGCTTCATCGGGCGAGGCATCTCTTGAAAGATACATTAAAAAGCTATGCCCAATCGATGGGATATGGCAGGGACGAAGAGGAGGATTAAACGATTAGCTATGGAAAACAACGACGCACCATCTCCTGAGCGGAAACTTCAATGCAGTGATGTAAGCAAATGCTTTCAGCTTCTGGAGCGTATCCTCGATGGAGAGCTTGTAGAAGAAGGAAAAGAAATGCTACAGGAGAAGCTGGACAGATGCCAGCCTTGCTTTGAACATTTTCACCTGGAGCAAGCCATTCGTGAGGTGCTTAAAACCAAATGCACCAAGCAACCATTACCTGATAAACTGGCGGAGTCGATCCGTCAAATGATTCAAGACGCACGATGAGCACCCCTACTGGCAAAGCCATTATTTTTTCAGCCCCCTCTGGATCTGGAAAAACATCCCTAGTCAAGCACCTCATGCAGCAGGTTTCTAATTTGGGATTTTCCATCTCTGCCTGCACACGGGACAAGCGCGGTAGACACGAAGTGCATGGGCGAGATTATTATTTTTTGAGTATCGACGAGTTTAAGAAAAAAATTGATGCCGATGCGTTTGTGGAATGGGAGGAAGTATATGCCGGCAATTTTTATGGCACGCTGAAAGAAGAGGTACATCGAATTTGGAACCAAGGTAAGGCAGTGATTTTTGATGTCGATGTCAAAGGTGGGCTCGCCCTGAAAAAATATTTTGGAGACCAAGCATTGGCCATCTTTGTGAAGGTTCCTTCCTTGGACGTTTTGGAATTGCGGCTAAATGATCGGGGCACCGAATCGGAAGAATCGCTTTCTCGGAGAATCTACAAGGCAAAGTTTGAGATGACTTTTGAGCCGCAGTTTGATGTGACCGTTTTCAATGATGACTTCACCCGATCTTCGGCGGATGCAGTTGCCCTGGTGACCGAGTTTTTAAAGTAATAACCATGAAAATCGGGCTATACTTCGGTAGTTTCAACCCCATTCATGCGGGACACTTGATCATCGCCCAAACCCTTTTTCAACGTGGGGGGCTGGACCAAGTATGGTTTGTAGTCAGTCCGCAAAACCCATTCAAAAAGCAAGAATCCTTGGCCCACGAACATGACCGCCTACGAATGGTGGAACTTGCTATCGATGATAATTTTCAGTTTAGGGCTTCTGATGTGGAGTTTCGCATGCCTAAACCGAGCTACACCATCGATACGCTTACGCTTCTTAGTGAAAAACATCCTCAGCATCAGTTTTCGATTTTTTTAGGATCGGACAACTTGAGTCATTTTCACAAATGGAAAAACTACAAAGCGATTTTAGAGCAATACCCCATCCTAGTGTATCCACGACCGGGGGAAGTTAAAACGCTGGATCATCCCGGAGTAAGCTATTTAGATGCTCCTTTACTTGATATTTCGGCTACGTTTATTCGGCAATCGATTCAAGATGGATTGTCTGTTCGCTACCTCCTTCCTGAGCGCGTGGAGCAGTACATTCTAGATAAAAAATTGTACGAGTAGAAAAATCCACAGATCAAGAAAAATAAATCAGCGGGTTTTTTCTGTTTAGATCAGCGTGAAAAAAAAGGATGAATGTTATCCCATTAAATTCCATTTGCAACCACTATTTATTATTTTCTTTCGCTCCTCTGGAGCTCTGGACCCGTTTTTTATAACAGTTTCTATTAATATTTTGCCCCATCTGGGGTAAGGAAAAAAATCTAAAATCAG
>CAMBMU010000048.1 GCA_945868725.1 Spirosoma fluviale
TTTTCAAAAACCAAGGAAGGCGCAACGGATACCCGATCCAAAATTTCCACCAATTCCCCAAACCCAAAGGTGAGCGCATCCAAAGGATGGGCTCCAGACTCGTTGTAGCGGGAAGTTTTGATGCAAAATGCCTTAAAGTTGGGATAGCCCTCAGTGAGTTCGAGCAGCTCTTCCAAAAGCTCGACCCCCAGCCCTAGGTCTTGCTGATGATCAAAGACTTGGTCTGCAGGACTCCATAACATACCTCCTTGAAGGGCCGATTCATCAGCTCCTGTACTGTCCACCCAGTCCTGGAAAAGTTGGAAGGCGGAAACAGGATTTCCCAGCGGAATCAAGTAAATCGAAATGTACTGGGGCATCACCCCCTCCAAAAGTTCGGACAGATCTTCAGTTCCATGGATCGGCAAAATCAAACCCTCCGCTCCCTTTTCTAAAGCAAGCAGAATATCTGCATTGGTATCGCTTGGCAGCACGGTGACCACATTGGTCCAGAGGCGTGGAGGCATCCCCGGAAATTCGGATGGGGCATGAAACCGACGCTGCTTTACAGGATTTACAAGATCTTCAAGGGCATACAGGGGCTGAAGGGGAATTGTATCCCAAAGCCTGCTCCCCAAATCTTGGGCCTCTCCCTTACCCTTGAGGTCTGCCGTAGCTTGCCGCAACCAGTCTTTCTTTGTGGTATCGGGGAACTCTGAAAATAAATTCTGCTCCATAAAAATTAGAATTGGAAAAGAGAAAGATAAAATTAACCATTTCGAGGTAAATTGCTCCGCAAGGAGGAAAACAAATAAACAGTACTCCACAAATTGATCCTAAGAGCGAAAAATTCAGGCTCGATTTCTGGAAAACTTCAGTTGAATTAGTGCTGAAAAAAAAATATTCTTGACCCTCGGAAAGAGAATTTTTTACAAAAGAAATTAAAATCCCAAATCGACAGAAATTGTTTAAAAAAAAGAATTCCTTGCGTTTTGGATTTTTTATTTTAGTTAATTATCCACATTTTTGTTCCCCCCTTTGTCAACTTTTGACATGAGTGTGAATCCTATATCTTCAGAATGAGTTCAGAAGCCAATGCTGTATGGAGTGAATGCTTGCGTGTGATCGAACAACACGTCAATGAGCAGAGTTATTCCACCTGGTTTAAACCCATTCTTCCAGTAAAGCTAGAAGGATCAACCCTCACCATTCAGGTTCCTAGTCAATTTTTTTACGAGTGGCTCGAGGACAATTATGTAGAAGAGCTCAAACTGGCAATCAAAAACACTTTAGGTGCAGCTGGCAGACTAGAATATGCAGTGGTCGTGGACAAAGGGAATCCTAGCAACCAACCTTATGTGGTGTCCTTCCCGCAAGGAAATGTCTCCAATAAGAAAAGTGGGCCAAATGCCAATGAGGTAAAGACCCCATTTGAAATGCAATCCTTAGATGCCGGGCTACTTACTCAAAGCAATCTAAATCCCAATTACACCTTTATAAGCTACATCGAAGGGGATTGCAATCGACTGGCTCGATCAGCAGGCTATGCAGTGGCAAGCAAACCTGGCATCACCTCCTTCAACCCTTTGATGGTATATGGAGGAGTGGGTTTGGGAAAAACGCACTTGGTACAAGCCATTGGCAACGAAATTAAAAATGGACCTGGAGAAAAATTTGTGCTCTACGTGTCTTCCGAAAAGTTTGTGAACCAATTCATGGATTCCATCAAAGATGGTAACGTGAAGAACTTCACCAATTTTTACATGCAAGTGGATGTCTTGATCATCGATGACATTCAGTTTTTGGCAGGCAAGGACCGAACCCAGGAGATGTTCTTCCATATTTTTAACCACCTCCACCAAAATAAAAAGCAGATCATCATGACCTCCGACTGTCCTCCAAGGGACCTCAAAGGGCTGGAAGAGCGACTGCTTTCTCGATTTAAGTGGGGGCTGACTGCCGATCTTCAGATGCCAGATTTTGAAACTCGTGTGGCCATCATCCGTCGTAAAATGGAGTCAGAAGGGATCGACATTCCCGATAGCATAATCGAATACCTCGCCTATACGGTAGATACCAATGTGCGGGAATTAGAAGGTATTCTAATTTCTTTAATTGCCCATGCATCTCTCAACCGGGTAGAGGTCAGCCTTGAGCTTGCAAAATCCATCATCAAAAATTTCATCAAGGACATTGAAACTGAGGTGGGAATTGATTTTATCCAAAAAGCGGTTGCAGAATACTACGGCATCCAGGTGGATGAGCTAAAGGACAAAACCCGAAAAAAAGAAATAGTAATTGCCCGACAAGTGTCGATGTATTTTTGCAAAGATTTCACCAACCATTCTTTGAAATCCATAGGCTACCATTTTGGAGGCCGTGACCATAGTACGGTGATTCATGCGATTCAAACAGTCAATGACATCATGGAAACGGATACCAGCTTCCGTAATGCAGTCAATGAATTGAAAAAGAAGTTTAAGATGCGCTCCTATTGAGCTTAGCATCTTTCTTTTTGCCGTCCTATTTCTTCGAATTTAAGAACAGATCCAACACCTGATGTGCGAGCATACTCGGGCTAAGCAAGCCTGATTGCACCGAAGGCTTTTCCCGTTCCAAGGTCTCCTTAACGGCGATATGGGTCAAAAAAGCCCGGCCTAGAAGTTCTTGAATTTGGTCTTCTAACCAGGTAAGTCGCTGCAATCCTCGATTTTTTTCCCAAAACCCTGAGCCTTTCATCTGTTGCTGGTAGGAATCCAATGCCTCGGCTAAGTCCTGCATGCCCATTCCAGTCACTGAAGATGCCAACAGAATTTTGGGAGCCCAACCTTTTTCGCTTGGTGGAATAAGGTGCACTGCATTCTGATAAGATCCCTTGGCTTGAGCCGCCAACTCAAGATTATCCCCATCGGCCTTATGAATCAAAAAGCCATCGGCCATTTCTACAATTCCTTTTTTAATCCCCTGCAGTTCATCCCCTGCCCCAGCAAGTAGCAGTAAAAGAAAAAAGTCAACCATGCTTTTCACAGCCGTTTCACTTTGTCCAACCCCTACGGTCTCTACCAAAATCAAATCAAAGCCTGCAGCTTCACAGAGGAGAATTGCCTCCCTGGTTTTTCCTGCCACCCCTCCCAAGGTGCTACTCGAAGGACTAGGTCGGATAAAAGCACGCTTATCTAAAGCCAGACGTTCCATTCTCGTTTTGTCCCCTAGGATACTTCCTTTGGAAAGGGAGCTACTAGGATCCACTGCCAACACAGCTACTTTTTTGCCCGCATCTAAAAGTCTCCCCCCAAAAACTTCAATAAAACTACTTTTCCCCACACCAGGCACACCTGTCACCCCGATCCGGAAGGAATTTCCCGTGTGCGGCAACAGCTCTTGAATAAGTGCGGCTGCCAATTCCTGATCGGCAGAGAGCCCACTCTCCACTAGGGTAATGGCCTGAGCTAGAACTACCCGATCCCCTGCTAAAATACCTTTCTTGAATTCCGCTAGCGTTCGTCTTTTTCTCATGGCTTCAGCAGTACAAGTCGTTGTTCTCCCATTGGGGTTTTTTCGTATTCCGCCAGAAGATGGGATTGTATTGAGTTGGGCAAATAGGGAGGAGCGGAAGAAAATACGACCGGTTCCTTCCAGGTTTCCGCTACAAAAAACACGAGGGTACGACCATATTTTGTATGTGGCAGCAAGTTGGCAAAGGATTTAAGTACTTCAGGATCTTGCTCCTTGGTTCGAAAGGCATAAACCCGTTGAATGGGCCCTGTATTGTTCTCATTTCTAAAATAGCCAATCTCCTCAAATTTATCTTGGTAGGCAGCTACTCCTTGCCCGGAAAAACTTTCCTTGACAATCAGCCCGAACACCCCCAAGACGGTAATGCCGATAAAAAACACGAACCATTGATTCCTTTTCAAAAATTTTCGAGGGTTTGTAGGGTGAAGCCCTTAATTTAGCGTAAAATTTTGACAATGGGATTCGAATACGTCAAGGCACTGCACCTCATTTTTATAGTCACTTGGTTTGCAGGGCTTTTTTACATTGTGCGGTTATTTATTTACCAAACCGAAGCCCTAGAGAAATCCGAACAGGAACGACTCATCCTCAAGCCACAGCTCGATTTGATGGCGCGCAGGTTGTGGTACATCATCACCTGGCCATCGGCAGTGCTCACCCTTATTTTTGGCTTTTGGGTGCTTACCTACCGTTGGGGCTACCTGCAACAAGAATTTATGCAAGTCAAATTGATCTTTGTCTTCCTGCTCTACGTATACCACGGCTACAGCCAAGTGCTCTTTGCCGAATTGCAAGCAGGTAAGGCGCGCTGGAGCTCCACCCAACTGCGTTTATGGAATGAACTGTCCACGCTGCTGCTCTTTGCTATCGTCTTTCTAATCGTTCTCAAGAACACCTTGAGTATGGTTTGGGGAATGTTGGGCTTGGTGGGTTTATCCCTAGTGCTCCTCCTTGCCATCAAGCTGTATAAAAAATATAGATCCCGCTAAGACCCATGAAAAAATTACTCCTCTTCCTTCTTATTCCTGTAGTCTTGGCTATTTCTTGCAGCTCTCCTTCTGAAAAAACGAGCGAAACAGCTGAATTACCTATCTTTGGGGAACGCTATGTAGATGACAATCAAGATACAGTGTACCACAGCATTGCAGACTTTGCCTTCATCAACCAAGTAGGTGACACCATCCGAAAGGAAGATATGGTAGGAAAAATCTATGTAGCCGATTTCTTTTTTACCACCTGCCCTACCATTTGCCCTGTCATGAAAAAAGAAATGATACGGGTGTACGAGCAGTTTAAGGGTGAACCCAATTTCCGTATTCTTAGTCATAGCATCGACCCTAGCCACGATACACAAGCCGTGCTTAAGGATTACGCAGAGAAACTTGGCGTTCCAGATGCGGCCACTTGGAATTTCTTGACAGGAGACCAGGAAAAAATCTTTGAGATTGGCCAAACCAGCTATTTGACCACGACCATGGCCGATGACATGGAACCAGGTGGGTTTCTTCACAGTGGAGCATTCTTACTGGTAGACCAGCAGGGAAGGATTCGAGGGGTGTATGATGGGACCAAAACCGAACAGGTAGATCGTTTACTTGCAGATATCCCCAAACTACTCAAGCCATGAGACTTCTGTCAATCGTGATTTTTCTTGGCCTACTCACTGTTTCCTGTGCACCCAAAGCAAGCAGCGAAGCAAATTCTTTGGCCCAAATTTCGGATGCTGAGGTACTACAATTTGCAATCCCTGGAAAGGAGTTGTATGAAAATTATTGTGCCAACTGTCACCAAAAAGATGGAACTGGACTAGGCAAACTTATCCCTCCATTACGGGATGCAGACTACTTCAAGGCGGACATTCACCGCAGCATCTGGATCATGAAGCATGGAAAAGCCGGAGAAATAGTAGTCAATGGACAAGTTTACAACCAAGCCATGCCTGCCAATCCCAACCTCAGTCCCTTGGACCTGGCCCAGATTGCTACCTACTTGTACAATAGTTGGGGTATGAAGGAAGGGGTCATCAATGCTCCTCGAGTAGAGCAGTATCTGAGAAACCCGCCCGCAGGTAATTAATCTTTCAACTTTGAAGCTGCCTGTTCCATCGCTGCCTTGATGTCTGCATTTACTTGATTGACTTTCACAAGCTGCTCATCCAAGTAAGTTTTGATTTCTTCGGGAGTTTTTCCTTCCTCTTCTAGCGAATACTGCCGCATCCATACAAACATCCCTTCATGGGCTTGATTGAGCTGCCCAGCAAGGGATCGCATGGCCTCAATTTCAGTAGAAGCCGTGCTATCCTGTGCAAAAAGGCTATCTGCCTGCGCCAAGGCCTTCTTTTCCAAGGACATGAGCTGCCCTATTTTGGGCATCACCTCATCGTGGACCCCTATAATTTGTGCCCTCATTTCTTTATTTGCTTCAATCAATGGATTGGCACAAGCAAGTACTAGCATTGAAAAAAGTAGGATCAGGAAGCTTGAGAATAGTTTCATTGGATTTAGTTTGGGGTTAATTATTTTTTAAAATTAAACAAGAAACAACAGCCTTCGGCGAAGCTGATGTGAATTTAAGTCCTAATTTTGATTACTTACTTTGATGCTATGAAACCATTCTGCTTTGCCGACGGGAAAATCATCCCGACCCAAGATGCTCGCCTCCATCCTGCCGACCTGGCAGTAATCCGAGGCTACGGTATTTTTGATTTTTTCCGTACAGAGCAGTATCGCCCTGTGTTTTTGGAGGATTACCTCGATCGTTTTATCCGCTCTGCAGCGAAAACCTATTTACCACTCGCTTATTCCCGGGAAGAACTTCGTGCCATCATTACTGAGTTGATTGCCAAAAATAACTTGGAGCAAGGCGGAATACGCATGGTGTTGACGGGGGGAGTTTCCGAAAATCACTTTTCTCCTGCGACTGGCACCCTGTTTATGTTTGGAGAGGAACTGAGTTTCCCTTCGGAGGAAAAATACCAGCATGGCGTCAAGCTGATCAGTCTAGAACATATCCGCGCGATTGCAGACATCAAAACCACCAACTATACGCTACCCGTTTGGCATAGTATGCAGTGGAATGCTCAGGGAGCAGAAGATGTGCTCTACCACTGGAATGGTCAAGTAAGTGAAAGTTCGAGAAGTAATTTTTTTATCGTCAAAGATGGGATCATCTCCACCCCAGACCAGCATGTTCTGATGGGAATTACGCGAAAGCATTTGTTGGACGTCGCGGGAAATGTACAAGTACGACCTATTTCACTAGACGAAGTTTGGGAAGCGGATGAAGCATTTATCTCAGCCACGACGAAGATTTTATTACCTGTCACGCAGATTGACGATCGAAAAGTTGGCTCTGGAAAAGTGGGGAAAGTCTGTTTGGATTTAATGGCAAAATTCCGCGAGCGCGAAAAAGCCTACCTAAGCAGTTAAGGACAGGTGGTTTTTCGAATTGCTGGATCAAATAAGGGTTTTGGCAGCATATGCCACACCGATGATTTTTTAAAAACGTAACCCGTATAATCAGCCTTTTATGAATAGCGACATCCTTATCTATCAAAACTCAGACGGTAACATTACAATTGATGTGCGCTTAGAGGAAGAAACTGTTTGGTTGACGCAAGACCAAATGGCAACTTTGTTTGGTAAGGCCAAATCAACTATCAACGAGCATATAAAGAATGTTTTTGCGGAAGGTGAACTAGATGAAAAAGTGGTAGTTCGGAAATTCCGAATAACCACTCAGCATGGTGCTATGACTGGAAAAACCCAAGAAGTTGAGGTAAATGGATATAATTTAGACGTTATCATTTCCGTAGGATATCGGGTAAAATCACCCCAAGGCACACAGTTTCGAATTTGGGCTACGCAAAGATTGAAGGAATACATCATAAAAGGCTTTGTCCTCAATGATGATCGCTTTAAGTCGGGCACTTCAATGAATTATTTCAACGAATTGCAGGAACGGATTCGGGAAATACGACTATCGGAACGCTTCTTCTATCAGAAAATCAAAGACATCTATACCACGAGTATTGATTATGAGCCCAAAGACGAGAAAACTATTGCGTTTTTTAAAATAGTTCAAAACAAGTTCTTGTGGGCCATCAGTGCGCAAACCGCAGCCGAATTAGTGTACCGCCGTGTGGATGCAAGTTTACCTTTAATGGGAATGCTGTCTTACGACAAAAAACCAGCGAATTCCATAAAAAAAGCGGAAGTAAGTATTGCCAAAAACTACCTGAGCGAAGATGAAATAAAATTACTAGGGTTATTGGTGGAGCAATATTTGGCGTTTGCCGAAACAATGGCACAGCAGCAAACACCCATGTACATGGCTGATTGGATTGCGCGACTAGACAGTATTTTGCAACTGAACGGAAGGGAATTACTTACCCATGCAGGGAAAATAAGTCATGAAAAAGCATTGCAAAAATCAGAAGCAGAATTTGAGAAATATAAAATTGGACAGCGCATTAACGAAAATGAGCAAAGCTTAAAAGAAATTGAGGAAGATATTAAAAAGTTGAAGCGGCCTCAAAAATGAAATTTACAGTAGAAAAATTAGAAAAGTCGTTTACCTAGCTTAAGGAAAATCAGTACATTTAATTAACCCTCAACCCATTTTTTTACTGTCCCCAAAAAAGAGGAACGCAGCTAATCAAGCCCTTACTCTACCAGCTTTCCTTCCTTGAGGATGTACATCAACTTTTCTGGGTCAGCCGTGTTGAGCGTCAGCTTGCCCCTTACCTTCACCCTTTTGGAGGTGTATTTGATGGGTGAAGTAAGCATGACCTCCATGACGGTTTCCGGTCCTCCTGAACCACAAAAAAAACATTCTGCAAGCGGCAAGCTCGACAAAATGATTTGGGTAGGTTTAAACATGCCTTCAAAAGGAATGATGTAGCCATCGGCCTCCACCACTTTTCCTTCCAACTTCTTGATGTTCTCAGAGAAAACAGGAACATACAATTCTCCAAAATTGTCTTTACTGATTTTGTAGGTCACCTCAGACAAACTTTTCCAAACCCCTTGGGCATAAGTCTGCTGGGAAAAAGTGGCTAGAGCCAAAAGTAAACCGATAAGGAATGCTCCTTTTTTCATCTTGCTTTAATTTTTATGCTAATTACGTTTTTGTAAGCTGCTTTGCAATACTCGTTTGGTAGGCAGACCAAGCAGGAATCAGGGAGGCGATGATGCCCACTGCCAAGGCATAGCCGAAAATCAATCCTTCTTCGGCTAGGAATACCCAGGGATCTATTAAGGAAACCAGCTCTTGGGAAGTAAGTTCCACGATAAGCGCCAAAAAGCCATGCCCAAAAGCAATACCAAAAATAGCACCCAGTACCGTCAGGGAGATGCCTTCCAAAAATACCAAACCTACCAGTTGCCCGCGAGAAGCACCCAAGGTCCGCAAGATGGCCAGGTCGTATTTCCGTTCCTTCAGGGAGTTGTAGAGCGCAATAAATATGCTCAACCCTGCGATCACCACTAAGGCAATGGCCAAGCCCTGCAAAAGGCTGATTCCAACTCCCAACAATTCAAATAATCGGGACATTTCAAATGCAGGGGATGCTGCCTGCATGGAAGTACCCGAATTAATCATTCGAGGGAGTTGAATAGCGGCCATCGGATTACGGTAGCGAACCAGCATGGTGGTCACTTCCCTTTCCTGATCTGAGATCGGAAAACCTCGAGCAGCGACTGGAAGGAGATGAGGATCTATCCCTTCTTCAAGAGTTCCTTCTTCTACAACAATGCTTACTTCCTCCCCTTCTGTGGTGGTATCTGGCTCTGCTCCACCCGATTCATCGTGGGTATACCAGACCGATTCGATGCTGGTCAGCACGAGCCGATCGACTACCTTTCCGGAGGGCGCCAAAATACCAGTTACCCGAAATGCGTGTTGGTCGTGGTCATGGCTGCCCACGCTGATTCCATGACTTCCGCTGAAGCTGTCTCCAAGTTTCAACCCGAGAATCTGGGCACTTTCCGCTCCAAGGGTGACCTCAAAAGGCTTCTCCCAGGCTTTGCCAGCCGTAAATTTTACCGCATAGAGGTCCAAATAATCATGATTAGTACCCAAGATCCGAAGGCCTTGGACATTATCACCCATGGCAAGCGGGATCACTTGCTTCACCAAGCGACTTCTTGAAATGCGTTGCGCCTCCTCCATCTTGATATTTCCTGTAGGAAAATCAATGTGGTACACCGAGGAAAGAATTAACTGGAGTGGACTGCCTTTGGCACCTACCACTAGGTCGATCCCAGCGGCATCGCGGGTCATTTTTTGCTCAAACTGGTGTTGAACTAGGAGTAAAACAGTGATGATGGCAAGCCCAAAGGCCAATAAAATCACATTCAAGCCAGTAGCAAGTGGCCGAAAGCTGAGGTATTTCCAACTGAGGGTGAGGAGGTTCATGCGCTTTTCAGTTCAAGTACCTGTGAAACTTCTGATTTAACACGCTGGTCATGCGTTACAATCACCAGGGCCGCCCCTATTTTGGCAGCCTCACTTTTTAAAAGTGTGATCACTCGCTGTGCATGTTCGTCATCCAAGCTGGAAGTAGGTTCATCAGCTAGGATCAACTTAGGGGTATTGATCAAGGCACGAGCGATAGATACTCGCTGGGCTTCTCCTTCACTCAAGGTACCTACCGCTGCGGATGCTTTGCTAGCGATGCCCAAGTCTTGAAGTAGAGACAGGGGCGAAGGTCCTTTTTTCTTGCTTAAAAATTGCGCCAGCTCCAAGTTCTGTTTCACGGTGAGGGCGGCAATTAAATGTGGCTTTTGGAATACAATTCCGATATGTTGCCCCCGAAACAAATCCAAACGATGGCCTTGAAGAGCAGAAAGGATGACCCCATCCAGGATCACTTGACCATGACTGGGACTGAGGAGTCCTGCGAGCAGATTCAGAAAGGTAGTTTTCCCAGACCCCGATTTACCTAATAGGAGTACCGCCTCCCCTCCAGAAAGTGAAAAATCTGGAAAGGAAAGGCTGGGCTGCCCGGGATAGGCAAAGCTTAGCGAAGTGGATTGTAGCAGCATGAATCTAGTCTTGGTGGTAGTTGGGCTGTAGTAATCTCAGTTCCAAATCCCAATTCAAAGTTAATTTTTTAGAACTAAAAAATCACATCTCAATTTGATCGAAAAGAAGATTTCCTATTCTTGATTCAATTCAGGGCTAGGAAAAGAATAAGGGAATGGGTAAGTTTTAGAGAAATGAGAAGGGGAAAGGCAGGCTTTGCTTACCAATATCAAATTACCTGTAGAATGTTGCTTTTTTCTTTTGAATGGGGGTGCTTTCTTCTATTTTTGTGCGAAACAATAATCAGCGCATCATGAGTGTACTCGTCAATAAAAATTCTAAAGTAATCGTTCAGGGCTTCACAGGAACTGAAGGCTCTTTTCACGCCCAGCAAATGATCGAGTACGGAACCCAGGTAGTGGGAGGCGTCACTCCAGGCAAAGGCGGAACGCTGCATTTGGAAAGACCCGTGTTTAATTCGGTGGAAGATGCCGTACAGAAGACGGGGGCAGATACCTCCATCATTTTTGTGCCCCCTGCTTTTGCTGCTGATGCCATTATGGAAGCTGCTGATGCTGGCATTAAAGTAATCATTGCCATCACCGAAGGTATTCCTGTGGCAGACATGATGCGTGCCAAGCCCTATATCAAGGAAAGAGGTTGTATCCTGATCGGCCCCAACTGCCCAGGTGTAATCACTCCTGGAGAAGCGAAGGTGGGAATCATGCCTGGTTTTGTCTTCAAGACAGGAAGAATCGGGATTGTCTCCAAATCTGGAACCTTAACCTACGAGGCTGCGGATCAGGTAGCAAAAGCTGGTCTTGGTGTTTCTACCGCCATTGGTATTGGAGGAGATCCAATTATCGGAACCTCTACAAAGCAGGCAGTGGAGCTATTGATGAACGATCCTGAAACCGATGCCATCATCATGATCGGCGAGATTGGCGGAAATTACGAGGCTGAAGCAGCACGTTGGATTCGCGAAACAGGCAATAAAAAGCCAGTTGTGGGATTCATTGCTGGGCAAACAGCACCTCCAGGCCGTAGAATGGGCCATGCTGGTGCTATCATCGGCGGAGCAGACGATACGGCAGCTGCAAAAATGAGAATCATGCGCGAAAATGGAATTTTAGTCGCTGAATCTCCTGCGGAAATCGGAGCAACAATGGCCAAGGCCCTTGGTGTAACCGCATAAACTAAGTTACTTCGGGCCACAAACCCACCTCAATACCTCAGGGAAATCTCTGAGGTATTTTTTTATGTCTAGCCGCGGCATCCATTTTATAATTCCAATTCATAAAAAAGAGGAGGAAATTTAAGCTAAATAGCCTGTTCCAAAAAAAGGTTACAGGTTAACTATTGGTATAGAATTCAGTTTGAAAAATCCCCCCGCAATTCTACGGGGCTGGCCCCTAGCCCCCTTTTAAAGAGCCTGTCCCGGTCCGCCGCGGCGAATCGGGAGGGAATCACATCTTTGCCTCCCCTACCAATTAATGCGATTATCCGCTTTTTGACGAGTGATAAATAGAATAAATGTTTGAAATTTAGGAAAATGGGCCGTGGACCGTGGACTGTTGACTGTTGTCCACACAAAGAAGTCATTTTTTATATTTTTTGCTTATATGTCAAACTTCTTTAATTTTTTTATTAAAGTAATCGGTTTTATTCCCAAACTTATTTAGATTTGAATAACCCATAGGCTGGTCTCCTTTCTCAAGAGAGACCCTTTTATGGGACGTTCTCGTTTTGTCTTTTAACGACTATCCCATGCACGCAAACCCCCAGTTTTCCGAAGTAGAAAAGGCTTTTCTAGCAGAGTCTGGAGTCACCAAAATGACTACCCAGCTCCCCTACCTTTTGGTAGACAACTTCCCCAAGCTCGGCCTCCTTACCGCCTGCCGTTTTCTGGAATGGGTGGCTGCAAATCCAGAAGGAGTGGTCAGCTTACCTACCGGCAAGACCCCAGAATACTTTATCAAGTGGACGCAGTACCTTCTTGAAAATTGGGACAGCAAAAAAGGCAAGGAGGTTAGAGGAAAATACGGGTTGGGCAGCATCCCCAAACCTAGCCTCAGCGAACTCACCTTTGTACAAATCGATGAGTTTTACCCTATCTCTTCCAAGCAGCACAACAGCTTTTACGATTACGTCAACAGGTTTTACCTCAGCGGGTTTGGACTCTCCAAAGAAAAAGCCATCCTGATCAATTCAGACGAGATCCGCCTAGCGGAAGGCAAGCACTTCAGCAAAATATTCCCTGACTTAAAGGTAGACCTAAGCCTTCGCTTTCGAGACCCCATCAATGAACTCGAGCAACTGCAGCAAACCTCCATCTACCTCATCGATCAGTGGTGTGGAGACTACGAACAACGCATCCGTGCAAAGGGAGGCATTGGCTTTTTCCTTGGTGGCATTGGCCCAGATGGACACATCGCCTTCAATACCCGAGGATCACATCCCTACTCCGTTACCCGTCTCACCGAAACCAACTTTGAAACGCAAGCCGTAGCAGCAGGGGATCTGGGGGGCATCGAAATCTCGGCCAACCGACTCGTGATCACCATCGGGCTAGATACCATCGCCTACAACCCAAATGCGGTTGGAATTGTCATCGCTGCCGGTGAAGCCAAAGCCGGCATTGTCCGAGATTCCTTGGAGTCTGGCCCCAACACCCAGTTTCCTGCTACCATCCTCCAAAAACTAGTTCAAGGAAGATTTTACTTGACACGAGGCGCAGCCGTCAAACTCACGGACTCCATAGATGCCTATTATTCAACTGGCACCTGGACTTTTGAAAAAACGGAGCGAGCCGTCATGGAACTTTGCAAGAAAAAGAATACCTACGGACACCGACTCAAGTTGGAAGATTTAAAGGCAGATCCCTACTGCAAGCTCATTCCAGGCCTCTCCGAGGACACCGTCAACCAGGTGATTCAAAGCATTTCTTCCAAAATATCCAAGGGTTTGGAACAAGAACAGAACGAAGTACTCCTACACACAGGACCACACCACGACGATATTTCCTTGGGAATATTACCGCACATCACCAACCAGCTTCATGACCCAAGCAACGAGGCTCACTTTTCGGTGCTCACCTCGGGGTTCACAGCCGTGACCAACAAGTTTGTGATTGACACCCTGCTCCATACCAAAAAATTATTGGAAGATGGGAAGATCCAAATGACGAATTACGAAGACTTCTTTGACGTGGGCTATCGCCTAAAAACGGACAAGGACGTGTACCACTTCCTCACCAATGTAGCCTCCGAAAATGCAGCTGCCCGCTCACGAGGACTTTGCCATCGCGTGGTCCGTGCGCTCTGCATCGTCTGGGAGATCAAGGACAAGGAACAGCTTCGGGAAACCATCAATGAGGTCATCCAAATCCTGAAGAAATCCTACGACGGTGAAAAAAATCCGCCCAAGGTCCAGAAGCTAAAAGGAATGATCCGGGAGTTTGAGGAAGAGCTGGTTTGGGCCCACTTTGGAGTGCAAGTGAAAAATGTACACCACCTCCGCCTCGGCTTTTATACTGGAGATATTTTTACAGAGCAACCAGACAAAACCCGAGATGTGGATCCGATCGTGGACCTCCTACAGAAAATCAAACCGACCAAATTGAGTCTTACGCTTGACCCCGAAGGATCTGGACCTGATACGCACTACAAAGTACTGCAAGCCACTGCCGCGGCAGTAAAAAAATGGTCCGAGCAGTACGATACCAGCCAGCTGCGCATCATCGGCTACCGAAATGTGTGGTTTAAGTTTGAACCTCATGAAGCCAACGTCATCGTTCCCGTGTCCCTTGGAGACATGGCCGTGATGGAAGACTCCTTTGCCAACTGCTACCTCAGCCAGGTCAAAGCCTCCTTCCCAAGCTATGCACACAATGGAAAGTTTAGCACCGTCGCCAAGCGCACCTGGGTAGGGCAACTCAATGACATCCAATTGCTCCTGGGCAAAAATTACTTTTACCAGCACGAGCATGCCAAGGTCAGAGCAAGCCATGGACTGATTTTCTTCCGAGATATGAATGTGGATGAGTTTTTGGCCACTGCCCGAGAACTCGAAAAATCCATTGAAGGCCTGCTTTAAAAAATCCATTACTCGAAATTTTCTTAATCCTGATTTTCAACTATTCTGAAAGCCAGGTTTTTTCACCCCCATTAATTCTTTTTTTGAATGGAACACATTATTCTAGGCATCGACATTGGAGGCACCAGCATCAAGGCTGGCGTGCTGGTATCAGGCCAGCTACAAGATATCCGAAGCATCTCCACACCTGCCTTAGAAAGTCAAGAGGTGATTTTGGAAAGCCTTGCCTCCTTTATTGAATCGTACCTCCACTACTCCTTTGAGGGGATTGGAATTGGCATTCCAGGACTTGTAGATCCTAAGGAAGGAGTAGTCTTGGGCTTGGCCAATATCCCATCCTTCCAGCATGTGGAGCTGCGGAAATTTCTTTTTGGCCGATTCGGGAAACCCGTATTTATAAATAACGACGCAAACTGTTTTGCACTTGGAGTGCATCAATTTGGAGTAGGCAAAAAATTCCAGCACCTAGTTGGCATCACCTTAGGTACCGGTGTGGGTGGTGGAATAGTGATCCATGGGAAGCTCTATTCTGGCCTCAATTCTGCTGCTGGAGAATGGTGTGGTGCAACCTACTTGGATATGACCTTTGAGGATTACTGCAGCGGCAAATTTTTCAACCGCCTGTACCAGAGTAAACCCAAGGCCCTAGCCAAACTAGCACAAGAAGGAGATCCTGTTGCCTTGCAGGCCTTTGATGAATTTGGACGACATGTAGGCGAGTTATTGAAAGTAATTCTTTATTCCTTGGCTCCAGAGGCCATCATTTTGGGAGGATCCATCCGCAAGACCTATCCCTTATTTGAAAAATCCATGCGGGCAACACTGGAAACTTTTTCTTATCCTAGTGTAGTGCAGAAACTACAGATTTTAGTCTCTGACTTAGATGAAACCGCCATTCATGGAGCTGTAGCCTTGGTGGATTTGCAAGCAGAGCCAACAGCCACGGCACATTGAGGACGAACATCCTTCCTGCTCACAAAAAATAAGGCTCAAAAAAAAAGGTCCCAGTGAATCAAAATCACTGAGACCTTTTTTTATCCGAAGAGTCAAGCCCCTCTACCCGTTTCCTGCAAGGGAATGCTTGTCAGGTCTTGGATTTGTATGGGTTTTCCTTGTTCGATGGAGTTTCTGGCCGCAATCCCAATCAAGCAGGACATGGCTCCATCCCGACTTCCGGCCGATTGCCTCCAGGGATCCGCTTGATTGGGGTCCAGAAAAATCTTGTTCTTCAGTCGGGCATCTCCTCCTCCATGACCGCCATCTCCATGGGGAACCGGAATGATTGTTCTTTCCCCAAAACTCTTCACCAAAACCAATTCATCCTCTTTTTTCTCTTCCCAGGGCTGGCTTTCCTTGATCCAGGCCTCAAGTCTTCCCTCGGTTCCATTAAAGGCAATGCGGTATCCTTCGTAGGGGGAGTAGGTAGTCAGTGAATAACTCACCTGCACCTTGTTTTTGTAGCGGATTTGTACTGCCATCTTGTCGTAGCTGTCGATTTCTTCACGGAAGACACATCCATCCCGGTGGTAGCCATCGTATTTTTCATTGTCCACATAAAGTTGATAGAGGTACTTGTTTTTGGTGATGTCCCAGTAAAAATCACAGGAAGAAGCATGCGGGCACCCTCTACAGGTTTTGGAACGGAAAGGTCCATTTTTTCCATAAAATTCAAGGAATCCATAGGCAAAAACCTCCTCTGGGTCCGAGTTAAGCCACCAATTCAGCAGGTCAAAATGATGTGAAGCTTTATGCACCAGCAAACTGCCACTGTGGGCCTGAATCCCATGCCAACGACGGAAATAGTCTGCCCCATGGGAGGTATCCAGGTACCAATGAAAATCGACCGAGGTCACCTTCCCTATAGCTCCCTCCTGCAAGAGTTCGTAGAGTTTCTGACGATGCGGGGAATAGCGGTAGTTGAAGGTAACCAGCACCTGTTTCCCAGACGCCTTTTCCGCATCCAAAATTGCCTGCACCTTCTTTTCATCCGTGGTCATCGGCTTCTCCGTGATCACATGCATGCCCGCATTCAATCCTTTGATGATGAATTCGTGGTGGGTGCTATCCATGGTCGTCACGATCACCACATCTGGGCTGGTTTCACGGAGCATTTGATCAAAATCTAGGAACAGGGGACAATCCACTTGCAGGTACTCCTTCCCGAGGCGCATCCGCCCTTCGTTCTTATCCGATAAGCCGACAAACTCCACGCGTTCGTTGTAGGCCTGCACCACATCCCGTCCCCACATGCTGAGGCCACGTACACCCGTACCCACAAGCGCAATTTTCATTTTCCGGTCAATGCCAGGAAATAAGTTCAGCGCTTGAGCAAGGGGATGAATCAAAAAAGAACCTGCAAGAGCAGTGCCTGAGCGTTTGATAAAGTTTCTTCTAGAAGAATTGGATGGGTTATTCATGGGTCAATGGATCTAAGGATTCAAGTTAAGGAAAAGTAATCTCCCCAACACCACCGAGGTGATCAAGAATTTAAGAAGGATGATCCTAAAATAATCACCGATTCATCCCACAATTCTCTTATTTTTATCTGACAATCACCTCATGGAAAGAACCCTGTCTATTCGAAGTCTAGTGCGCATCAGCAGACCGATCAATCTGCTGCTGATTGCTTTTGCTCAGGGGATGACTGCACATTTCCTGATTAAAACGAATGACCAAGGTCTTTCTGTTTTGCAGGATTACAGACTCTATCTGCTGCTGATGGCCACGGTACTGGTGACAGCAGCTGGGTACATGATCAACGACTACTACGACGTCAAGATTGACCTCATCAACAGACCTAATGCGGTAGTGGTTGGAAAAGGCATCAAGCGAAGAATCATTTTAGTCCTCCACAGTCTTTTTAACTTCATTGCGGTAGGATTGGGATGGGCAGTAGCCCCTCGCATCGCTACAGTTGTTTTTTTTGCTGGGGTACTGCTTTGGTGGTATTGCAATGGACTCAAGCGAAAACCCTTTATTGGAAACGTCGCAGTCGCTTTTTTAACAGGCCTATCCATCTACCTGATCGGCTATTATTACCAGAAAAACGAGTTGTTTGTATTTACCTACGCCCTATTTGCATTCTTCTTAAACCTGATCCGAGAGCTGCTCAAGGACTTGGAGGATCGGCATGGAGACCAATTGCATGGCTCCAAAACCCTGCCTATTGTACTTGGCTTTCGTAAAACCAAACAAGTAATCTACTCCATTGCCATCACGTTTGTCGGTGCTATCCTTACGGTTTCCTTCCAACTCAATCATGCACACCTGTATTACTATTTTGGGAGCTTGGGACTTATTTTCTGCTGGTTTATGTGGCTCATCTATCGTGCAGACCGCAGGGAACAGTTTACGCAACTGAGTGCCTTTGCCAAAGCCATCATGCTTGTAGGAACCTTGAGTATGGCATTTTTATAATTTTGTCAACAGTTGGCGGTCCACAGTCGACAGCCGATTCGTTGTGTGACAAGGTTTGGAATCTAAATTTAGATAGCAGCCTTCATCAATGCAGGATTAGCAGTGGACCGTGGACTGTCGTCTGTTGACAAACCCTCGATACCTGTTTGATGGGGACAGATTTTTCAGCAGGATTCTTCACCGCTCTGTTTTTGGCTTGATCCATCCAGCAAATCAGAATCCAAAAAAAATGGGTGCCCCAATTAAGGAGCACCCATTTTTGATATCTAATTCAACAAGTCAACTTAGAAAAGCACTTCGTTGAATTCTTCTATTTTGGAGCCGGAAGATCTTAAGAAATTTTCTACTTCTGGCCAAGACATTCGCTTTAAAGCATTCACATCAATTCTACCTCCTGGATTATTAATTACAACAATTCTTAGTCTATTACTTGTTCGAGTCCAAACTGAGGGTTCAGCAGAATCTTCCCTAAAATTAGAAAGAGTCCATCCATTTAATTTAAATTTAAAATCGACAATTTC
>CAMBMU010000049.1 GCA_945868725.1 Spirosoma fluviale
GAAGAACAAGAATATGTAGATGCCATCAAGCGTGACATCGCCTGGTTGGGATTTAACTGGGCCAACGAATGCTATTCCTCTGATTATTTTCAGCAATTGCATGATTGGGCGGTCTCATTGATCAACCAAGGCAAAGCCTATGTAGATCAGCAATCCTCGGAGCAAATCGCCGAACAAAAGGGAACTCCTACTAGTCCTGGTACTCCTAGCCCATTTCGGGATAGATCTGTTGCCGAGAATTTAGACTTGTTTGAGCGCATGAAAAATGGAGAATTTGCTCCAGGCACCTACCTGCTTCGTGCGAAGATCGATATGGCATCTCCGAACATGCACATGCGGGATCCAATCTTGTACCGCATCATCCATGCGCACCACCACCGCACCGGAGATACCTGGAATATTTACCCCATGTACGATTGGGCACATGGAGAGTCGGATTACCTCGAGCAGGTTTCGCATTCCATCTGTACCCTTGAGTTTAAAGCGCACCGAGAATTGTACGATTGGTACTTGGATCAGATCATCGATCCTAGCCTACTCCGTCCCAAGCAACGGGAATTTGCGCGTCGTAACCTGAGCTTTACTGTGATGAGCAAGCGTAAGTTGCTCGAACTGGTGCAAAAGAAGGTAGTAACGGGATGGGATGATCCCCGCATGCCTACCATTTCTGGTTTGAGAAGAAGAGGCTATACGCCTGGCTCCATCCGCAACTTTAGCGAGGTGGCTGGTATTTCTCGAAGGGAAAATGTAACGGACGTATCCTTGCTTGAGTTTTGTGTGCGTGAGGACCTAAATCAAAGCGCTACCCGTGTAATGGCGGTATTGAACCCCATCAAAGTAGTCCTTCAAAACTATCCAGCTGGCCAAGTAGAAATCTTGCATTTGGCAAATAATCCAGAAAAAACGGATGCAGGAACGCATGAGGTGCCTTTCTCAAGAGAATTGTACATCGAACGCGAAGACTTCAAAGAAGAAGCAGATTCCAACTTTTTCCGCCTTGCCATAGGTCAGGAGGTTCGCTTGAAAAGTGCCTACATCATCAAATCTGAGTCAGTTATGAAAGATGCAGCCGGAAATCTTCTTGAGATTCACTGTAGCTACGATGCGGATTCAAGATCGGGTTCAGGAACAGATGCAAGCCAGCGAAAGGTGAAGTCTACCATTCACTGGGTATCTGTGGCACATGCCATTCAAGCTGAAGTTCGAGAATACGATCGCTTATTTTTGGATGAATCACCGGACACGCATGAATCCAAAAGTTACATGGACTTCATCAATCCAAATTCCTTGAAGGTGATTAAAAATGCCTACCTAGAACCACATTTGGGTAAGGCTAGTCCAAACGAAAGTTACCAGTTCCAGCGCCTCGGCTATTTTTCCTTGGATTCAGATTCACGTGGAGGACAGTTGGTGTTTAATAAGACCGTAGGCTTAAAAGATACTGGGGCGAAGCAAAATGCTGCCACTGCAAACAAGCAGCAGACTGCCTCAAAGCCGGTAACGCAAGCTCCTCAAGAAGCTAAATCAGGGTTGACCGAGATTCAATATATGGGTAAAAAGCTGACCAATCTGTCTGGAGAAAAGTTGGAAGAGGCACTAAAAGATATCCGAGTTCAAGCAGAAAACATATCTTACGAAGAGTTGGAGCCTTTATTTGGCACTGCCGCTAAAAAAGTAGGAACTCGAATAGCTGTTTTGGTAGCCTTTTCAGTGCTTTTGGCAAAAGGAACACCCAAAACTCCAGCAGCTTCGGAATTCATCGCTTCCTGCCAATCAGATGAATCAAATACGCTTAGAGAAGAAGCTGCAAAGATTTCTTGAATTGTCAACGGACTAATCCGCCGTGGCGGATAAAACCTTGCTTAGCCCCAGGTTTATCCGCCGCGGTGGATGAAACCTGGGGGTAAATGTTTATACCATCCCCGCACAACCCGCAACGTCGGGTTGAACTGCCGTGGTTGGTAGGTTGACCTATTTTGGTAGGTGGAACGTAATCGGGAATTAATAATTTTATTCAAGTTCGATCCGCCTTGGCGGATCGTGAATCTAACCTATATCTATTCTTTTTTCCACGGGTTACACCCGCGGCTATTCAAAGTTTGATCCGCCACGGCGGATCTATTGAGAACCAAAATCAAATTCCAAAATAGGATTATTCGCAATACTGCCAGCCTATTGACCGCTACAGATGATCCTAAAACTAAAAAAGGCCCCGTGCGGGGCCTTTTTTGTGCCGTTAATTAGGCTCTTTTGATTTGCAATTGGATATCGGAAAACTCCTTTTGCTCGATGAAGGGTTGACTGCGTAGTCTTCTGCCAGTGGCCGCAAAGATCGCATTCGCAATCGCCCCTCCTGTAGGTGGCAGCGCAGGCTCACCCAATCCAGTCGGATCAAATCCCGAATCCACAAAGTGAGTTTCTATTTCCGGAACTTCTTTCAAACGAATCAGACGGTAGGTATCAAAATTTCGTTGCTTGGGTACTCCTGCTTCAAAGGTCAGGTTGGTGTACATCGCATGCCCCATACCGTCCACTATTCCGCCACGAACTTGGTGATTGGCACCGGTAGGATTCACGACCAATCCGCAATCCGTCACCGCAGTGATTTTCTTCAGGGTAGGTACACCACCAGCCACCTCAATGTCAGCCACTTGAGCTACATAGGATTTATGGGAGAAGTAAACGCTAAATCCTTGCTTTACGGAAGGATTTTTGCCCCAATTGGACTTTTCCTTCGCCATTTTCACGACTCCAATCATGCGATCCACATCGTAGCCCAACTCTCCTACTGGATTGGTTTTGGCACGGTTGAGTAATTCCAAACGGAAATCAACTGGATCCTTACCCGCAGCTAAGGCTACTTCATCTAGGAAGCTTTGCTCGGCATAGGCTAGGAAATTGGTGATCGGCGCTCTCCAAGCATTGGTCGTAATACTTGAAGCATGTTCAATGGTTTCAATCAATACGTTGTCTACGGCACCAGAAGGAAAATTAGCTTCTCGGGTGGTATTGCCCGCATTCATTCCGACACCACGCAGCTTGTAACCTACAAGGGTTCCACTAGCATCCAAAGCAGCTTCAAATCGATAGCGAACAGCAGGTCGATACGCACCACCCGTCAATTCATCTTCCCGGCTCCAGGTAACTTTCACGGGAGCATTGATGGCTCTAGACACTTCTACCGCTTCAACTACATAATCTGCACGAAGTCTTCTTCCGAAACCTCCGCCCAAACGCGTAATAGCTACAGATACATTTTCTGGTGGAATCCCGAGCAATGCAGCCGTTTCTTGACGAGCACGGTCTGGTGTTTGTGTAGGTCCTACTAGTTCCACCTTGTCTCCTTGCACATGTGCAAAGAAGTTTTCAGGCTCCATCGGAGAATGTGCTAAGAAAGGACATTGGTATTCAGCAGTTACGATTTTGGCAGCTGTTTTAAATGCAGCCGCTACATTGCCATCTTTACGTTTTTCTTCGGCTTTGCCGGAAGCAAGTAATTCTGTAAATAGACGGTCGTGGTCGGTAGTACTTTCTACGACTCCATCGGCTTCGTAATTAATTTTCAGTAATTTTTTGGCCTTGAGTAAAGGCCAAGTGGAGGTTCCTACCACAGCTACACTAGATCCAAAAGTAACCACGTTGGTGACTCCAGCTACAGCTCGTGCTGCACTGTCATCTACCGAACCGAGTTTCATTCCAAATGGAGCGCGTTGGATCATGGCATATTGCATTCCCTCTCGCTGAAAATCAAGCCCATACATGGGCTTACCTGTGTAGATGTCTTTGGCATCCACATTTTTGACAGGAGTACCGATGATGGTAAAGTCTTTCTTGTCTTTAAGCGTCACCTCTTCAGGAGCGGTAAGCGTGGTAGCCACTGCTACAAATTCTCCAAAATGACCTTTTTTGCCCGATCCTTCGTGGCTAATCATTCCCTTAGAAACGGTGATTTCTGTTGCTGGAACTTTCCAGGTTTGTGCGGCTGCAGCTACCAAAAGGAACTTGGCAGTTGCACCGGCTTTTCGTAGTCTTTCCCAGCTATGGGGCATGGCACCTGATCCGCCTGTAAGTTGGCGTTCATATCTTTCTGGATCTAGGTTGGCTTGAACAACTCGTACTTTTTCCCAATCCGCCTCCAATTCTTCGGCTACTACCATCGGAAAGGAGGTTTTGATGTTTTGACCCAATTCTGGGTTGGGAGAATAAATGACTACATCTCCTGCTGGGGAAATGGACAAAAAGCTATTGAAGGATTTGGCTTGCGCTAAAACTTGTTCGATGCTGAGCACCTCCATTTTTGGAGAGTCACAACTAAACCAGTTGAATCCAATGACCAATCCACCTGCAGTGGTTCCAGCGATTTTCAGAAAGTCTCTTCTGCTTGCTCCTATCTGTGTTTTCATAGTTATTTGGATTTAGCGGCTACCGCCACAGCTTCTCTGATTTTATGATAGGTGCCACAGCGGCAGATATTTCGGTTCATCGCGTTGTCGATTTCCTCTAAAGTTGGCGATGGATTTTGTTCCAAAAATGCTGCTGCAGTCATGATTTGTCCCGACTGGCAATAGCCACATTGGGCCACATCGACCTCTTCCCATGCCTTTTGAACAGGATGATCTCCTTCTTTGGAAAGTCCTTCAATCGTCGTTACCTCTGCATTTCCAACACTGGAAATTGGTGTAACGCAAGAGAAAGTCGCAGTACCATTCACGTGTACTGTACAGGCTCCACATTGTGCGATACCGCAAGAAAACTTAGTTCCAACAAGGTTTAAGTGATCCCGCAATACCCATAAAAGTGGGGTATCGTCTTCAACATCTACCGATTGAGATGCTCCATTTATTTTTAAGGTAAATTTTGCCATAGCAGCTTTGATTTAGGACATTAAACTACAAAAAAAATGAAATAGAAAACAAACTTTTTTGTGAGCGGAAATAGAGCAGTAGGAATTGACCTTTCCTTTGGATTAAAACTGTTTTTTAGGCGCTAATAGCCTGCTTTCAATCCCAAAAAAATCTCCTCTTCATTAAAGTCATTTTGTTGGGGAGAGATTTTTTTTAACTTCGACCTATGTTTTTTTAAACCTAATCATAAACACATGCCTCAAACCATCAAAGCAGCCATAGTCGGAACTGGATTTATTGGTCCAGCACACCTAGAAGCACTCAGAAGAATCCCGAATGTAGAAGTAGTCGCCTTGGTAGAAGTAAACCAAGAGCTGGCAGATGAAAAAGCAAAGCTATTGGGCATTCCAAGAGCCTATGTTTTTGCAGATATGCTCAAGCAAGATGACATCGATGTAGTCCATATCTGCACCCCCAATTTCCTACATTACAGCCAAGCCAAGGCGGTAATGGAAGCGGAGAAGCATGTGATTTGCGAAAAGCCACTTGCAATCAGCCTCCAGGAAGCGGAAGATTTGGTAAAAATTGCCAAAATCACAGGCTTGGTGAATGCGGTACACTTCAACCTGCGCTACTACCCCATGGTAAGGCAAATGAAAGTGATGCGTGAAAAAGGAGAACTGGGTGAGGTGTATTCCATTATGGGCTCTTACCTTCAAGACTGGCTATTCCTACAGACGGACTACAACTGGAGACTCGAACCAGACAAATCAGGAGATTCTAGAGCCATCGCTGACATTGGCTCCCACCTATTGGATATTACTGAATACGTGACCGGCTTAAAAATCACCGCAGTAATGGCTGATTTCTCAACTATCCATAAGACTAGATTGAAGCCGCTTAAGGCTATTGAAACCTATTCCGGTAAAATGTTGACCCCAGCCGATTACCAAGAGGTGCCGATCAACACGGAAGATCATGCAACGGTACTCCTTCGTTTTGACAACGGTTCCAAGGGTTCCATTACGGTATCCCAGGTAAATGCGGGACGTAAGAACAGACTTAACATAGAGATCGCTGGTTCGGTATCCGCTTTTGAATTCAATTCAGAACGTCCAAATGAATTGTGGATTGGCAAGCGTGAAAAGGCCAACGAGCAACTGATGAAAGACCCTTCCTTGGTGCATCGAGAAGTAAGTTCTTTGGTAAGTTTCCCAGGTGGACACAACGAGGGCTTCCCAGATACATCCAAACAACTCTTCAAAGAAGTGTATGCAGCGATCGCAGCGGGTAAGCAGCCTGAGCATCCTACCTACCCAACCTTTGCAGATGGCTTGAGGGAGTTACTCATTGGAGAGCGAATCGTGGAAAGCAACAAAAAGCAAGCTTGGGTAACTATTTAAGGGTTTTTACTGAAAATACCCCTCAAAAACTCAAACTATTCAAAGCATTTAAAGGTTAATTTGTTACCTATATTCAACCAAAGCCAATTTATTATTTTACTTAAATCACAACCTTATGAAAATTCAAAAACTAATTCTCGCCTTTTCGCTACCCATTTTCTTTGCCTTGGCAGCAACGGCACAAGACAAGCCTAGCCCAGCACAAACTGCAGAAGGTCAAGTGGCAGGAGCAAAAATCAGCATCGCCTACTCTTCCCCAGCCGTAAAAGGAAGAACTATTTGGGGTGATTTAGTTCCTTTTGGAAAGATCTGGAGAGCTGGAGCAAACGATGCCACCACCTTTACTACTTCCAAAGACATCACCATCGAGGGTCAAAAATTGCCTGCAGGAACCTACAGTTTCTTCATCATTCCTGGAGAAAGCCAATCTACTTTTGTATTCAACAAGGTAGCCAAGCAGTGGGGTTCTTACACCTACGACGAGAAGCAAGACATCCTTCGCGTGAATGTAGCTTCTCAGCAAAACTCCACGCTAGAGGAAAGATTGGTATATCAAGTAAAGGCTGATTCCTTCGAGATTAGATGGGAATATGGAAAAGCCGCTGCCAAAATCGGCGCTTAACTCCCCTAATTTTCTAAACAGGGCCCACGGGATGATTTCCTGTGGGCTTTTTTTTTGAATCAATAAAATTCTAGAATCCAGGTTCTGGATTGTATTTTTGTCGTCCATGCCTGATTTTAATCCCAGTTCCTACGATTTACCTGTTGCGGAAATTATCCCTGCAGTCAAACAAAGCCTTGCCAATACTTCTTCCTTGATCATTCAAGCCCCTCCAGGAGCAGGGAAGAGTACGCTTTTGCCTTTGGCGTTGTTGAAAGAACCCTGGCTTGCAGGCAAAAAAATCCTGCTGCTGGAACCTCGCCGCCTGGCTACCAAAAGCATTGCGCAGCGAATGTCCAACATGCTGGGCGAAGAGTTGGGACAAACGGTGGGTTACCGCATCAGATTTGATACCTGCGTCACTGCAGCTACGCGGTTGGAAGTAATCACGGAAGGTATTCTCACCCGGATGCTCCATCAGGACAATGCCTTAGAGGATGTCGGAATGGTCATTTTTGATGAGTTTCACGAGCGAAACCTATTTTCCGATGTGGGCCTAGCACTTTGCAGAGAGGTGCAGCAGGTACTGCGTGAAGAGCTTCGTATCGTGCTGATGTCTGCCACGATTGACTCGGAGCAGCTTTCCAAACTTTTGGATGCCCCCGTCATTCAAAGTAAAGGAAGACAGTATCCCGTGGAAGTCAACTACCTTTTGGAGGTGGACGAATATGCCATTGGAGAGGATGCAGCAAGGAAAATTATCCCCTTGACCAAGCAGCACGCCGGTGATTTCTTGGTGTTTCTACCCGGTCAAGGTGAAATCCGGAAGGCCGAGGAGGTCTTGAAAAAGACCTTGCCTACGGATATTGTAGTTCCTCTTTTCGGACAACTCTCTTTCTCTGAGCAGCAGCGGGCGATACTCCCCCATCCCAGTGGAAAGCGAAAAATCGTACTTGCCACAGATATTGCAGAAACCTCCTTGACTATTGAAGGAGTCACCGTCGTCGTGGATACTGGCTTTGTGAAGTCCAACCGTTTTGATCCACGCTCAGGACTCTCCAAATTGGAACTCCACCGCATCAGCAAGGATTCTGCGGATCAGCGAAGCGGTAGAGCAGGAAGGTTGGCAGCGGGTCATTCTTACCGACTCTGGACTAAAGGTACGCAAGCGCAATTGGCTGATTTTCGCACACCCGAACTCCTAGAAGCCGATTTAACCAGTCTTGTCCTAGACATGCATGTCTGGGGCAAAAAGGATATTCGAAGCATGACCTGGCTCAATCCTCCCCCAGTGAATTCCTTGGTGTCGGCAGAAAAAGTGTTAGAAGCCATTGAGGCCCTCGACCAAGGCCAACTGACCCCACATGGGAAGGAGTTGCATCAGGTACCCGTACATCCGAGAATCGCTCACATGCTCGTCTATGCCAAAAAGGCAAATCTCCTGCCTCTAGCCACCGATATTGCGGCCATTCTAGAGGAAAAAGATCCGCTAGCATCCCAAGCTGGCGTAGACCTCAACCTTCGAATTGAAGGACTGAGACGCTTTCGAGGACAGGTAAATGGTGCCTTTGCGTACAAAAAGATTGAGAAGGTGGCCGCCCAATACCGCAAGCTACTCGCTGTAACTCCTGAAAATAGTCCAGTAGATCCTTGGGCTACAGGATTGTTGCTTGCCTATGCTTATCCAGAGCGGATTGCAGCGGCTAGACCAGGGAACAATGCACAGTTTCAACTTGCAAATGGTAAAATAGCCCAAATCGGGCATAAGGATGATCTGGCGTACGAATCCTGGTTGGCAGTAGCGCACTTGGATGCTCGAGATGGAATGGGTAAGATCTGGATGGCGGCACCTTTGAATCCCAAGGATTTGGCTCCTATGCTCAAAACCAAGGAGATTCTGGAATGGGACCGAAAGAAAGGTGGTCTTCAGGCGCATGCTGAGATTCGAATTGGTGCGATTGTGTTGGGAAACAGACCACTACCCAAAGTGAACCCTGAACTGGCGGTTCAACTTCTTCTTGAAACCATAAATGAGGAAGGGGGATTTTTGCTGGACTGGAATGAAGGTGTTCTGGGATTGATGGCGCGACTGCAGTCGGTAGCCACTTGGCATCCGGATCAGGATTGGCCAAATTGGTCTTTGGATGCTCTTTGTGCAAATCCCTCTAATTGGCTAGAGCCTTATCTAATGGGCATTACAAAAAATGAGGAGTTGAAGAAATTGAATCTAGGTCAATTTTTGACCCATTCCCTTTCATTTGAGCAGCAGCAGAACTTAGAAAGGATCGCACCAAGGTATTTGACGGTACCTTCTGGAAGTGAAATACCGATTCATTACCAAGAGGATGGCAGTTCTCCTCGTCTATCGGTTCGCTTGCAGGAACTGTTTGGAATGCTTGAAACCCCCAAAGTGAATGAAGGGCGAATTCCAATCTTAATTGAACTGCTCTCTCCAGGATACAAGCCCGTTCAGCTCACCCAAGATTTGAAAAGCTTTTGGTCCTCTGGCTATTTTGAGGTCAAGAAAGAACTCAAACAGCGTTATCCCAAGCATTCTTGGCCTGATGATCCCATTAAAGCAGTTGCTGTACGAGGGGTTAAAAAAAGAGAATAAGCCTAATTTATTAAGCAAATAAATCCTTTAGTTCTTGGAGCATAGGTTCCACTTCCAATTTTTTCAAAGCTAGGCTTTCTTCATCCTCAGGATTGTGTAGGTAATGGCTCCAATGCTTCTCGGCTTTGCGGATAGTTCTTGGGGTAATGTCGAACTCTACGCTATCTAAGTATCCTTTTGCCAAGGTTGAAGCCTTAAAATTTCCAAAAAGATACACTCGGAAAATGTCTACAAAGCGTTCAGCAAGATTAAATTCCTCTAAAATCTGAGCGAAAGCGCCTTGAAAAGCTTTGTTCTTTTTTTCCGATATGGCTTCAAATATGGCATCCAAAGATTCTTCATTCCAGGAAGTTTTGGTCAATGCCCGGCAAGCCAAATAGGCTATTTCCCACTGATCTCCTTTTACCAAGGTAATCAAGTGGTCTTTTGTCTCTTCATCAGCCATGCCCCCAAGTTTGTCCGCAAAGTGATATGCTTCCTCTTCTTTGGGGTCGCACATCCGATTCAGCACTTTTTGTATGTCTTCCTGCATATAGTTTTCTTTCTTTGTGCAAAGATAGTTATGGAACTGGCTTTACGATGAAAATACCCCAAACTCAAGTTATCCCCTACGAACAAGTTCTCCAAATCGTAAATCAAGTCGAGGAGAAGGGTTGGAAAATTACTTTTTTGCCTGAAAAACAACAGCTAATCATTGAGAATGAGGTCAGCTGGCTAGCTAAGCTTTTTCTTCCTTGGACGATGACTTGGCTGCCTGAAGGAAAATTTCAAATCCTAGATGATGTGCATTACTGTTTAACTTTAGTTCGAGCGGGACAGGCAGCAGTAGGCTATTTTCACCAAGGAAATTTACTGGATCATAAAGTGTTTCGAGGCTACTTGGTTCGTCAGAAACAAGGAAAATCTCAGTTTAAGTACTTGAAAACCAAAGGAAAATCTAGAGCAGGTTCGCGTATTAGATTAGAGGAAACACTTCTGTTTTTTAATGAGATCAACGAGAGGCTCCAGGTGTATGCCAAGCAATATCCCCTCAATTTTTGGGGCCTTGGCTGTGCTAAAACTCTTTGGCCCTTGCTTTTTGATGGAGAGATTACGGCTCCCTTTACTTCCAAGTCTTCCGAATTGATTGAACTGCCTTATCCTTTCTCTAAAGGCTCTTACGAGGAGCTACAGGAGTTGGAACTAAGACTGCAGCAATTTCATTTGCTACTTTCTCCCTTGGCTGTGCCCTTGATTCAATTAAATCAAGCATCCAATCCAGAAGAAGACGATTCCTGGTAGGCATAAAAAAACCTTTGGCTTCTGAGGAAACCAAAGGCAAAAAGGAAAGTGGGCGTTGGTTTAGCTTTCTTTAGTTCCTTTTTCTGGGAAAGAGTAAGACAACATGTTGATTGTTTCATGTGCCATTTTGATGTTGAATTCGTAGGCTAGACTCTTGTAGTTCACCAAATCCACGATCGTTCCAATAAAGCACAAGCCGACGGTCAGAATATATAAAATACCTAATCCTACTTGTCCTAAAATAATACGGTGAAGACCTGCAAATCCGAAGAAACCCGGCAAAATTAAAATGATAATTAGTTGTGGATCCTTTCTTCTAGCCCGATAGACTTGGGCAAATAAGGCCGCTTCTTCCTCATCCATGCTCTTCATTAAACCCTGGATATAACCCAATTCCATTCCTTCCAATTCAGGAAGATGTCTCAATACGTTAGCCATAGTGTGTCTTGCTTTTTAGTTGTTTGATTAATACCCAAATACGATGAAAGATGACCCCATATGCAAAGCTTGCCAAGGGATGCATTTTCCAAGAAGCTAGAAACTCGCCTCTAGCAAGCAGGTTCATGGCCCTCCCCAATCCACATCCAGGGCACCAGTGCAAACCTAAATTGTCCAAAGGACAAAGGCTGAGGGAGTCTGAATAGGGATTGATGGTAAAAATGGCAAGTACACTCACTATCCAGACAATTAATTCCACTGGGATAGTTTGTAGTCGATGCCTAAGTTCTTTCATGTGTATTTGATTTACTAAAATGATGCCAAACCTCCAAAAAAGCTTTGTAAGGGTTTTTTAGGAAATAAGCATGGCCTGCATGTTAGATAACTGAACAGCTATCTGTCCGTTTACGAACGATTTAGTTCGGGTAGTTTTAATTGAAGTACCCGTCCAAATTGTTGCATCTGTTGACGCTCTAAATTCTTTCGCAGCGATTCATGGTTTTTTACTGCTCCAAAAGTTTTGAAACCGGAAAATTTCAAAAAAAGTCCCAAAATATCTCCGGGGACCTGGGTTTGACCTGAAATGCCCACTGCTTTGGAGGCCTCTTTTCCAAGAAAGTAGGCAAGCAAAGGTTCCAATTGGCTCGTTAAAAATGAATCGGGAATATTTTTCTGATAGAATTCGAGCAGGGCTCTGGTTAGTTTTTTTCCAGCATCTGAGGCTTTGAGGTGCCTTTTTCGAATCAATCGGTCTAGTTCAAACGCCTCTTTGGGGCTGTTGGGCCAAAGGTCAGTTTCGACCCCCATCAGTTCCCCAATCCACTTCCAATACCCCAGCACTGCTTGATGCTCCTTCGGACTTGGTGACATGCCCAATTTGGTCATTCCACGAAGCACGATGTGGCTAAATGCCAAATTGGTACCCAATAGATCTTCCTGATTGATGGGTTGCCCGAATGCTGGATCCCAATCCCTGGCATAGGTTCGAATAAAGTATCGGCTGTAGGCATGAATCAAGCGAACCTTAGCACAAGTCAAAAAGGCTTCATCCTGACTAGTAAATGCCCCAGGTTTGAAAATATCCAAAACAAAGCGAGTGGTCTCCCCTAGCCTTTCCCCGATTTGATTCAGGATTCGTTGGGATCGAATGAGGACTTGGGCACCTGCAGCAAAGGCATAGCAATAAGGCAAAGAATAAAATCCAAGTACTGCGAGATACATATCTCCCCTTTGTTCGAAAAACTCCTGAGCTAGGCGATGCTCTCCTTCAGAAAATTCTTTTTCTTTGTAATGGTAGAATTCAAAATAGAGCCGCAGCTCCTCTGGAAAATTTTCCGGAAGCTTGGCTGGAATCACAAGCCAAGAATTGACCTCTGAAGCCAGAGTGGATTGAGAGATCAATGCTTCAACAGCTTTATCTGCCAAAATATCTTGTTTGAGCCGTAATTGATCAAAAACGGAACTGTTGTATTGAATAAGTAGATTCACCTATCCTTAACCAAATAGTTAAACTTTAGTTGCCAAGTGATGCGAATCCAGTATAAGATTTATTTCATCCTTCTCATTTGCCTACTCATTCAGCACACGAAAGGGGTTGCGCAGGCATCCACTGACCTATGGGTGATGGATACGGAAGGCAAGGGGGGAGATCTCAAACTCCTAACATCTACTGCCAAGCCGCTAACCAACCGACCTGAATACGACAATCAGCCCAGTTTTATTAACGATTCCGAATTGATTTTTTCCGCAGCCGATGACAAAGGAAACAACGACCTGATTCTTTACAGTTTCCGAACAAATAAATTCACCAACCTGACTCAAACCCCGGATCGAAGTGAGTTTTCACCGAGCATGACGGAGTGTGGCTCCTATTTTTCGGCCATCGTAGTCGAGCCAGATGGCACCCAACGGCTTTGGTTGTACCCCATTGCTGGAGAAGCACCCGAGCTGTTGTATGAAGATATTTTCCCCGTGGGCTACTACGATTGGTACGATGGAAAAGCGTCACTTTTTGTGCTTGGCGAGCCGAATTCCTTGGTCTATGTCCGTGGCAAAGGAATGGTGGACACTTTGGATACCGATATCGGGAGAACGGTTAAAAAACGACACAATACTTCCGAAATATCCTATTTAGATCGAAAAAAATCCATCGAAACAGATCAGGGAAAAGCTTTTGGCATCGCATCGGTCAATCTAAAGACTGGGGCACGAAAGGATTACGGTTTTGCCATCCCAGGCTCCCAGGATTTTATTTGGATTGATAAACACCACCTCTTAATGGCTAAGGGAAACGAAGTCTTTACAAAACATATTCAAGAAAGTGATTGGCATTCTCTAGGAAAAGTAGAATCTTCAACCCACCAAGGGATTACGAGGTTGGCCTACAGCCCAGATCTCAACAAGTTAATTCTTGTGCTCAACAGAACTCAAATTCAAAAAAATGAACCCTAAAATCTATCTATTTGGTCTATCTGCAGGCCTTTCGTTGGTTACTCAATCCCTTTTTGCTCAGCTCGAAGATAAGCGAGGTATTGTGGCCAAGGGAGCACAGCTCGAATTGGTGAAAGATGGTTTTTCCTTTACCGAAGGACCCGCAGTCAATCGTTTTGGAGACATTTATTTCACCGATCAGCCCAACGATAAAATCTACGTATGGAATGCAAATAGCAATCAAGTTAGCCTAGCCAAGGAAGGTACCGGCCGTTCCAATGGCTTGTACTTTCAATTGGATAGCAAACTGATTGCAGCTGCAGACTTACGAAATGAGTTGGTGGAGATGGATCTAAAAACTGGAAAAGAAACTGTTTTGGTTCCTTCCTTCAAAGGCAAAAAATTAAATGGTCCCAACGATGTTTGGGTTCGACCAAGTGGTGGACTGTACTTCACAGATCCCCTATATCCTCGCCCTTATTGGGAGGGAGTTAGAAGCAAGGAAATGCAGCAAGATGGTCAGCATGTGTATTTCCTATCCGAGGATCGAAGCGAACTTTTTCGGGTAACTCAAGATTTAAAACAACCCAACGGGATTATTGGTACGCCAGATGGCAAGCACCTGTTTGTAGCGGATATAGGGGCCTCCAAAACCTGGAAGTATGATATTCAGGATGATGGGTACCTGACCAATAAAACCTTGTTTTGCGAGATGGGATCCGATGGGATGACTATCGATAACAAAGGAAACGTGTACTTAACAGGTAAGGGAGTAACTGTTTTTGATCGAGATGGAGAAAAAATCGCCCATATCCCGGTTCCTGAAAGCTGGACCGCAAATGTCACCTTTGGTACGCTTGAACGCAACGTGTTGTTTATCACCGCATCAGATGCCGTCTACACACTGAAAATGAAAAGCAGAGGGGTTTGGTAAAAAGACAATAGAATTATCCGTAATTATGCCAGTGACTAAAAATCACTGTCAAACATGGGGTCCTGAATAGCACCTAAGTTAAAATAGAAATAAGTTCGAGAAATTTCTTTCACTAAATCCTTTCTTTATTGAGTTAGATTAAACCGCAATCATTCAAATTATGCACCAAGTACGATTGGAAACAATTTGTGCTCAATACATTGCACTGGCTTTCACTGTAAGCTTGCGTTAAATCGTAGTCCTTTGTAGTTTTTGCGAGAGGTTTTATAAATAATGGCAGCTTAAGGATTGGGAAGATTTAAAATTGTAATAATTATCTTGTTTTCAACAATAAAAAAATATGGAAGTAGATCACACTCCCCATCCAACGCATAAAAAGAAATGGTCTGAATACATTATTGAATTTATAATGTTATTTGCTGCTGTAACTCTGGGATTTTTTGCTGAAAACGTAAGAGATTATAAAACCATGATTGAACGCAAAGATCAAAACCTATTTTCTATTTTACAAGATTTGAAACAAGATTCAATTTTTATTGAGAGTACAATTAAGTATTCAGATGATGGCATAAGATACTTTCAAAAGTTAAAGGCTAAATTATATGAATTTCATGATAATAAATTAAGTGAAAATGAATTCATTAAATTTACTATGGACAATATTGATAGTTCGTTTGTCAATCAAACAGTTTTCCTAAATAGCTCTTCCTATAACAATATGATTGCAACTGGTAATTTAACTTATGTTGAATCTAAGGATCTAAAGTGGAAGTTATCTAATTATTATGAAACATGGAATAAAAGAATTGATGTTAACGGGGATGAAATAGATAATGTAAATAATTATTTTTATAGAGAACATCTTCCAATAAAGAAAACTTATTTTAATAATATTTTAGAAAGTAGCAATACGGATATACCAAAAGCTAATTATAAAAGATTTTATTTTGGTGTGAAATTAATTCGAGAAAAATTAATTGATGAGAATTTGATTATTCAAACAAATGTAATGTTAAACAAAGTTGAAGACTATAATAGAAAAATTAAAATTTTCAAAAATTTTAATGATGAACTCTTAGAGATATTATCCAAAAAAGATACTCACTAATTCTATAAAATTCTAAACAAATGAAACATCTAATCATCGCGTTACTATTTCTCCCAATGATTTCTTTTGGACAAAATCCCAAAATAAAGGATTTTAAAATCACTATACTTTCCACAATGCTTTCTGATTTCCATACAGGTGAGTGGGGATTTTCAGCAATGATTGAAGTTGATGGGGAAAGAATTTTATTTGATGCTGGTTCAAGAGAAAATACAGTTGTTCAGAATGCAAAAGAATTAAATATCAATCTTGATAATATTGATAATATTTATTTAAGTCACAATCATAAAGACCATACAGGGGGTCTTATTACGTTAAAAAAGGAATATCCCAACTCCTTTAAAAATGCGCATGTAGGGGAGGGAATTTTTTATTCAAGACCTAATTCAGAAGGAGATGATAATTATATTTTAAGTAATAAGAATACTCTTGAAAATTTAGGAATTAAATTTATCAGCCATAAAAATCCAACACAACTAATACCTGGTTTGTGGACAACTGGACAAGTTCCAAGAAAATACGATGAAAAAAACTGGAGTGGTGTAAGTAAAATGATTGACAGTAAAGGAAATATAGTAGAGGATATTATACCCGAAGACCAATCCTTATTTTTCGATACTGAGAATGGCATTGTTTTAATAAGTGGATGTGGTCATGCAGGACTTGCTAATACACTTGATTACGTACAAAAGATTATTCCAGGTAGACCAATTTATAAAATAATTGGAGGTTTTCATTTGTTAAAACTTAATAATGATAAGTTAGAATGGACTGCGAAAAAAATGCGAGAAGCAGGAGTTAAGTACTTTGTGGGAGCTCATTGTACCGGATTAAACTCAACATATTCAATACGCAATTTTTTAGGCCTTACGTCAAAAAGCGCTTTGGTTGGTTCAGTAGGCACGGTTATAACAGCAAAAGGAATATTTCCCGGTTATATGGAATAATTAACGCTTAAATTTCTGTGTCATGAAAACACCCCCTTGTCATTTCTTACCAAAAATCTAATTTTTTTAAAATATTTGAAATCCGTTAAAAAAAAGCTAAACAATATGCACCTTACCTCTTATGCTGCTGCCGCTGCTATATTCTTTCGGGCTGAGGCCTGCATAGCTGATTAGCTTTAAAAAAAGGGATAACAATCTCTAAAAAAGCCAGTCAGCTGTGGGTTTCAAGCGATTATAGTGATAAGCAACGTTTGCAATATTTGATATACCCCAACGGGATGTTGTATAATAAGGAAAATAACACCCTTCGAACTCCAAGAGTCAATAGTCTATTCGCCGTAATCTCTTTTCTGTCGTAGATTTCAGCGGAAAATAAAAGTGGTCAACCTTCTCAGATTGACCAAAATTCTCACTGGGTGGCTTTGCCAAGAATCATCAACTGTTGATACGAAGTGATACCACCTAATACCAACTGATACATATTCGCTGATAGTCAAGTACTTAGTGATATAACTTTAGTTTTGGTTTACTACACGTACAAAGAAAGTGTACCCAAAAGTGTAACCAAAAACTCAATATATATGTCTAAAGTTAATTATTACCTAAAGAACATCCCAAGGTTGAAGCTACAGTAACGGAAATGGATAATTTTGGGTCAATAGTCTGCGATATTTTGTAGCCTCAGAATAAAGCAGACAAAAGTTAGCTTAATAGAGCTGTTCTGTGATTAAAAATTAAAACAAAATAATATTGAACAAAGGCAAAAAACAATCTACAGAGAACTTTATTTAAGATATCCTTAGTAGCATTCTTTTTTAGATGTCTTTTTGAAATTCATATTTAAGAGGTGAGTTTAGCCGGATTTTACAACGAACTCGGTTAATCCCTGACGCAACGAACAGAAAACCCACTTGCCTTGTAACTGTTGCCTCTGTATATATTGCTATTCCTGTAATAATGAGCGAAATTCCAAGCATAGGTAGTACTGCTTTCCGTAGATGACCACCAGTAACCAAGGCTACCTATGTCGAAAAATTTTCCATTGGTAGCAAGGCTTCCACCCGGCAGACTTGTAAAGCCGCTGGAGTTATTGCCATTGCCATTACCTGTCCAACCACTAGCACTTTTCATCTTAATCCCTGCTTCAGTTTCTCCTCCCAAAAAATTAACTAGTATAGTCCATTCAGCAGCAGTTGGTATGTGATAACCCGCTGGCGCTAAACCACGAGAGTCTTTTACAGCAAACCAATTGTACAGCTTGCCATAAGTTGTGCCATTCTCGCTCTTGTTTTCATAATAACACCAAGCGCCTGTGGTTAACTCTACCCATTGAGCAGGACTAGTTACTTGGGGAATTACATCCCCATTTCGGTAGGTAGTTACATCCAGATTTTTTGTAGTCCAAATTTGAGTGCCAATTTGTACCATTTCTTCTGAATGCTTAATATCCGAATTATTAAAGCTAAGCATTAGGATTGACAATAATAAAAATATGGTCTGAGATTTCATTATTATGTTATTTTAGAATATAGAAATATTATTTTATTTACACTCGTCATGTACGATGATAACAAATTTTTGTTTATTGAACCACGACTCTACACACGGTTAAGCGGTTTCCATTAAGGTCACCTATTTCAACCCAGTACATGCCTTTCCCAGAAGCACGCATATCTACATCCATCCTGTCGTATGGTCTGCCTATAGTGTAAGACTTCGTAAATACGCGGGCGCCTTTGGCATCAAACACCGTTAATGTTCTTGGCAACACGTTATTGGCTACACTGTAATACCTAACCTGGAATTTACCACTCGTTGGGTTTGGATAGATAAAGCATCTGCCACTGACAGAATCCTTAATCGTTATGGTATTGGATGTATTGGTACA
>CAMBMU010000050.1 GCA_945868725.1 Spirosoma fluviale
TGAAGAAGTGGGAATTCGTGGAATATTTGAATCTCGTATCGCCACGAATAAAGTCTCGTTTCTTGCCTGGATGTCGGTAGACAGGTTTCTTGATTCTGGTAAGCCCGGTGACGCTAGAAACCAGTTTTCCCAAATTCGACATTCAAAATTCGGCGTTTGGCATTCGATATTATTTTAATTTTTGTAGCGTCCAGATACATGATACGTACTATTATTACTCGATTAATGTTGAATGTCCAACTCCGATTGAAGAATGAAGAAGTGGGAATTCGTGGAATATTTGAATCTCGTATCGCCACGAATAAAGTCTCGTTTCTTGTTTCTCGCTTCTTGCTTCTGAGAAATACTCCTACTGTATTTCCCGTAGTACATCTTCCTCCGTATACCTCGGGGCTCCTCCTTTTTGCGTAGCGACGTAGCCGCCTAGCTTGCAGGCAAAGTCGATGATTTCTTCGGGAGACTTTTCGGCCAGGTACATCTTGATAAAGCCACTCAAAAACGCATCTCCTGCTCCTATCGAATCTTGGAGGGCTACCTTATACCCTGGGTGCTCCACAAGTGCTCCTTTTTGGTAAATGGCGGCACCTTTGGATCCACGGGTGATGCAGATGATGGAAATAGGGTACTGCTGGTCCAAATACCCACATAGGCCAGGAATCGTGGCTTCTGTGCCAAAGTGTTCCGCAAATACCTCCAATTCCTCGTCGTTGATTTTGAGGATATCGGTGTAGCCGAGCAGGGTTTCGATCACGTCAAAGGAATAGTGGGGTGGACGGAGGTTCGCATCGAAGATCCGTAGGGTAGGATGGCGCAGCAGCTTCAGGAGCGTGGCCAAACTTTCAGGATGACGTGCGCCCAGCGTGCCGAATAAAAAGGCATCGGCATCGGCTACGATTCGGTCTTGCTCGGGGGACCATTCCAAAAAATCCCAGGCCACAGGCTTCAGAATGTCGTAGCGCATGTTTTCGGGATCACGGGTATCGACTACCACCTGGGATGTAGCTTGGTTCTCGTGTACCTGAACCAAGTTTAGGGGCAAGTTGAAGGAACGCAGAAAGTCGAGTAACTTTTCCCCATCGGCATCTTTGCCCACAGCGGAGATGAGTCGCGTGGGAAGACCTAGCTGGTGGAGGTGGAGGGCTACATTCATGGGAGCGCCTCCCGGTACTGCTCCTGTAGGAAGGCAGTCCCAAAGCATTTCACCAAAGAGTACGACGGGTTCAGACATTGTTTTTTTGTAAGGCTTGTTGAATTTCTTCCAGAGATCTTCCCTTCGTTTCCGGCATCGCAAAGCGTACCCAGGCCAACTGCACTACCATCATCAGACAGAAAAAGGCGAAGATGTAGCCGGGGCCAAACTGGTTTGCAAAGAAGGGAAATACGTTGGCAATCACCGCCGCCAAGATCCAGTGAGTAAAGGAACCTAAGGACTGGCCATAAGCACGGAGCTCATTGGGGAACATTTCGGAGATAAATACCCAGATCACCGAACCCTGACCCACGGCATGGGAGGCGATAAATCCAAATACGAAGATCGGCAACCAAAAGCTTGGGATGCCAGGCCCGAGAAAGTTGTAGGCCATCAAAGTCAGGGAGATGATGTAACCGAATGAACCGATGTACATCAGTTTTTTGCGACCAATTCGGTCGATGAGGTAGAGTCCAAAGAAGGTGGCAAACAGGTTGACCAGTCCGATGCCGATGGTGGAGATCAAGGCATTTTCGGTGGAGATACCCGCCATCTCAAATACTCGAGGGGCAAAGTAGATGATCGCATTGATGCCAGATACCTGGTTGAAAAAGGCAATAGCGATGGCCAGCAGCGTACAGGATAGGTACTGCGGGCGAAATAGGATACCGAAGCCTGTGGCATGCTTTGTTTGAGAGGATTGACTCTCGGCGATTGCCAAACGCAGCGTTTCTTCCACCCCTTCCGGATCGGTGCGGCTGAGGATGGCTCGGGCTTTAGTCAGGTCATTGAATTTGGTGATCAACCAGCGTGGGCTTTCGGGAATTTTCACGATTAATACCGTGTACAGGATAGCAGGTATCGCTTCGACGCCAAGCATCCATCTCCAATCCTCTGGGATACCGGCGGTACCTATCCAGTAGTTGGAGACGTAGGCCATCACGATGCCAAAGACAATGTTGAATTGGTAGAGGGCTACGAGCAGGCCGCGGCTTTTGGCGGGGGCAATCTCGGAAATGTACATGGGTGCCACTACGGAGGAGGCGCCTACTCCCAGACCACCCAGGAAGCGGAAGAAGGTGAAGGAAGTTACATCCCAGGCGATGCCGGAGCCTACGGCAGAGATAAAGTAAAATAGGCCAATCCAAAAAAGACTCTTTTTGCGTCCCATCTTTTCGGCAGGAATACCGCCCAGCAAGGCTCCAATGACGGTGCCGTAGAGTGCTGAAGCGATGGCCAATCCATGCACCCAGTCGTTTAATTTCCAGACCTCCTGTATGGCTCGCTCGGCACCTGAAATCACAGCGGTATCAAAGCCAAACAAAAAGCCACCTAGGGCGGCAGTGAGGGAGATAAAAAAAGCGTAGGTTTTTGGAGACATGGCTTGAGCTGGGTTATTGAATCCACTAAACTAAGGAGAAGCACTAGAATTCAAAACAGAATAGGCCATTTCTCTGGTTTTTCAAGAGATTCTGCAACCGACAGGGTTTCTTTTTCGTGAGTGATTGGACCAACTCTAATTTTGGATCTCTAGCCCAAACAGGAAAAGCTCCGCGTAGTTTTTCCTATATTCGCAGGTGTATTTAAGGAGTTGAAAATTACTAATTCTGGCCTTGAATCAAGAATTGAACCCAAATCCATGACTTTAACAACTACCAAGTACCAGCCCAAGCACCACATCCGCCTCGTCACGGCGGCCTCTCTCTTTGATGGGCACGATGCCGCGATCAACATCATGCGCCGAATCATTCAATCTACCGGTGTCGAGGTGATTCACTTGGGGCACAACCGCTCCGCGCAGGAGATTGTAGACTGTGCGATTCAAGAGGATGTGCAAGCCATTGCGATCACTTCCTACCAAGGCGGTCATGTCGAGTTTTTTAAATACATCCATGACCTGCTTCAAGAACGAGCTGCGGGGCATGTCAAAATTTTTGGTGGAGGAGGAGGAACCATTCTTCCCGAGGAGATTGCCCTTCTCCAGGACTATGGCATCACCCGCATTTATTCCCCCGACGATGGACGTGCCATGGGACTGCAGGGCATGATCAACCACCTGGTGGAGGCCTGCGATTTCCCACTAGGAGGAGATTTGGAAGTAGAAAAGGAGCTTTCGCTCAAGGAAACAGGACAGGTGGCTCGGGTGATCTCGGCATTTGAAAACTTTCCAGAGCGTTCTGTTCCCCTCCTTGAAAGAGTGAGAAAAGCGAGTCAAAAGGCCATCGTGCCTGTGCTGGGCATCACAGGAACCGGTGGAGCAGGAAAATCCTCCCTTGTAGACGAACTGGTGCGTCGGTTCTTGATGGACTTTGAAGACAAGCGCGTCGCCATCATCTCCGTCGACCCTTCCAAACGCAAGACGGGCGGAGCTTTGTTGGGTGACCGCATTCGCATGAATGCCATTCACCATCCACGCGTTTACATGCGCTCTTTGGCTACGCGTCAGTCCAATCTTGCGTTGTCCAAGTATGTGCAGGATGCGGTGGATACGGTGAAGGCGGCAGGATTTGACCTCGTTATCCTAGAAACCTCAGGTATCGGGCAATCCGACACCGAGATCATTGAGCACTCTGACCTGTCGCTTTATGTGATGACCCCAGAATATGGGGCCGCGTCCCAGCTGGAGAAAATCGATATGCTCGACTTCGCAGACCTGATTGCGCTCAACAAGTTTGACAAGCGAGGAGCACTGGATGCGCTTCGCGATGTGCGCAAGCAGTACATGCGCAACCATAATCTTTGGGATAGCAAGGAGGAAGACCTTCCTGTGGTAGGGACCATGGCTTCCCAGTTTAACGATCCGGGCATGAACCGGCTCTATTCCTTGGTGGTGGCTGGTCTGGGTGGAAAATTTGAAAATTGGAAAAGTAACTTCCAAGGAGCGATGGGTACCTCTGAAAAGGTGTACATCATTCCTCCTGCACGCACGCGCTACCTGAGTGAGATCACGGAAGTAAATCGGAAATATGATGCTTGGGTGGAGGAGCAGGGAGAGGTGGCCCAGCAGCTGTATTCCATCCAAAAGTCCATGGAGGTCATTGCCACTACTTCGGTGACCGATAAAGATCGACTGATCAAGGAATTGCAAGAGGTCTTCGCCCAAGTAGCCTTGCATCTAGATCCAAAAAATAAGAAATGGTTAGAAGAATGGCCTGCTCTAGCAGCGAGCTACCGAGGGGAGTACTATACCTACCTCGTTCGGGGTAAAGAGATCCAAGTAAAAACTTACTCGAGCTCTCTTACGGGTTCCCGTATCTCTAAAGTGGCACTTCCGAGCTACCAGGCTTGGGGAGAGCTGTTGAAGTGGGGTCTCCGCGAAAATCTACCGGGCAAATTTCCCTACACCGCTGGGGTATTTCCTTTCAAGCGGGAAGGAGAGGATCCGACACGCATGTTTGCAGGGGAAGGTGGCCCTGAGCGCACCAACAAGCGCTTCCATTACCTTTCCAAAGGTATGCCGGCGAAGCGCCTATCCACGGCCTTTGACTCTGTGACCCTCTACGGGGAAGACCCGGACTACCGTCCCGACATCTACGGCAAGATCGGCAATGCTGGGGTGAATATTTGCTGTTTGGATGATGCGAAGAAGTTGTATTCTGGTTTCAACCTCATTGACCCGATGACCTCGGTATCCATGACCATCAATGGCCCTGCTGCCGCGATGACGGCCTTCTTTATGAATGCAGCGATTGACCAGCAGTGCGAGGTGTACATCCGTGAAAAGGGCTTGGAGAAGCAAGTTAATGCCCAAATCGACTCCATCTATGCCAAAAAAGGACTGCCTAGGCCTCGATACGGCGGTTCGCTTCCCGAAGGCAACGATGGGCTGGGACTGATGCTTCTCGGGGTTACAGGCGATCAGGTGCTCTCGAAAGAAGTGTATGCACAGATTAAGGCGGATACCCTCTCCAAGGTACGAGGTACGGTGCAGGCAGATATTTTGAAGGAAGATCAGGCCCAAAATACCTGCATATTTTCTACCGAGTTTTCACTACGTCTCATGGGCGATGTGCAGCAGTACTTCATTGATCAGCAGATCCGCAACTTTTACTCCGTCTCCATCTCAGGCTACCACATCGCTGAGGCAGGTGCCAATCCGATTACCCAGCTGGCATTGACCCTCTCCAATGGATTCACCTACTTGGAGTACTACCTCTCCCGAGGGATGGACATCAACGAATTTGCACCCAACCTCTCCTTCTTTTTCTCCAACGGGATCGATCCAGAGTATGCGGTGATTGGAAGAGTAGCTCGCCGAATCTGGGCCAAGGCACTCAAGCTGAAGTATGGAGCCAATGATCGCGCGCAGCAGCTCAAGTACCATATCCAAACCTCCGGACGCTCCCTACACGCGCAGGAAATCGACTTTAACGATATCCGCACCACGCTACAGGCTTTGTATGCGATCAATGACAACTGCAATTCCCTGCACACCAATGCCTATGACGAGGCGATTACTACCCCTACCGAAGGGTCCGTACGACGCGCCATGGCGATTCAGTTGATCATCAACAAGGAGTTGGGCCTTGCCAAAAATGAAAATCCGCTTCAGGGTTCCTTCATTATAGAGGAGCTGACCGACTTGGTGGAAGAGGCCGTTTACCGGGAATTTGACTCCATTACCGAGCGTGGTGGTGTCCTAGGTGCGATGGAAACTATGTACCAGCGCGGCAAGATCCAGGAGGAAAGTTTGCACTACGAAATGCTCAAGCATACCGGGGAGTTTCCGATCATTGGGGTCAATACCTTTTTGTCCAGCGAAGGCTCTCCGACCTTGATTTCAGGAGAGGTCATTCGTGCCACTTCAGAGGAGAAGGAAGGGCAGATTCAAACTTTGACGCAGCTTCATCGTGCTGCTGCCGATCAGGTCAGCGAACAGCTTAAAAAGGTGAAAAAAGCAGCGACTTCGAACGAAAATGTGTTTGAATGCTTGATGGAAGCCTCAAAATTCTGTTCTTTGGGACAGCTAACCCTTGCCCTCTACGAGGTGGGTGGGCAGTACAGACGAAACATGTAATTCCTTAGTAATCCATAAACCAATTAGCACATGGCAAATACCCGAAGCGTAACCGTTCGCATGACCTCGGATCTGACCTATACCGCACAGAATCCACAAGGCCATGCCGTACACATCGACATGAACGATCCTGAGTTGAAGCAAGGGCAATCGCCGATGGAATTGCTGCTTTCTGCATTGGGAGGCTGTGCTTCAGTGGATGCGGTGTTGATGATGAAAAAGAAAAAACGGGAGATTCTCGATTTTTTTGTGGAGGCGGAAGGCCTTCGTAACGATGGGGTGCCGGGTTATTACACGGATATCGCACTTCACTTTGTGTTGGTGTCCCCAGATGCGACTGCGGAGGAATTTGAAAAAGTGGTGGCCTTGTCTGTAGAAAAATACTGCTCCGTGGCTTCCTCCTTGTCCTCCAAAATTAGCTTCACTTCTGAAGTACGACGTTCGGCATGAGAGTGATCAAAGAAGTGACCCTGGGAGAGATACGGGTGAGTATCTTTTCTTGGAATTCCAAATATATCTTCAAATACGAGTTGGGGCCGATGGAGCAAACCTTCAAGGTGAGTGAAACAGATATCTTGGAAGAGTCGGAATTGGAGGGATTTTTGGAAGGAGAGTTTTTGGAAGAAGTCAAACTTCGGTTTGAAGAAATGGGGGCATCGCTTCTTAAAAAAATCGGGTGATAGACAATGTCTGTCAACGGTCTACAGTCGACGGTCCACAGCTAATTTAAACGGACTGCAAGCCTTATTTTCCTTAGTTTAGTCTACCTACATGTCCTTAGCACCTCCTTTATTCCCATTTCCAATCGGCGGTGGACGGTGGACCGTTAGCCGTTGACCATTTACAGTCTACGGTCGACAGCCGTTTGGTCCACATCATAGCTCATTGAAGTGAACTTCAAGCCTTATTTTCCCTAGTTAGGTCTAAAGTAGATTCACTTAGCACCTCCTTTATTCCCATTTCCAATCGGCGGTGGACGGTGGACTGTCGTCCGTTGACAAAATCCACATCACAGCTCATTGAAGTGAACTTCAAGCCTTATTTTCTTTAGTTAGGTCTACCGTACATGCCCTTAGCACCTTTTTTAATCCTTTATCCAATCGGCTGTGGACTGTGGACTGTCGTCCGTTGACAAAATTAACCACAAGCCAAATTCAATTCTTTTTTAATGAGTACTATATTATTTATAAAATAAATAGTATTTTTCTAACAGTATTTTAAAAATAGTGCCTGTTTTTGTTTAAAGGGAGCATTGAAACTAAGGATTGGTAGCTGCTGTCGACCGTGGACTGTTGACAGCCTGTAGACCGAGGTCTATGGTCCTTCACTCCAAATCATTGATTCCCTCCATAGACAGTCAGTATAGTATTAATTCATTCTGATTATCCGCTTTTTCACCACTAACCAAAAAAACAAAGTTTGAAGTTCAATCAAATGAGCTGTGGACCGTTGACTGCCTGTGGGCCGTGGTCCATGGACGGTGAACGATTATCCGCAATGATAAACAGGCAAGCTTAGCCACTGGCATGATTGCGGATAATCAAACTAAACAATTCTGCCTATGAAATTTTTATTCGCTTTGTTCTTCCTATTTTTTGCTGTTGTCTTGTTCTCCTGTCAATCTGGGGTCAGTGTTCCAGACAAGGAAGATTACAACAAATTGCAAGGGCTAGTGACTCAAATTGAAGCCCAAATGCAAGTCCTTCGAACCGAGCTGGAGCAAATTACCGACTACAACGAGTTCCTCTTACAAAAACGAGATTCCATACTAGCCAGTTCTAGTGACTTCAAATACACGATGGAGGGAGCCTTTTCCACCAACCTTCCCGGTCAGGATGCTTCCTTGAGTACGGTAGTGATTCTTGATTCCAGTTCTGATCCTAAGAAAGCGAAGCAACTTATTCAGCTCACCAATTCCATGGATAGCGTGTTTGCCACCTTCATGCAAAAAAATCCGAAAGCAATTCAGATTTACTCGAATTCACCCTTGGGAGCAAGCCGCATTTATCCGGCCTTTGATGCCAAAAACATTGTGGATCCTAATTTGGATGTAACCCAGTTTAATTTTTTCTACGAAGCTGACCTGGCCCACAATCCGTCCAAAGAGACGGTATGGATTCCCGAACCCTATGTGGACCCGGCAGGGAAGGGATGGATATTTTCCTTGGTACATCCCGTGTATGATGGGGAGGAACTTTCCTCCGTGTTGGGCATAGACTTGAGTATTGGAGATGCGATTGATAGTTATTTGGATGCCGTGGATGGGTATTTTGTGTTGGTGAATGGCAATGGAGACATCATTGGAGGCAAATCCGAGGCCATTGAATTGTTGGGCATGCCCTTGCTAAAAAACCATGTCTATCGGGAGACAATACAGATGGACAACTTTAGAGGTGCCGATTTCAACCTTTCACGAAGCAAGAATGGAGAAGTTCGTGAGATGGCAAAATCCATCCTTGTTGATAAAAAAAGTCATTTTGATTTTGTCCAGGATGCCCGCATGTCGCGGATCCTGGGATATACTTTTTCTCAAGTAGATTGGCACCTTTTGGAAATTAAGCTACCCAACTAAGGATGAAAAAGGATTTTTCCAATCGTGGCTTTCGGATTTCCCTAATTTTAGGCGTATTCCTTATTCTCCTGGTCATGGTGGTTGGAGTTAGCTTTTTTTGGGCGATCTATTCTACCCAAGTAGACCGAAGGAAAGATTTTTTGGGGCAGCAGACGGATTTAGCGGGAAGAGGATTGGAAAATGAATTTGATCGTTTTGAAGAAGAGTCTAAAGTTTTTTTAGGGGAATTGGAGGAGCATACTGCTAAGAATCGGCAGGATGAACTAGGGAAGTTGGCTAGAAAAATGCTCACCTCCTTTCCTCGATTAATAGATACCTTGTGGGTAGCAGATCCTCAGGGAGTTGTGACCAGCTATGTTTACACAGAGCGAAATGATTTTATCCAAAAAGCAGTCCCTCAGTTTCCTTTGGATTCAGTAAAGCCACAATTGCTTTTGGAAGGGAAAATGGGGCATCGAATACTTTTTTCCACCACTATTGCTCGTTTTGCGCAAGATTATCTGGAAAATTTCTACCAGGTACCGGGTGGGGGTAGTTTTTTGTATTTGAATGGAAACCTGACTGACATCGGATCTACTAGCCTTCCTCACCTTAAAGAAGTAAAGATTGAGGAGTTTGAGGGAGTCAAGAAAGACATGTACCAAGGTGTAAAGGGATTGTATCCTGTTACTTGGCAACAAGAGGGTGCCCTTGTCAATGGCGTTTTGGCGCAATATCCTTTCTCTTTTGGGGATTTGGTCCATCACATGGGTCTGGTGATTGTTTTGCCTTTTGATGACCTCCGTACGGGGGTATACCGTACCTATTTCCTATTATTTGCAGGCATAATCATCATCTTGGTCATTTTGCTATCCATTTTCGTGATTTCGGTTAAAAATTACCTGCAATACACCAAAAATAGAGAGGAGAGCTACAAGGAGGTGAGCGAGCTTTTTGATCAACAGAACTTGTTATTGAAGGAACTTCGTGGTTTTGTGTTTTTTCACAATTACAAAGGGGAGATTGTTCGAGCGAGTGATGAAGTGGAAGAAATTTTGGGTTACTCAAAACAAGAATTTATCACAGCCTTCAACGATAGCTCTACTGTCCCCTTGGTTTTAGAGGTGAGGAAGGAGATTAGAAAAGCATATATAGAGAAAAGAGAATATTTGGATTTGGAATACGATTTATTTCGAAAAGACGGAAGAAAAATACGGATACGAATATTTGAAAAAATTATTCTAGATAAACAGGGTCTTTTTGACATAGGACTTGGGATTTGTACCGATATCTCCGAATCCTATCAGGCAAAAATGTCGATCGTGCAAAGTGAAACCCGCCTTCGCACGCTGTTTAACAACCTACCTGATGAAATCTTTGTATACGACAATGCCGGTAGAATTTTAGATTTCCATGTGCAGCCGAGAGGGAATTACTTGAATCTTACCCGAGCACAAGTTGGCAAAACCCTGGATGAAATAGTGCCTTTGGATCAAGCTCCAGAATTGAAGGCAGCATTTTCGGCTGCTAGAAGTTCAGGTATGCTTCAGACCGCCAATGTGAGTTGGTCTGAAGCAGGCACAGGTAAGAAAAGTTACTATGAAATGCGCTTTTTCCCCTTAGATGCCCAGCAGATGATTTCTGTGTCTAAGGAGATCACGAGTCAGAAGATTTGGGAGAAAGGGTTGATTGATGCCATGCAGGCTGCGGATCAGGCCAATCGATCTAAATCGGAATTTCTGGCCAACATGTCCCACGAAATCCGTACCCCGCTGAATGGACTTTTGGGCATTATTGACTTGCTTGAAAGTACCCGTTTGGACCAGGTGCAGTTGCAGTATTTGGAGATTATCAAAAATTCTGGAAGCTCCCTATTGAGTATTATTCGGGATATTTTGGATTACTCCAAGATTGAGGCCGGCAAAGTAGATATCCATGGGCTTACTTTTTCGCCTGTGGAGGAGGCGCGGGCACAACTTGAGATTCTTGGTGCTTTGGCTCAAAAGAAGGGTATTTCGTTGCAGTTGCAGGAGGAAATAGGTCCTCAACTCGTCGTGGAAGCTGATCGAGATAAAATCAATCAAATTTTATTGAATTTAGTAGGAAACGCAGTCAAGTTTACGCCCGATGGAGGTGAGGTGAAAATAACCCTCAGCCAAGAGGCCCTGACGGAAGAGTTGCTCATGCTACATTATAGTGTCTCTGATACGGGAATAGGCATTTCCCAAGAAAACATACTTCGCCTCAGCCAACCTTTTTTCCAGGTTGAAAGCTCCGCTACCCGATCGTACCAAGGAACTGGTCTAGGTTTGGCCATTGCCAAGAAAATGGTGGAACTATTGGGAGGTGAACTAGAAGTAAGTAGCGAGCATGGGCAGGGTGCAACTTTTCGTTTTTCAGTTTTAGCCAAGCGTAGGCTGGAGTCATGGGTTCCGATTTCAAAAGAAGACAGTGCTGTGGAAATCAAGAGAGATATGGGTGAAAAATTTCCCCTCCGAATCCTGATTGCCGAGGATAACGAGCTCAATCTCCAATTGATGGGGCTTATGTTTCAGCAGCTGGGCTTTGCCTTTGAGGTAGCCAAAAATGGGCAGGAGGCAGTAGATAAAGTACGTGATCAGGATTTTGATTTGGTGTTTATGGATGTGCAAATGCCAGTAATGAATGGGGTAGAGGCGACAGAGGAGATTCGAAAAATGACTCCTAAACAATCGCTCATCATCATTGGGCTCTCGGCCAATGCCTTTGAGGATGATCAGAAAAAGGCGCTGGAAGTAGGAATGGACGACTACCTGACCAAGCCCTTGCGCTTGGCGATGCTGGCAGGGAAGCTGGAGTTCTACTACCGCAAGTTGAAACTTCAGGCAAAGTTAGATTGCTAACAGCTAACAGTTCACGGTCGACAGCAAACTTCCTTGAACTTCAGGGATTGTTTTTGACAGGCGAACCTTTTGAATTATAAAGTAAAAAATCCCCTAAGGAGTGGTTCTACTTCCTGGGGGATTTTTCGTTTGTGATTATCTGCTTTTAAAACATCAACCAAAGAAAATAAGGGTTGCGGTTCAGTTCAATCGGCAGTGGACCGTGGTCTGTTAGCCGTTGACCAAATGCTAACAGCTAACAGTCCACAGCAAACTTCCTTGAACTTCAGGGATTTTTTTTGACAGGCGAACCTTTTGAATTATAAAGTAAAAAATCCCCTAAGGAGTGGTTCTACTTCCTGGGGGATTTTTCGTTTGTGATTATCCACTTTAACAACATCTATCAAAAAAAATAAGGTTTGCGGTTCAGTTCAATCGGCAGTGGACCGTGGTCTGTTAGCCGTTGACCAAATTACAATGCTGTCTCCAAATCAAACTCCTCTAAGTAATCGGCTACTCTTCTTACAAACATGCCTCCAAGAGATCCATCCACGACCCGATGATCGTAGGTGTGGGATAGGAACATTTTATGACGGATGGCGATGACATCTCCTGTCGGCGTCTCGACTACTGCAGGTTTTTTGACGATGGCCCCAATTGCCAAGATGGCCACCTGAGGCTGTGCGATGATAGGAGTACCCATGATGTTGCCAAAAGACCCCACATTGGAAACAGTATATGTTCCTCCAGTGACATCGTCAGCAGTCAACTTGTTGATGCGGGCACGGTTGGCCAGGTCATTTACCTTTTTTGAAATCCCAACAATATTGAGTTGGTCGGCATTTTTAATAACGGGAACAATCAAGTTGCCTGATGGCAAAGCAACAGCCATACCGATGTTGATGTCTTTTTTCTTCAAAATATGATCGCCCTCTACGGAGATGTTGATCATCGGAAAGTCGCGGATGGCCTTGGCTACGGCATCGATAAAGAAGGGGGTAAAGGTGATCCCTTCCCCGTACTTCGCCTTGTAGGCCTCTTTATTTTTCTCTCTCCAAAGCACAATATTGGTCATGTCTGCCTCCACAAAGGAAGTCACATGGGCAGAAATACGTTTGGAATCCACCATACGGCTGGCAATCATCTTGCGAAGGCGATCCATCTCGATGAGCTCGTCTCCACCACTAATACTTAAAGGGGCCTTGGGCTGGGAAATGGACGGAGGGGTTTTGGTGGCTCCAGTATTTTTGGAATTGCCATTGCTTCGAGCGGCAAGGTAGTCCAACATGTCTTGTTTGGTCAAACGGCCTTCCGCGCCCGAACCCGCTATGCGCGAAAGTTCGTCAGCAGAAACTCCTTCTTCTTTGGCAATACTTTTGACTAGGGGAGAATAAAATCGTCCATCCGAATTGACTTCTTCTTTGGTCGGCTCTGCAGTAGTAATCAAACTGGCAGTAAGTGGTGGCGCCATCTGCACTACTTCTTCTTTGGGAGAAGCAGGAGGTGTAGACGCTTCGGAGGAGGCTCCTTCGCTGGTTTCGATGATGGCAATAGCTGATCCAACTGCAACGACATCGCCCTCTTTGGCTAAAATCTTCTTCAAAATACCCCCATGCGTGGCAGGAACCTCGGTATCTACCTTATCGGTGGCTACTTCCAACACAGACTCATCTGCTTCAATGGAATCTCCTTCCTTCTTGAGCCAAGTAAGGATGGTGCCTTCAATGATACTTTCGCCCATCTTGGGCATGAGCATTTCTACACTAGCCATGTTGATTCTTGTAATTTAATTGGGTTTATTTTCAAGTTATAAAATTAAATTTTATTGAACTGCTTCCCAAATCCTTCTTGTAAAATTTTATTTGTCACTTGGGTGAAAGCAGGTTCTGAATAAATTAAGTACCGCTACTCCCGTCAACTGAATGTTGAGCATTCGGTCTTGAGTCAACTGTAACTTTCTCGTCTCCACTCCTTCGGGACCGGCGCAGGCAATCCAGACAGTCCCAACGGGTTTATCTGAAGTGCCTCCATCTGGTCCTGCGATACCGCTACTGGCCAGCCCGTAGTCAGCATTGAATAAATCTCGCACTCCTTCCGCCATCTCTGCCACTGTAGCTTCACTTACCGCCCCATGGCTACTTAGGGTCTCCGACTTCACCCCCAAGATACGTTCTTTGAAGGCATTGTGGTAGGGAACTACCGCTCCTTGGAAATAAGCAGAGCTTCCTGGTACTGTGGTGATCAAATGGGAGACGTATCCTCCTGAGCAACTTTCAGCTAAAGCTATCGTTTTCCCTGCGTTCTTCAAAAGTTTACCGAGGGCTGTTTCCAAGGTTTCTTCGTCGTAGCCATAGACATACTTTTCTATTTGTGGCAGTAGGACTTGAATCTGCGCGGCCACTTCCTGTTGAAGCTGTTTTTTGTCTGTGCCAAATGCAGTGAGCCGCAGTTTGACATGTCCCAGGGAGGGCAAATAGGCCAATCGAATGTGTGCAGGAAGTGCATTCTCCCAGTCTTTGATCAGGTCGGCCAACCAAGATTCTCCAATGCCGGCTGTTTTGATGAGCTTGTGGTAGATCACTGGAAGGTCAAACACCTGGGAAAGCTTGGGCAACACAAAGTCCTTGACCAACTTTTTCATCTCGTGAGGAACACCCGGCATGGACATCCAGTAGCATCCTTTCTGCTCAAACCACATCCCGGGCGCGGTACCTACCTCGTTGGGAACATAGGTGCAGCAGGTGGGAAGATGGCCTTGCAGGGTATTCAGTAGTGTCATCTCTCGACCTCGTCGCGTGAAGTAGGCGGACACAGCTGCTACTGCTTCGGGTACTTCGACGATCTCACAGCCAAAGTATTCCGCAAGCAGGGGCTTGGTGAGGTCATCTTGAGTAGGACCTAGTCCTCCTGTAATGAGAATCAGGTCGGCTCGCTTCGAAGCTTCTTCAAAAGCAGTGAGAATATCCGTCCGATTGTCCCCAACGGTGGTTTTCCGTATTACTCGTACACCCACTGCATCCAGCTCCTGGCTGATCCAATGGGAATTGGTATCCATGATTTGCCCATAGAGGAGTTCGTCTCCGATGGCAATGATTTCTGCGTTTACTGCTTGCATCTGGGATTATCTAACTTTTGCTGATCGAAGAATTTTGGAAAATAAGCCAGGAAGGAAGCGTTTGAGGTATACGGCCAAGGTTTCCTTGCCGCCAATGTACACTTCTTCCTTTTTCTTGACTAGGGCTTTGAAAATACCTTCCGCGCAGGCTTCTGGGGACATTCCTTGGTCTTGGGCCTGGTCCATTTCGCCCAAAGGGCTCCCGTCACCAGTTACGGCATTGATGGATACCTGCGTACGAATAAATCCTGGACAGATCAAGGTCACCGAAATCCCGTCTTGGTGGTGCTCGGCCCGAAGGGTATCAAAAAATCCATGCAAGGCATGTTTAGCCCCTGCATAGGAGGAGCGGTAGGGGGATCCAAACTTTCCAACCAGAGAGGTAACTACGCCAAATTGCCCTTGCTTTCTTTCTATAAAGTGTGGAAGTAGCGCTTTGGTCAAGGCGACGGTTCCAAAGTAGTTGACCTCCATGAGCTTGCGATCCACCTCCAGTTGGGTATCCTTGATGAGGGACCGCTGGCTGATGCCTCCATTGTGAAGCAGCATGTCCACCTTCCCAAAAAAGGAAAGAGCTGTGACTACCTTCTGATCAAAACCGCTGCTATCTGCCAGATCCAGGGGTAAAATATGAATGTCTTCTGGGAAGGTACAGCTAGCTTTGACACGCTCGAGTTCCTGCAAGTTGCGGGAGGAGAGAATGAGGGAATAGCCCTCATTCGAGAATTTTTGGGCTGCGGCTTCTCCAATACCTGAGGAACCGCCTGTGATCCAGATGACGGGTTTAGCCATGATTTATCTTTTTTCGTAGGTCACAAAAGCGTACGGATATTCGTTGTTTTCGTCAGCAGCAAATTCTTCTCGCTCTTTTTCCTTCCAAATCGAGAAATCGAGTTCGGGGAAGAAGGTGTCTCCCTCTGGGCTAGCCTCCACTTCGGTGATTTCTAGGATATCGCAGAGCGGTAAGGCTTCCTTGTAGATTTCTCCACCACCGATCACAAACACCTTGTCTAGTTGGTGCTTGGTGCAATAAATAATGGCGTCTTCGACCGATTGAAAGGCATAATGGCCTTCTGGAACCACAAAATTCGGGTTTCTGGTGATGATGAGATGGGTACGATTGGGTAGGGGCCTACCCAAGGATTCATAGGTCTTTCTGCCCATCAAGAGGTGATGTCCTGTGGTTAGGTTTTTAAAACGCTTCAAGTCTGCGGACAACTTCCAGATGAGCTGGTTGTCTTTTCCGATGACTTGGTTCGTTGCTTTTGCTACAAGAAGTATGATTTTCACGCGTATGGATTTGATGGGTAAGTTACCTGCTTTAGCGAAGTTCTCACTAGAGTAAACTCGAAAAACAACCAGGTAGTTTAATGGATTAAATTCAGGTTTATTTTATTGGGAGTTAAAAAGAACTCAAGTAGCATTGGAACTGACTTTATCCTTTCCATCCCCGAAGGAATTCATCCACTTTCATGCGCTTTTTTCCTTCTAATTGTAAATCGAGAATCGTGAGGTACCCTTCTCCACATTGAAAATTAAGGTAGGTTTTGAAATCGCTCTCCCAATCTCCCGGAGCTTTTCCCGGCAGATTCTGATTGCTTGGATGGGAAGTGAAGAGTTTACAGGTTTTGCCTTGCAGCTCCGTCCATGCTCCTGGATAGGGAGATAGTCCTCGGATCAGGTTGTGGATGGAACTGGCTGAGCCTTTCCAGTCAATCTGGCCTGTTTCCTTGAAGATTTTTGGTGCTTTTTGGAGGGCCTGACTATCGTCTTGAGGCTGGGGCTGAATGGTTTGTGAGGCAATGGCATCTACCGTCTTCACTACCAGATCGGCGCCTAAACTCATCAATTTTTCGTAGAGGCTTCCCAGGTTATCCTCGGGGAGAATGGCTACTTTCTCTTGAAAAAGGATATTTCCAGTATCGATTTCCTGCTGCAAAAAGAAGGTGGTGACTCCAGTTTCCTTTTCCCCATTGATTAGAGCCCAGTTGATCGGGGCAGCTCCTCGGTAATTGGGCAGTAGGGAAGCGTGGAGGTTGAAAGTACCCATCGGGGGCATGTTCCAAACGGCTTCAGGAAGCATGCGGAAGGCCACCACAATCTGCAGGTCTGCAGCAAGTGCCTTCAATTCCTGTTGGAAGGTCGCATCCTTGAGGTTGGTGGGTTGCAATACAGGTATGCCTAGAGTCTCAGCTGCTTCTTTGACCGGAGAACCAACCAGCTTCTGTCCTCGGCCTTGGGGTTTGTCTGGGGCAGTGATGACGGCTACTACATTCCATCCCTCAGCCACTAGGTTTTCCAAAGCAGGCACCGCAAATTCAGGGGTGCCCATGTAAATGATTCTTATGGAGTGATTTATAGGAGGTAAATGCATGTGGGGCGCGTTGGATTAATTCGGAAATTCCATTTTTAAGGGTAAAGCAGGTACTTTTTACGTAGCTGGGCAAAGTCTGTTAGCCCTTTCTGCCAGGTTTCACGAATCTCGGTCTCTGTTTTTCCTGCCAAGATTTGTTTCTTAAGTTCATCCGTACCTACCAAGGTATTGAAATAGGAATTGAAGAATTTTTCCTTCATATCGGAGCGCTGGTAGGCTTCGAGGAGGTAGCTCAAGGTAAAAGGCTGCTCTAGGGATTCCGTACGCAGGTCTCTTCCATAGCACAACTGGTCTTGATGCGGAGGGGTTTTGGACATCCCATCGATAGCCACTGGAGTAAAGCTAAAGTTCCCAAACTTTGCATTTGGGTAGCCATAAACTTGGAAAGGAAAATAGGTGCCGCGACCCAAGGAAACTACTGTGCCTTCAAAAAGGCAGGTGCTGGGATAGAGGCTGATTGAAAGTGCATTGGGCAAGTTGGGAGAGGGCTTTACTGGGAGTTCGTAGGCCATTGCATGGTTCCAATTAGCTACTGGAATGACGGTAAGATTGACCTTTGCACCACCTTTTAGCCATTTTTCTCCATTGATCATCTGGGCAAGTTCGCCGATACTTAGGCCATGTACGATCGGAATGGGATGCATTCCCACAAAGGATTCAAAGCCTTTTTTCAGCATGGGTCCATCTACATAGTTTCCGTTGGGATTGGGGCGATCGAGTAGGATCAGTGGCTTGCCCTGCTCCGCGCAGGCTTCCATCACGTAATGGAGGGTGCTGATGTAGGTAAAAAAGCGGACACCCACATCTTGCAGATCAAAGACAAGTACATCGAGGTCTTTCAGCTGCTCTGCACTGGGCTTCTTGTTGGCTCCATACAAGGAGACGATGGGAAGGCCTGTTTTGGCATCTATGGAGTTGTTGACTTTCTCACCTGCATCGGCAGTGCCACGAAATCCATGTTCGGGCACGAATACTTTCACTACCTGAATTTTATTTTCCAACAGAAAATCGACCAGATGCTGCTGATTGGATTGCGGCAAGATGCTCGTTTGGTTCCCCACTATCCCTACTTTTTTCCCTTGAAGCTGGGGGAGGTAGAGCTGGGCTTGTTCTGCGCCCACAAGGATTTGTTGCGCATAAGACGCGGCATTGCTTGCCAAAACCAGGCAAATGGTCAAAATGTAGACCAAGGGTAAATTTTTCGCTTGCTTCATGCTAATTTGCGGAGAGTTGCAAACAAATTTAACCCAGTCCCTTGAACCTTTCCTATTTCCTAGCCAAAAGAATCAGTTTTCAGCATGCCGGTGGATTCTCTGGAA
>CAMBMU010000051.1 GCA_945868725.1 Spirosoma fluviale
CTGCGGACAAGTACCTCGTACTTCGTCTTTGTCAAAAAGGTCGGTATTTCCAATACTTGCTGCTATCATTCTTCGTAGTAATAGGAATAGTCTATGCCTTTCATAAACATTTCCCTGTCATTAATTTTAGCAGTTAATGCGGTTTCTAACAGCTGTTTTAAAACGCTGCCATCAACTGTACTGATAATCATGGCGTTCATGTAATTTTCTTTGCTGATTTTGCTCCAATCCACACATTTTTTTAGGTATTTTTTGAGCATCATATCCAGCCAAATTCTTGTACTTCTGCCATTACCTTCCATAAAAGGATGTGCCTTATTCATTTCGGTGTATTTAAAACTAATTTCATCCCAGGTAGCTTGTGGTAGGAAATCGATTTTTTGCAGCGTGCTTTTTAGATGTTGTGCATAGACAAACTGGTAACCGCCTTTTGAAATACTTTTTTCTCGGATTTGCCCAGCAAAATCGTACAAGCCCCCAAACAAATACCCCTGTATTTGTTGCAAACCTCTAGTTGTGACTATTTCAAAGTCGTTAATTAAATTGCTTTCAAAAAGAGTATATGCTTTTTTCTTGCTTTGCCCGTCTATGCTGGTATCACTGTATAAAAACCAATCCAAAAACTTGATTGCCCGATTGTTGGGAAAATGTTTTGCCAAGGCAATTATACCGGCACTATCTAAAGTGTCTGTTGCGTATTTTTTGCCATCTGCCGCCATGAATTTCAGTTGGGTAGTGGCACTAACCAACTGATTATTTTCTTTTTTTAGTTTGGCTTTTAGGTATTTCCAATAGTTGCGGACCTTGGCATAGTCCGGTTCTTCGTTTAGCACACCCACACTATCCAACACGTTAAACCACCATTTGGAATGTTCATCATCCCAAACAGCCCGTACCTCTCGGTCATTGAAAAAACGTATGGATAGTTTTGGTTGTTCTTTCATTACTTGTTTTCCCGTTGCTTTACAGCCCAATCCTCGCATTTCAATACCACCACAGCAGGAGCTTTTCGGTTGTTTAAAAGGCTATTTTTTGAATTCTTACATTTAAAGGTCGTGATTTTTTTTCATCCTTTCCAAAGCGCTTTAAGTCTTTAGGGCAGGCCAGCCGACTCTAGGGACCTGTCCGCCGCGGCGGACAGGCTTTGCGAGAGAAAAGAAAAAAAGAATTGCGAGAACTAAAAAAAAATCTCTCCCCGCAATGCTGCGGGGCAGGCTGCAAAGTAGGGAAGCCGCCAAGGCCTCCGGAAGCCAAACCGAGCGGACCACAATTTCTTTGCGCCTGCCTGCCGCAGGCAGGGTACCTGGTACATTGTACAATTTTCTACTTCCTGAATGGGTTTACTTGAAATTGTCGAGAATCCGTTGTCGGTCCTCATTCTCCTTGTCGTTTTTATGGTACAATTCAATAAATACGATGTGCTGGTCTTTTGGAAAATATGCATAAATCAAACGCAGTCCCGAATTGACCCCTCTACCTTTCAATGCCTTGCAAGCTATTTTTTTGACCTTAATGATGCAGGTTTGTAATCCCAAATTTGCGATTTGGTAACTAAAGGGAGGGCTTTCTCCTGGTTCGTCCTCCAAATCCAATTGACTACATCCAAATCTTGTTCAAGTGTACGGTACCTTTTTAGAAGATTCTTTAGATCCTTTTTAAATTCAGGAAGTTGCTCAACTATCATCGGATTCCTCCTCTTCATAGACCCGAACGGAATAAGGAGGCCTTCTGTAAAAAACCAATTCATAGTTGATTTCATCCCCATCCTTGGTTGCTTTCCAAGGTTTATCCCCATGGGAATAGCTGCTTAGCATAGCGGCCGACCAATCGCTCATCTGGTCAATCACGCGGTCGATGACCTCTTTTTCACTTGCTTTCAATTCACGTAAATCGGCTTTTTCTAAGGGCAAATAGCGGCTTTGAGCATAGCCATGGTACTCGGTTTTTATCCGTTGCAATTGTCCATTTTCTAGCATTTGACCCAAGATAGCGTCAAGATTTTTAGGCACTGGACCGTAAGGCAATTTGCGGTAGCTGGCTCCAGTTAATTGTTCTTCATACAGCTCGTAATAGTTGAAATCCGAGAAATAAAGCAACTTGTAGAGCACCGTTTCCCCAACATTTGGCTTTCCAGCACAGCGCTCTAGAATATACAACACTACGTTTTTAAACTTTTTTAGGTGCAGTGTGGGTACTGAAATTCGTTCGGCTTGCTTCGGAAAATCCGATGTGATTGGTTCTTCTTCCACTTGGATTACAGTAAAATTCTCTGAGATAAATTCGTCCACCGAAAATTGCAAGGCTAACGAAATTTGCTGAAGCTCAAGGACGTCAAGCCCTCTATTACCCAATTCAATTTGAACCAAGGAAGATCTGGATAGCTGAATTTGCATAGCCAACTCTTCTTGGGAATATCCCTTTAGTTTTCGGACTGTGGCAATCCGCTGCCCGATTTGCTTAGCTGATAATTTGGTAGTCATGGGAATCTTTTTTTTAATTAACGAATTAAAGTTAGCTAATGTTTCATTTTCAAACAATGAAAAGTTTTAAAAGTAACCATTTCCTAATTTTCACAATACAAGTAAGAATACGGCAAAATCCGTTGGCCGATCGTACTGTGATTTCTCAGCGCCCCGTCCGCCGCGGCGGACTAGCAAAGTAGGGAAGGCGCAAAGAGCCTGCCGCGGCCTGCCTTCCGCAGGCAGGCAGATCGGTTTTTTTGTGTGCCCTATTGGGCGAGAGGTTTATCCCGATGCAACGAAGTGAAATCGGGAAGCCCAGTAGCGAGTTTTATGATTTTTAGACAATTTTAGTCGGTAATTATACCCTTGATTTTCAGTTTGTGCCAAGAATGTGCCAAGAGCTGGTTTTAGTCAATCCGGTTTCAACTTTTTAAAGTGAAAACTTCCTATTGACTATCTAAAAGCTAATTCCCATCTTTAACTTCAAAGGTATAAGTAGTTCGAAAAAAGGGGTACTTACAAATTCTATAACCGCATTATAAAATGACAAGTACCAATTTTTCAGCCCATACAAAAATCATTCTTTTCCTTTTACAATTTCTAGCTATTGGCACTTTCGCTCAATCTAAGCTTCAAAGTAAAAGTCCTATTTGGAATGTAGAAAATACAAGACGCGATGCTAGCCCAGTAAAGATTCATGTCAAAGAAGGCACTTGGATGAATCTCGATGTTAATCCTGATGGATCAGTTATAGTATTTGATCTACTCGGTGATATCTATTCTATTCCTGCAACTGGTGGCATTGGAACTCCCTTGACTTCAGACTTAGCTTGGCAGATGCAGCCATCTTTCAGCCCTGATGGCAACCATATTGTGTATACTTCAGATGAAGGCGGCGGGGAAAATATTTGGATTATGGATTTGGATGGTGGTAACAAGCGTGCTGTTTCTTCAGAGACTTTTCGGATGGTTAACTCCCCTGCTTGGAGTCCGGATGGTAAGTCCATAGCCGTGAGAAAACATTTCACAGGAACCAGATCTTTAGGAGCCGGAGAAATATGGGCGTATCCATCCGCTGGGGGAGATGGAATAAAGTTAACCTCGAGACCGAATGAACAAAAGGATATGGGTGAGCCTGCTTTTTCTCCAGATGGTCGCTACGTGTATTACTCTCAAGATGTGACTCCCGGAGCTATTTTCGAATACTCAAAGGACAGCGAAAAAGGAATTTATGCAATCAAGCGCTTGGATCTTCAGTCTGGAGAAATTGAAGTAGTACTAAGTGGTCGAGGTGGAGCCATCCGCCCTACGCTAGCTAATGATGGATCCAAACTAGCGTACATCTCTAGAGTAGATTTTCAGAGTACACTCTTTGTTTATGATTTAAAGACGGGAAAGAAAACTGCGGTTTATCACAAACTCGACAGAGACAAACAAGCAGCATGGGCCATTGATGGCGTTTATCCTGCAATGTCTTGGTCTCCAGATGATACCGGTATCCTGTTTTGGGCCAATGGTCAAATCAATCGTATTCAGGTCGAATCAAAAATTGCCACCACTATTCCCTTTGAAGTGAGCCGAGAAAAAATCCAAAATAAGACACTTCGGTTTACCAAAAACATTGATGAAGAGAATTTTGAAGTAAAAATGCTTCATCATGTGGAGGTGTCTCCCGATGGAAAACAGGTGGTTTATGAGGCACTAGGCTACCTTTATTTGAAGGATCTACCCAATGGAACACCTAGAAGACTTACCCAACAAACTGGGTATTTTGAATATGCGCCAAGTTTTTCAAGGGATGGGAAAAAGATTGTTTACAGTACTTGGAATGATCAAGAACAAGGCAGGGTCCAGGTGATCAATTTGATTACTAGTGAAATTAAAAATCTCTTGAATGTGCCGGGGAAATATACTGAACCTGCTTTCTCTCCAGATGGAAAGACCGTGGTCTACCGCAAGTTTAAAGAGGAGAACTTGTTGAACCCTGAATACAATTTGGCAACGGGTATTTACCAAGTTTCTTCTGAAGGGGGTATTCCAAAATTAATTACCTCAAAGGGGCGTTTGCCTCATTTTGCAGATCGAAATGATCGTATTTACCTACACTTGGATGGTGAAATGCCTAGTTTAGCCCGGGTTGATTTGGAGGGAAAGGAATTCAAGACACTGGTTACAATCAAGTATGCAACTGAATTTAAAATGGCTCCCAATGGTAAGGAACTTGCTTTTGTGGAGCATTATCGGGTCAAAAGTCTTCCTTTTATAGAATCAGATAAGCCGATAGTCATCACACACGCAGATTCTGTACCTCAGGTAAAAACACGATCAATTTTAGCGGGAACAACTATTAGCTTTAGTCAGCTAACCAACGAAATCCACTGGAATCTGGGGCCAAATCTTTACAGTAATTCAACTCAAGACCAGGAAAAAATCAAGGAAACATCTATCAGCTTTTCGCAGGCTATACCTAAACCAACTGGAGTTCTGGCATTGGTAGGCGGACGAGTGGTGACAATGGAAGCTGATGGAGTAATTGAAGATGGCGTGGTCCTAGTTGAAGGCAATCACATCTTAGCAGTTGGAAAAAAGGGAGATGTGATCATTCCCGCTAATGCAATCCTTATCGATCTAAAAGGAAAAACACTGATTCCAGGGATCATCGATACGCATGCCCATCAGCCCAATGGAACCAACGGGATTATTCCGCAACAAAACTGGAGTGCTTATGGCACGCTAGCCTTTGGAGTTACCACCATGTTTAACCCAAATACCTTTACTGAAGAAGTTTTTGGGGCGGCAGAAATGCAAAAAGCTGGAAACATTCTATCTCCGCGGATTTTTTCGACGGGAATGTCCTTGTATGGTGCGTATGAGCCAGGGCATACAGCCCTTGTAAATGGAATAGACGATGCACGCTTTCATATGGATAGATTAAAGCGCGTGGGTGCATTTGCGATTAAGATGCACCATCACCCTAGAAGAGAGCAGTACCAGCAAATTATTGAAGCAGCAGCGGAGTATGAAATGATGGTTCTTTCAGAAGGTGGGGCATTGCTTCAGCAAGATCTAGGAAAAATTGCGGATGGAGCCTCCTCAATAGAACATTCAGTAGCCTTAGCAAAGCTTTATGAGGATGTGTATCAGTTTTGGGGCCATTCACAAGCTGCTTCCATTCCCACGTTAGTGGTTTCGTTTGGTGGGTTTTCTGGGGAAAATTATTGGTATGAAAAAACAGAGGTTTGGAAACATCCGAAATTAAGCAAGTTTGTACCACAGGATATTCTTGCACCTCGATCGATGCGAAGAACGATGGCACCAGAACATCACTACAACCATTTCAATGTGGTCAAAACAGGCAAAGAAATGCATGATCGGGATATCATGGTGGCAATTGGAGGTCATGGTCAGCGGGAAGGTCTTGCTGCTCATTGGGAAATGTGGATGATGCAACAAGGTGGAATGACCCCAATGGAAGCTTTGCGTGCCGCCACAATTGTGCCTGCAAGACACCTTGGATTAGACAAGAACTTAGGCTCTATCAAAGTCGGGAAGCTAGCCGATTTAGCCGTGATCGATGGAGATGTATTGAAGGATATTCAAGATTCTGACAAAGTCGTTTATGTGATCCTCAATGGACGGATCTACGATGCAGAAACCATGAATTATATAGGAGGGGGTTCCGAGAAAAAGAGAACTAGTTTCTATTTTGAATCAACAGGCTATAAAGGTAATCGTTGACAGTTGACTGTCCACGGCCCACAGCTCACTTAATTGAACCTCAAACCTTTTTTTCTCTGGTTAGTGGTGAAAAAGCGGATAATCAGAAAATACAATTAAAAATTAGGCAGAAAAGTACGCTAACTAAAAATCCCCTCTGCAGTAAAAAAACTACAGAGGGGACCTCATTTAACTTCCAAAAAGTATTTGGCAGCCTGCCTTATTTCAAACCTCCAATCATGTCTTCGGGCTTCACCCATTCGTCAAACTGGGTTGAGGTAACTAGGCCTAAAGCCATGGCTGCTTCTCTCAAGCTAGTCCCTTCCTTATGCGCCTTTTTGGCGATAGCGGCTGCGTTTTCATAGCCAATGTAGGGATTGAGTGCCGTGACCAGCATCAGGGAGTTTTCCAAATGCCGCTGAATCATCTGGGTATTCGGTTCTATTCCCACTGCACAGTTTACATCAAAGGAAACGCAAGCATCCCCTAGCAATCGGGCTGACTGCAGGAAGTTGGCCGCAATCAAGGGTTTAAACACGTTCAATTCAAAATGCCCGTTGGAACCACCGATGGTGATTGCTACGTCATTCCCCATCACCTGAGCAGCCACCATAGTGATGGCCTCCACCTGAGTTGGGTTGACCTTGCCGGGCATGATGGAAGAGCCCGGCTCGTTTTCTGGAATGTATATCTCGCCAATCCCCGAGCGTGGTCCCGAGGAAAGCATGCGGATATCATTCGCAATTTTCATCAAGGATACGGCCACCTGCTTCAAAGCACCGTGGGTTTCGACCATGGCATCGTGCGCGGCCAAGGCTTCAAATTTGTTGGGAGCTGTCACAAAGGGCTGCCCCGAAAGGATGGCAATCTTTTGGGCTACCAGTTCGGAATAGCCCTGCGGCGTATTTAGTCCTGTTCCTACCGCGGTACCACCCAAGGCCAATTCGGAAAGATGAGCAAGTGTATTTTTGATGGCTCTCAAGCCATGATCTAGCTGCGCTACATAACCACTAAATTCCTGACCTAGCGTGAGCGGTGTGGCGTCCATAAAGTGTGTTCGGCCGATTTTCACCACCTTCTTGAAGGCTTCTGCCTTCGCCGCAAGCGTATCGCGAAGCTGCTTCAGCCCCGGAATGGTCGTTTCTGCCACCATCTTGTAGGCGGCAATATGCATCGCTGTCGGATAGGTATCGTTGGAGGACTGAGACTTGTTTACATCGTCGTTGGGGTGGATTTTCTTCTTGGCATCCTCGAGATCTCCTCCCATCAACACATGTGCGCGGTAGGCAATCACCTCGTTCGCATTCATGTTGGACTGCGTGCCCGAACCTGTCTGCCAGATCACCAAGGGAAACTGGCTGTCGTGCTGCCCTGTAAGGATCTCATCACAAACCTGGGCAATAATGTCTGCCTTGTCCTGCTCCAATACGCCCAACTCGGCATTGGTAAGTGCTGCAGCTTTTTTCAAAATCCCAAAAGCATGGATAATTTCCAGAGGCATGCGGTTTCTCTCGCCTCCAATCTTAAAATTATTGATCGAGCGCTGCGTCTGCGCTCCCCAGTAGGCCTTGGCAGGTACCTCCACAGGTCCCATGGTGTCTTTTTCTATACGGATGGACATGGTAGTCAATTAAAAGGGTGAAGATTAGGCCACAAAGGTACACCCAAAGTCCCTTTCTGCCTACAGCTTGCGGGAGGATTCCACGCTACTCGGAGGAAAATTGATTACATCTTGGAAAAGTTTTTTGCTAGGCAACAGCTGTCGATGGAAGAAAAACACCGCCAAGGCATAATTGATGCCCATCAGGAAAAGGCAAAGTCCCCCTTGAAGCAGTTGCTGGGATACCAAAAAGAAAAAAAGTGAAAAGGCCAGCAATACCCCCGACCAAAACCAAAGAAAAAATCGAGTGGTCGAAAAGAGTTGGTAGTGGACATAAAGAATGCTGCCTCTAGGTGTTGCCTCCACCTTCCCTATGAGAAGCGGAAGAAAGTTGTCCCCTTTTTCAATCACTCGAGAAAGGCGAAATCCGTCTTCTCCCACAGACCCATTAAATAGGGGTCGAATTTCTGGAAGCCCTTCCCTCCGAGCCCCTCGCGTGACCGCGGCTAAGCGATCGAGGAGCTCCTCCTTGGATAAGGCGCTGACGAGGGTTTCACGACCAAAAGGCAGAAAGTTCATCCGTTAACGAACTGCGATGCAGGAAATTTCTACCTGTACATTTTTGGGAAGCTTGCTGACTTCCACCGTCTCTCGAGCGGGGGGATCGGCCTTGAAGTACTGCCCATAGGCCTCGTTGATGACCCCAAATTGACCCATGTCCCGAATGAAAATGGTACACTTCACCACCTGCTCAAAGCCAAAGCCCGCTGCACGAAGGACCGCTTCCATATTTTTCATGACTGCATGGGTCTCCTCGGTAATATTTTCATTGATCAGCTCTCCCGACTCAGGATCCAGGGCAATTTGCCCGGAAACATAGAGGGTATCGCCTGCAAGTACCGCTTGCGAGTACGGCCCGATCGGCGCCGGCGCTTCTGGGGTGAAGATTATTTGTTTGGACATAGAATTTTATTTTAAAGAGAAGCAAGATACAAGAGGCAAGAGCCGAGAAGCAAGAAACAAAGACTTCGTGGTGATATAACATTCCTATGTTCCACGTATTCCCATGTCAACATTCTTCAATCGGCGTTCAGCATTCGACATTTATTCTTAGAAGCAAGAAACGAGAGCTAAGAAAGAGGCGAATGAAATTTGTTGTTAAATTCACAAAAGGTAGAAACTCTGGAATATTACGGTCTTGAGTCTAATCTCTTGTCTCTAATCTCTTGCTTCTTTTTTCTAATTTCTTGTCTCTTGTTTCTAATCTCTCGCCTTTCTCTTCGCTTCCTCCCAATACACATCCATCTCCGACAGGCTCATGTCACTCAAACTCTTGCCTGCTGCCTTGGCTGCCTGCTCTAGGTACTGAAACCGGGAGATAAACTTCAAGTTTGTTCGCTCCAAGGCCTCCTCCGGGTTGATGTCGATAAATCTGGCGTAGTTGATCAGGGAAAACAGCAGGTCTCCAAATTCCCCAGCAGCCTTCTCTCGATCGATGTCCTTCCCTTCCGCCGCATTGAATTCGGCATGAAACTCTCCCATTTCTTCCTCTACCTTCTCCCACACCTGCTCAGGTTCCTCCCAATCGAAGCCGACGCCACGCGCCTTTTCCTGAATCCGCATGGCCTTGATCAAAGCAGGCAGGGAGCGAGGCACGCCCCCAAGTACCGAGACATTTCCCTTTTCGGTGAGCTTGATCTTCTCCCAATTTTGCTTCACCGCTTCCTCGTCCAGGGCAACTGTATCTCCATAGATGTGCGGATGGCGACGGATGAGCTTTTCGCAAAGTGAATCAATGACGGAGCTGATGTCGTAATTTCCTTCCTCCGAACCGATTTTTGCATAAAAAACGAGGTGCAAAAGCAGGTCCCCGACTTCTTTTTTTATTTCTTCAGGATCTCCCTGCAGGATGGCATCTGAAAGTTCAAAGGTCTCTTCGATCGTCAGGTGGCGGAGGCTTTCGGTCGTCTGCTTCTTGTCCCAGGGACATTGTGCGCGCAACTCATCCATGATGGTCAATAAGCGGTCAAAGGCTGCCAACTGTTCGGCACGGCTACTCATTTGTGACATGTCCTTGGAAACAAAGGGTGAATTGTACAAGTTTTCAAACTAAAGCATTAAATTTGAGGATATTTATCCGCTATGACAACTTTCTTCATTACGCTTGGCTTTTTAGCCATCTTCTTTGTTTTGATGTCTGTGAGGCTGATTTTTCTAAAAAACGGCGAATTTAAGGGCACTTGTGCCTCTCAAAGTCCCTTCCTCAACAAGGAAGGAGCCACTTGCGGGCTTTGTGGAAAAACGGTAGACGCCAGCAGTTCTTGTGCCAACCCCGACAACGAGGTGGACAAGGTGATCGCCAAATTCAAGTAACTTTCCTTTCAAGAGTAGCCAACTAGTTATCACAACAAAACCAACATTCGTGTCTTTAATCAAATCTATCTCTGGCATACGAGGAACCATTGGCGGAAAGCCCGGCGAAGGTCTCACTCCCATTGATGTAGTTAAATTTACCGCTGCCTATGGCGCTTGGGTACTGGAAAAAACCGGCATCCCCAAGGTTGTCATCGGGAGAGATGCCCGTATTTCGGGCGACATGGTCTCCCGACTAGTGGTAGCAACCCTTCAAGGTCTAGGCATCGATGTGATCGATCTTGGACTTAGCACAACCCCCACCGTAGAGTTTGCAGTTCCTAGAGAAAATGCAGGCGGAGGAATCATCCTTACCGCCAGCCACAATCCTGCCCAGTGGAATGCGCTGAAGCTTCTCAATGCCGTGGGCGAATTTATCTCCGACGAAGAAGGAAAGGCTATCCTAGCCAAAGCAGAAGCCGAAGATTTTACCTTTGCCGAGGTTCGAAAGCTGGGCAAATACAGCGTCATCGACGACTACATGGACCGCCATATTCAGCATGTGTTGGACCTAGAGCTTGTCGATGTGGAAGCAATCAAGGCACGGAATTTTAAAATTGTCGTCGACGCGGTCAATTCCACCGGAGGCATCGTGGTTCCTAAACTTTTGCGCGCCCTTGGCGTCAGCGAAGTGGAGGAGATGTACTGTACGCCAGACGGCAACTTCCCCCACAATCCCGAGCCGCTCCCCGAAAATCTCAGAGATATCGCCAAGAAATTGGAAAAAGGAAATTTCGACCTGGGCATCGTCGTGGATCCAGATGTAGATCGCTTGGCGCTCGTCAATGAAGACGGATCCATGTTTGGCGAAGAATATACCCTAGTGGCAGTGGCTGACTATGTGCTTTCTCAGACACCCGGCAACACCGTATCCAACTTGTCTTCTACCCGTGCCCTGCGCGACGTCACCGAAAAGCGAGGCGGCACCTACAGTGCTTCTGCCGTAGGAGAAGTCAACGTAGTCAACCAGATGAAAGCCGTACAGGCAGTTATCGGTGGAGAAGGCAACGGGGGCATCATCTACCCCACCTCCCATTACGGCAGAGATGCTTTGGTAGGCATTGGTTTGTTTTTGACCCACCTGGCCAAGTATGGCAAGTCCATCTCCAAGCTACGCGCCAGCTACCCCAACTACTCGATTTCCAAAAATAAAATTGAGCTTACTCCCAACCTCGATGTGGATAACATCCTGTTGAAAATCAAGGAGCGATACAAAAGCCACCCGATCATCGATATTGACGGGGTGAAAATTGAATTCGAAAAAGAATGGGTGCATCTTCGGAAGTCAAACACCGAACCCATCATCCGTATTTATTCCGAATCAGACTCGGAAGCAAAGGCGGAGCACCTTGCCAAAAAAATCATGCAAGACATCAAGGAAGTTGTAAATGAAACCTTGAGCTAAGTTTTCGCCTCGCCCAAATGCATTCTATGAAGCACGTATACCTCGACAATGCCGCCACCACCCAGATGGACGATCGCGTGATCGAAGCGATGTTGCCATTTATGCGTGGACACTTTGGCAACCCTTCTTCGGTGCATAGCCACGGAAGAGAGGTGCGTACAGCCATTGAGAAGGCTCGTAAAAAGGTGGCGGAACTTATCCAGGCCAGCCCATCTGAAATTTTCTTTACCTCTGGAGGTACCGAGGCAGACAACACCGCCTTGGTCTGTGGCATCGAATCCCACGGCATCAGCCATGCCATCACCTCTCCCCTCGAGCACCATGCGGTACTCCATACCCTGGAGATGCTGGCCAAAAAAGGACAGGTGCAACTCAGCCTCCTCGACGTCAATGAGCAAGGAGAAATCGACCTGGCACAGCTCGAGGAGCTCCTCAAAAAAAATCCAAAAAGTTTGGTTTCCCTGATGCAGGGCAACAACGAGATTGGCAACCTAAATGACTTGGAGCGAATCGGCACCTTGGCAGGAGCGCACGACGCTTTTTTCCATTCCGACACCGTGCAGACCATGGGACATTATGCCCACAATTTGGCTACGCTCCCTGTGGATGCACTCGTCGCTGGAGCACATAAATTTCACGGCCCCAAAGGCGTAGGCTTTTTGTATGTCCGCAAAGACAAGAAAATCCATCCCTTCATCCATGGTGGAGCCCAAGAGCGCAACATGCGGGGAGGGACAGAAAACGTAATCGGCATCATCGGTTTGGCCAAAGCACTGGAGCTCTCCCTCGAAGACCTTGCTGCACACCGCAGCCAAATTGAGAAAATCAAGGGCTACTTTATCGAAAAACTGCAGCAGGACATCCCTGGCCTGAGCTTCAATGGCCGCTCAGCAGATTTGGATAAAAGTTTGTACACGGTACTCAATGTCAGCCTTCCCCCTTCGGAATCGAATCGGGGCATGCTCCTATTCCACTTGGATTTGGAAGGTATTTCTGCTTCGGGAGGCTCAGCTTGTAGTTCGGGCGCTACCGTGGGATCACATGTATTGCGCGCGCTTCAACATTCGCCCGAGCGAGATGCGGTACGCTTTTCCTTCAGCCGATTTACGACGATGGAGGAGGTGGATTATACCCTCGAGAAATTGAAAGCCCTTTACACAAATTGAGGGGAAAAATAAAATCTATAAAAATATCAGGCGCGTCCGAAACGTATGGAACGCTAGATAGGGTAAAATTTCATTTCGCTCCTCTGGAGCTTTGGCGGACTTTTTTGGATTTCTATTCTATTAACATAATGCCCCGCAATGCTGCGGGGTAAACTTACTCCGGAGCATGTATCCTCTGCCTTTTCGAAATTTGTTATTCTTGTATTTTCATGACACTTAAAGGCAAAAAATTGCCCCTGAGGGGCTAAATGTTAATAGAAATCCTACCGACAATTATCCGTTCTCCGTGTTCCGCCGCGACGGATAAAGAGAAAAAGTACGCTGATTCAACCCAATAGATCTGCGGAATTTTTCAAGAGAATCTGCGGGAAACTTTTTTCACGCTGATCTTAGGAGAAAAAAACCGCTTCCGCCACGGCGGACGGGGCGGATCTAGAAGCTACCCTCAATTAGATCTGCTTAATCTGCGTGAGAAAAAGAATTACTCTGCGCCTCTGCGGCTTTGCGAGAAGAAAAAAAGAATATCCGCCGCGGCGCGAAGCCGCAAAGAAATCCGACTTTTCCCATTTTACGCGAAAGGTTGACAAGCCTCAACAATTCCTTTGCGTCTCTGCGTCCTGCCTGCCGCAGGCAGGCTTTGCGAGAAAAACTAAACCCTTAATCCGCCGCGGCGGACAGGGCAAACTAAAAAATTAGAGAGGTAGATTAATCCCAGTACGTTTATTTTGCCGGTTTATACCCCTTTGCATAAGGCGTCCAAATCTCGAAAATCGGTTGACCCGTCGAACTCAAGCCACTGTGATGCCACTCTCCATCGATGACCTGGTAGTCAAAGCCAAGGCTTGCACCCACGCGGGAATTATCCCTTGAGAAAAAGGCGATCGTTTCCACATATTTCCCTCCTTTAGCGCTGTAAGTTCCTCCACCTGTACCCGAAAATTCGCGGGTTTCAGAGTTGAAGGCCACCCACTGAAATCTTCCACCACTGAGGATTTTGATCGTTCGTCTGGCACCCGGGGTAGAGCGCTGAATTTGATCGTCTCGCTTCCTGCCGGTAATCACCCAGTTGCCTGTCAAGTCATCCTTGGCATCCGAGATTCGCTCCCAGACCTCCACCAAAGGTCCCTTGGGAGTCGTAGCTGATAGGGTAATTTGCTTGCCCTCAACCCGTACGATAAAGGAAGTGACCATGCCTATGATTTCTGGGTTGAGCGTAAAAAACTCCAGGGTCTCCTGTAGCTTTCCGGAAGTCATTGCAAAAGGCCCACCACCCGCTCCTACAAAGGAATTGTCTGCTAGGTTCTTTATCCCAAAAGCAAAATAATTGTCTTGATATATCTTGATAAACTCTTGACCAGAGACCGGCACTTGGTTTTGGCTGATCAGTTTCCATGCTCCTTCAAGCTGCTGAGCAGACAGGGATATTGCAAAAAACAAGAGCGGTAGAATTAGTAATTTTTTCATGAGGGGTTAGGGAATTGGCTTTAGAAGATGGAAATTGGAAAAGAATACGCGAAAAACCAAGCCCTCAATTTTAGAAAACACCCACCGAAGCTCCCCATGAACACCTTTCAATTTGGCAGCAACAAGGAAGAAGTCTTCCAAGCGCTCCCCGAACGCAAAATCAAAAAACTCGCTGCTGGGGAGAAGCGCTTGGCTATTCTCCGGATTGGCGATACATGCCATATCTTCGATGCACAATGCCCACATCGCGGTGCAGACCTGAGTCAAGCCAATATCAATGGTGCAGGAGAGATTATCTGTCCCCTACACCAGTATCGTTTTGACTTGAAGACGGGAGATGTTCGGTCGGGCTACTGCGCTTCGCTACCTGTGTATAGAAACGAGCTCACGGACAGCGGACTAACTATCTACCTTCCTTAGTGTAGGTAGGATCCATTGGGAACAGGCTGGTCTGCAGTGGCAATCCATATCCCCCCTTCAGCACTTGTGAAACCAGTAATCAGCACTTCAGACATAAAATCCGCCACCTGACGGGGAGCAAGGTTGCAAACACAAAGCACCTGCTTGCCCAGTAACTCCTCGGGTTGGTAATGCACCGTGAGTTGGGCAGAGGATTTTTTGATTCCTAGTTCTGGACCTAGGTCTACCCACACCTGATAGGCGGGCTTTCGGGCTTTTTCAAAAAGCTCTACGCGCAGAACAGTTCCTACCCGAAAGTCAATTTTTTTGAAATCTTCTAGGTCAATCGTTTGCATTGACAATATATTTTCTATTTTTAGGGACGTTTTTCGAAAGCTAACCCGTATTTCGCTAATTTATGTGGAACTGTTCAAGAATATTTGCTGGTAAAGTTGCCCTGCTAAGCATGGTGGCTCTCGCTTGCTTGCTCCTTCCATCGGAAGCAGTAGCTCAAGAGGAAAATACAAAAAAACCATTCGAAAAACCCATTTTAGAAGAGCATAGCCCCCTTTTGGAAGCTGGAACGGCTGCTCCACTATCCGTTCAAAAGGCGGCAACTGTCAAGCCAGGGGTGCCGCTACCCCTACCTAGAAAAGAGGCACAAACTGCCACTCATCTTCAAGAAATAGAATCCAAAAAGAACGAATCCCCTTCTACCTTATCCTTTAATATTTTTTTATACATCGTGGATAAGTTTAAACAGGATCAGGATTAAAAAAAATTAATCGTCAACCGACAACAGTCCACAGTTGACAGCCCTCTCTCTTGAACTTCAAGCAGAATTTCCTTTGGAACATCCAAAAAGGTAGCTATTCATTCGAAATTAAATCAGCGTATTTGACCCTTCCTTTGCGCCTTGGCGACTTTGCGCGACTTACTTTTTTTTAAAGGTCCGCAGCGGCGGAGCGTGAAAAAAGTCTTACGCAGATTCTTTGGAAAAATTCCGCAGATCAAAGGGAATCGTCAACGGACAACAGTCCACAGTTGACAGCCCACTTACTTGAACTTCATCCCTTATTTCCGTTGCTTATTGGTGAAAAAGCAGCTGTTCGCTAAGAATAAAATCCTCGTATTTTAACCCTTCCTTTGCGCCTTGGCGACCTGCCTGCCTACGGTAGGTAGGCCTGCGGTAGGCAGGCTTTGCGCGACTTACTTTTTTTTAAAGGTCAGCAGCGGCGGAGCGTGAAAAAAGTCTTACGCAGATTCTTTGGAAAAATTCCGCTGATCAAAGGAAATAGAGGATTATCCGCAATCAAATCATTGGTTCAAATGCTATGAATTACTGCGGATAATCGTCCACAGACGACGGTCCACGGTTCACAGCCCACTTACTTGAACCTCAGCCCTTATTTCCGTTACTTATTGGTGAAAAAGCAGCTATTCGCTACGAATAAAATCAGCGTATTTTTCTTAATCGATCAGCGTGAAAAAAGTCTTACGCAGATTCTTTGGAAAAATTCCGCAGATCAAATCGTCAACGGACGACAGTCCACGGTTGACAGCCCTCTCTCTTGAACTTCAAACCTTAATTTCTTTACTTACTGGTGAAAAAGCGGATATTCGCTACGAATAAAATCAGCGTATTTTAACCCTTCCTTTGCGCCTTGGCGGCCTGCCTGCCTACGGTAGGTAGGCCTGCGGTAGGCAGGCTTTGCGCGACTTACTTTTTTTTAAGAAGAAAGCTAAAACCATGACCCTCCTCAAAAGTAGTGAATCAAGAAAATAAGGCTTGAAGTTTAAGAAAATCAGCCGTGGACTGTGGTCAGCCTGTAGACCGCGGTCTGTCAACAGTTGACCATTTTATCCTTTACTGATAAATTCTTCGAGATCCTTCAAACTGATCTTCCCCTCGTAATAGGCTCTTCCAAAAACAGAAGCCTGCACGCCCAGGTCTCGGAGTTTTTTAAAATCATCAATCCCACGAACACCGCCTGAAGCAGCCAGGTACAAATTCGGGAAGCGAACCAACACTTCCTTAAACAACTCGAAATTTGGCCCTTCCATCACACCATCCCGGGTCACATCCGAGCACTTGACATGCTTGAGCCCACGCTCGTAAAAAAATTCAATATGTTCAAAAAGGTCTAGTTCAGTTTTTGTCAACCATCCCTTAATCTTGATTTTGAAATCTACTGGGTTGGTATCTGCAGCCAAGAATATTTTTTCTCGACCATAGGAAAGGATAAACTGCGAAAAGCGCTCCGGATGTTTGGCTGCGGCAGAAGCGATGGTCACGGTTTTGGCTCCAAATTCAAAGCACTTAATCACGTCTCCATCTGTAGTAATGCCCCCAGTAAAGTCAACTTCCAGATCCGTATAGCCTGCTATGGCTTCCAAAATATTGTAATTTTTGGGTTCCCCTCTCCGCGCTCCATCCAAATCCACCAAATGAACCCGCTTGACACCTATTCCTTCAAAGGCCTGCGCAATCTCAAGGGGGTTGTGGGAGATGACTTCCTCGGTGGCAAAGTCGCCCCGCTTAAGCCGCACACACTTGCCGTTGATAAGCCAAATGGAAGGAATGATTTCAAACATAGCAGTAGAAAAATGGAAATAAAGATGGGAAACTGGACTCGCTAACTTAAATATACAATCCTCCGTGTTTTTTGAAAGCAGAAAGCTCGAAAAAATTGCATTTATTTTTACAAAGCCCCTTAAAAAATGACACCCTTTTAAAAATTTAGGTCAATTGTCATCAATACACTAATTTTCCAAAACGGCCCTGGCCTCCAGAAGCCCAGAGTACTTTGCCTCCAGGGGCCGCCTTGACGGCATGAAAGCCCGTACTAGAAAAGGGCCGCCAACTGTGGGCCCCATCGGAAGAATAGTCCGAACCACCGGGACC
>CAMBMU010000052.1 GCA_945868725.1 Spirosoma fluviale
TTTAGCTCCTCACCCATGTTGAGCAATTTATTGCCCTCTTTTTGTCCAATTCGCTTGGCCGGAATGCCAGTCATCATCGCAATAACTTCAGCCACATGGTCTTCATCCACGGTAAACCGCTTGGTCTTGCTTTCGTCTTCCCACTTCACTTTGGCTTCATCAAGCTGCTCCAAGAGTTTCTTTTCCTTGTCGCGAAGCTGTGCAGCTTCCTCATACTTCTGAGATTTGACTACACGGTTTTTCTCCGCCTTGATATTTTCTACTTCAGACTCCAAGCGCAAGATATCCTCAGGAACATTAATGTTCAGGATGTGCACTCGCGCTCCCGCTTCATCCAAGACGTCAATGGCCTTGTCAGGAAGAAAGCGATCGGAAATGTAGCGATCCGAAAGCTTGACACATCCCTCAATGGCAGCATCGGTATAGATCACATTGTGGTGGTCTTCGTATTTGTCTTTGATGTTATTCAAGATTTGGATGGTCTCTTCTGGGGAGGTGGCATCCACCATCACTATTTGGAAACGACGCGCCAAAGCGCCATCCTTCTCAATGTACTGTCTGTATTCGTCCAAGGTCGTAGCACCGATGCACTGGATTTCTCCCCTCGACAGGGCAGGCTTAAACATATTCGAGGCATCCAAAGAGCCAGAAGCCCCTCCAGCACCTACGATGGTGTGTAATTCATCAATAAATAGGATGACGTTCGGGGATTTTTCCAGCTCGTTCATCACGGCCTTCATGCGCTCCTCAAACTGACCTCTGTACTTCGTGCCAGCCACCAGGGAAGCAAGATCCAAAGTGACTACCCGCTTGTTGAATAGGATACGGGAAACCTTCTTTTGTACGATTCGCAAGGCCAAACCCTCGGCGATGGCTGTTTTACCCACCCCAGGTTCACCTATCAAAATCGGATTATTTTTCTTTCTACGCGAAAGGATTTGAGCTACTCGCTCAATTTCTTTTTCTCTACCGATGATGGGATCCAACTTATCGTCTTCTGCCATCTTGGTGAGGTCGCGACCAAAATTATCTAAAACCGGTGTGCGCGATTTTTCAGCCCCAGGCTTGTTGGGACCGCCTCCAGAAGAAGAAGAGCCAAATAGTTTGGATCCATCTTCATCCCCGTCTTCAGCTTCCGCTCGTGCTTTGGGGGAGGAACTGCTGTCCGACTGCATTTCAAGCATTTCCTTGATGCTGTCGTAGTTGACCTCAAACTTATTTAAAATCTGTGTGGCTATATTATCTTCATCGCGAAGGATAGAAAGCAGCAAGTGCTCGGTACCAATCAGCTGGCTCTTGAAAATTTTTGCTTCCAAATAGGTGATTTTCAACACTTTTTCAGACTGCCGCGTCAATGGAATATTGGCCATGTTTTTCACATTGTGGTTGGCCGTACCTTTTACTGCCCGCTCAATCGCAGCCCGTAATTCATCCATGGAAATGCCTAGCTTTTTCAATATGGAAACAGCTACGCCTTCTCCCTCTCGGATCATCCCCAATAAGAGGTGCTCTGTGCCAATGTAATCGTGTCCCAGACGAAGGGCCTCTTCGCGGCTGAGAGAGATTACCTCTTTGACTCTGTTCGAAAATTTTGCTTCCATTTAACCCTTTTCTGATTGTAAGATGAATGTTGAATCTATGATACCAATTTTGTTTTAAAAACGCAATTGATTGACTTATTGTTCGTGTTTTTTTTGAGATTTAGCAAGCAAATCATCAGCCGCTCCCCCCAAACAAAATAATAAGTCCAGTATCGAAAGGTTAGGGACAAAGTTTGGGCCAAAATTTTGCCCATAAGCTGCTTCCTGGTAAAAGGGACGATCCAAATAGCTGCCAGCCGGCACAATTTGGCCCCTTAAGTCGATTACATCCTCCGGAAGCCCTTCTTGACCCACAAGGGTTAGTTTGACAGACCAGCGAAGAAGTTTCAGACAGATTGTCAGCAAATTCAGATTCAAGGCCCAAAGGTGCGTCTCCTGGCGACTGAGTACCTCTTCGAAATAGGAAAAAAAATATTCAAAGAATGGTGCCTTCCCATACCCACTTTGAATTCCTCGCAGGTGATTCGCTACCCACTTTTGCTCGGCATCAATACGAACCTCAGTCAATGCGATTCGTGGTCTCCTCCCTTGAATGGGTACACTCAAGGTCTGTACCTTATTGGCAAGCAAGATGGAAGTTCGATTGAAATAGGACTGCCTTGTATACCGGTCCTCAGGAAATAGAAACACCTCATCCACTCCTCTCAGTACCGTAAAGTACTCCAGGCAAGGTAGGTAGTGGAGGTCTAGGGCAATGCGTTTCACAGGAATGGGAGGGGATTTAAATTGCTAACGGTCCACAGTCCACAGACGACAGCAGATTCGTAGTTACAATAAGTTTAGAATCTAGATTTTGATTCGCTTTTCATTCACAGAGCACTAGTTACTGTGGTACTTGCTCTGTTGACAGTCAAATTGTCAACTGCTAACCGTCTACTGTCAACAGCAGATCGAATTACCTATAAGGTAGGTATTGATGGTCCCTATTTTAGTGCAAATTAAGAAACAAAGGAGTGAAGTTCAATTCACTGAGCCGTGAACCGTGGTCTGTGGACCGTTGACAAAATTAAAGGTTAACAGCCCACTGTCCACAGCCGGTTCGTTTGGCATCAAGTTTGGAATTCAAATTTTAATGCGTTTTTAGTTGCAGACTGCAATTGACTGTGGTCTGTCGACAGTCAACCGATGACAAAATCACCGTTTCCCCATTCCTGGAGGCATCAACCGGCCCATCGCCGCCTTGGCACCACCCATTTTATTCATTTGTTTCATCATCTTGCGCATGTCCTCAAACTGCTTCATCAAGTTATTGACTTCAGTGATGTTTCTTCCTGAGCCATCCGCAAGTCGCTTTCTTCGTCTGCCATCGATGATATCGGGGTTTTGCCTCTCCTTGGGAGTCATGCTGCGAATGATCGCTTCAACTGGCTTGAAGGAATCGTCATCGATATCCATTCCCTTCATGGCTTTACCCATCCCAGGAATCATGCCCATGAGGTCCTTGATATTGCCCATCTTCTTTACCTGCTCTAGCTGGGAAAGGAAATCGTCAAAGTTGAAGTTGTTCTGGCGGATTTTGGCATTCAGTCGCTTGGCCTCATCCTCATCAAAGGATTGCTGCGCACGCTCTACCAAGGAAATCACATCTCCCATGCCCAATATCCGCTGGGCCATACGGTCTGGATGGAACACATCCAAATTCTCCATCTTTTCTCCAGTGGAGATAAACTTGATGGGCTTATTCACCACGTGACGGATGGAAATGGCAGCACCCCCTCGGGTATCGCCATCCAATTTGGTCAACACTACGCCATCAAAATTGAGTCGCTCGTCAAAGGTCTTTGCAGTATTCACCGCATCCTGACCGGTCATGGAATCAACCACAAAAAGTGTCTCGGAAGGATTAAGCGCTTTCTTGAGTTGCTCAATCTCCTGCATCATCGCATCATCCACCGCCAAACGACCTGCAGTATCGACTACAACGGTCTTTTTGCCGGTCTTCTTCGCGTAGGCAATCGCATTGCTCGCTATCTGAAGTGCGTTTTTATTTTCTGGCTCGGCATAGACCTCTACTCCGATCTGCTCACCCAAAACCTTGAGCTGGTCAATCGCCGCAGGTCTGTAAATATCACAAGCTACAAGCAGCACTTGACGTCCTTGGCGCTTCAGTAAACTTCCAAGCTTGCCGGTAAAGGTAGTTTTACCCGATCCCTGAAGACCGGCAATCAAAATTACGGATGGATCGCCGCTCAGCTTGATGTCCACCTTGGTGCTGCCCATCAATTTGGTCAGCTCCTCTTGGGTGATTTTTACCAATAATTGGCCCGGAGAAACAGAGATCAACACATCCCTGCCCATGGCCTCCTCCTTGATTTTATCAGTGACTTCCTTGGCTACTTTGTAGTTAACATCGGCGTCAATCAAAGCTCTACGGATCTCCTTTACGGTAGATGCGATATTGATTTCGGTTATTTTTCCGGTGCCCTTCAGTGTCTTGAACGCCCGGTCAAGCTTCAAACTTAAATTATCAAACATGCTGCTTCACTGCTATTTACTGCAAAAGTAATGAATTTGAAGGTTTGCACGACAATAATCCACCTGATTTAAGTGATCACGGAGGCTGGAAAGCAGCCCATCCCCATTTTCTTTCAACTACCCCCACAAAAAGGTAGCAGATCCCGGCATGGCCTTTCCCCCGAATTCCTTAATTTGCGGTTCAATTCGCTGAACTCCTGCATGAAGATTCAATTTCAAAAAGACATCCTTCCCCATCTCCTCGGCATTGCTTTCTTTTACCTGCTCGTGGTAGGCTATTTTTCGCCCCTTGTTTTTGATGGGCAAATCATCTTCCAAGGTGACATCCTGCAGTGGGAAGGTTCGGCCAAAGAGGTACTCGACTACCGTGCTGCTACGGGGGAACAAGCGCTCTGGACCAACCGCATGTTTGGTGGGATGCCCACCTACTTCATCAGCCTGGAATTTGCAGGAGACATCACCAACCTAGCCATCTCCATCTTGACGCTAGGCCTACCACACCCCATCAACGGCTTATTTTTTGGAATGCTAGCCATGTACCTCTTGCTGCTCAGCTATGGAGTGCGCCCGATTTTCGCAGTGGCCGGAGCCATCGCTTTTTCTTTCAATACCTACAACTTGCTTTCGCTGGAGGCAGGTCACAATGCCAAAATCTGGGCTGTATGCCTAATTCCTTTGATTCTGACTGGAATCCATCTAGCTTTTGATCGCAAGCGACTCCTCGGAGCTGCAGTACTTGGGCTTGGGCTCCTGCTGCAACTCAAGTTCAACCACCTCCAAATCACCTACTACACGCTGATCATCGCGGTGGTCTATGTGCTCACCCGTCTTGGGTTTGATTGGAAAAAAGAAGGGCTTGCAAGCCTATCCAAAACCATCGCCCTCTTGACTTTGGGAGCAATACTAGGTGTAGGAGGAAATTTGGGTAGAATCGCCACCGCCTTGGATTACAGCCCCTACTCCACGCGAGGCAAGGCAACCATCGAAACTGCTGGTGCAGGACTTGATAAAGATTATGCCTTTGGCTGGTCCAATGGCATCCTGGAAAGCATGACCCTACTGGTTCCTGACTTTTACGGTGGAGGAAGTACCACCCCACTCCCCAAGGACTCTGCATCCGAAAAAGCCCTCCGAAATCAAGGCCTAGAGCCCGCACAAGTCAATGATTTCGTCAAAGGAGCACCCACCTACTGGGGAGACCAACCCTTCACGGGCGGACCTATTTACGGCAGTGTAATTCTGGTATTCCTAGCCATCTTGGGCATCTGGGTAGCGCCACGCGCAAGTTTGATCACTTTTGGATCCATCATTGTGCTCTCACTGATGCTCAGCTGGGGCAAAAACTTGGCCTGGTTTAATTACACTCTATTTGACATTTTACCCGGCTACAACAAGTTTAGAGCCGTATCCATGGCATTGGGCATGACGCTGTTTGCGATTCCTGTCTTAGGAATGATTGCTTTGGAAAAACTTACCCAAACCAAAGCAGTAAAGCCCCTACTGATTTCAGGAGGAATAGTGGCTGGGATTACCCTGCTGCTGGCGGTCATTGGAACTGCATTCTTCCGTTTTGAAGGAGCTGGAGATGCTAATTATCCCGATTGGCTCGTCACGGCGCTTCAAGCAGACCGCAAGGACCTACTCTCTTCCTCCGCTTGGAAAAGCTTCGCATTTGTAGCACTTGCGATTGGTGCCATCTACTTTTACCTAAAGGGTAAAATCTCAGAAAGCATCCTGGGGATTGGCTTAATTGTCTTAATCACCCTAGATGTGTGGACCATCAACCGCCGCTACCTCAATGACGACTCCTTCAAGGGAAATCCATCTCGCGAGTTTTTTGCGGAGACTCCTGCCGAAAAATCAATCGCTACGGACGAGGGCTACTTCCGAGTGCTCCCGCTCACGGAAGGACTCACCCAGGGTGCACGCACCAGCTACCGATTCAATAGCCTCGGCGGCTACCATGGCGCCAAACTTCGCCGTTACCAGGATTTGGTGGACTACCAGATGGAGTTTGAGCTGCAAGACTTTATCAAAAAAGCAAAGGAAGGCAATTTTGACTGGGCAAGCATGGGCACGATCAACATGCTCAATACCAAATACCTCATCGCTGGAGTAGATAGCAAGGCAGTATTTGAAAATCCGGAAGCAAATGGCCCTGCATGGGTTCCTAGTCAACTTGTAGCCGTAGGCAGCAACAAGGAAGAAATGGACAAGCTCGGAACCATCGATACCAAAGCACAAGCCACCATCAACAATAAAGAGTTTGGGGAACAAAAAGCAGGTGCAGGAAAAATAAGCCTCAGCAAGCATACCCCCAACGAACTGACCTACCGCGCAGAAATGACCACGGCTGGATTGGGCGTATTTTCGGAAATCTACTACCCAGCAGGCTGGACCGCAAAAGTGGATGGCAAGGAAGTTCCCATCCTTCGAGCCAACTACCTCCTTCGTGGCCTTTCGCTTCCTGCGGGAACTCACGAAATAGTCTTTACCTTTGCCCCTACAAGTTACAGCGCCACCAAAACCCCAATGATTATCTTCCAGTATGCATTGGTGATTTTGTTGATCGCTGGACTAGTTACCACCTACCGAAAATCAGATGCAAGCCGCTGAAGAACAAGATAAAGTCGTTCGCTTCTACGACCAATTTGCCGAGAAGCAAGAAAAAACTGGCATCAACTCCCGGCATTTGAGTATCCTAGATAAGGCAAAGCAGGCTGGACTTCAAGCGCAGCACCGCATCCTGGAGGTAGGCTGTGGCATCGGTACCGTATCCCATCTATTGGCTACTCAAGTTCCTCAAGGAAAAGTACTTGCGGTAGATATTTCCCCAGAAAGTATCGAGAAGGCACGAGTGCTTTGGAAAAAGCAAAGCAACTTAAAATTTGAGGTCTCAGACATGTCTGACTTCAACTTGCCCGGAGAAACATTCGATTTTTTTGTGTTTCCAGACGTATTGGAACACATTCCCGTAGCCCAACATGCACGCTTGTTTGAAAATATTCAGCGCCATGCTCACGCTGACTCCGTGGTCCTGATTCACATTCCTGCACCCCGGTACCTGGAATGGATGATCGCCAATCAGCCTGAAAAACTTCAGGTAATTGACCAGCCACTAGACACGGGAGCCCTGGTGCAGACCTTGGGAGCATCCGATTTTTATTTGGAAAAAATGGAGACCTATGCGCTCTTTTTTGAAGAAAAAGATTACCAATATTTTGTTTTCCGCTCCACCAAAAAGTTGCAGCAATCGACTGCTAAAAGTAAGTGGCAGGTCCTAAAAGAACGAATTCTCATCCGCTTGAAATACGGAATCAGCAGTTAATCAACATACCCATGGTAATTAAAGCCGGTACGGTGGTAGGACTCACCTACGAACTTAAAATCAGCAAAGAAGCCGACGAAATCGAGTCCGCACCCTTTAGTGTAGAAGTGCGAGATGAAGAGGATCCATTTCAGTTTCTTTTTGGACAAAGCGGACTCCCTGAAAAATTTGAAGAGCTGCTCGAAGGAAAAAAACTGCAGGATGAATTTTCCTTTACCTTGACCACAGCAGAAGCCTATGGAGAGGCGGATGAAGAGCTCTTGGTGACAATGCCTGTCGAGCAGTTTTCCAAGGAAAGAGGCTTCAGTCCATCCATGCTTGAGGAAGGTAATTTTCTCCCGCTCGTCGATGAAAATGGCTATCCTATGCAGGCAAAGGTTTTGAAAAATATGGGTGAAGAGTTGCTGCTTGACTTCAACCATCCCTTAGTTGGATTTGACCTGCACTTTGAGGGTAAGGTCATCGAAGTACGCAAGGCCACCAAAAAAGAAATCGAGCAGGGGCATCTGGAAGAAGAAAATAGAAATTAGGTAGAAATACAGTAGAAAAGGACTTCGCTTCGCTTCGTGAAATAAATGGAAATAGCAGCAGAATCTTCTATTTCAACTTATTTCTATTGCATTTCGATTGAGATTCAATTAGTTAAAACCACTAAGGATATTTACTACCATTTTCTCAAAAATAATTGAGGTTTAAACCTCAACTATTTCTTGGTACTTGGTTCTTCGTACTTTATACTTTTTCTAGGATTTCAGCAGCAGTACTTTTTCTTCTTGAACATGCAGGTACACGCGGTCCCCAATTTGGCACTTTCGCGAAGGGTCATCCACCTCCCACAGCTGTCCTCCTTCTTTTAAGCGAACCTGAAGGCTGTTGTAATGCACTAAAAATCGTTGATCTACCACATGTCCTACGATACCTCCTCGTGTGCGAATGCGTATGTCGGCTGGCCGAATAAAGGCTTGCTCTCGGTCTGGTAGGGCATTGATGGACGAAAAAAGTCGCGCCACATACTTGGATTTGGGCTGCTCACAAAGTGCTTTCGAATTTCCCTTCTGAGTAATTTTTCCTTTTTGAAGGACTACCAAGGAATCCGTGAGCCAGAGTGCATCGTCCAAGTCATGGGTCACAAAGATCACGGTGGTCCCCATCTCTTGAAGGAGCTCCTTCAATTCCTGAATCAACTTTCTTTTCTGAATCGCATCCAAGTGACTAAAGGGTTCGTCCAGCAACAGCACCTCCGGCTCTACTGCCAAGGCTTGCGCAATGGCAACCTTTTGCTGCTGACCACCACTTAACTGCTTGGGAAGTCGGTCCTTGTAGGGAGTCAAACCGAGTCGGTCCAGCAAGTGCGCCACCCGCTGCTTTCGGTAGCCTTCTTCATAGTTCAACAGCGGACGGGTAATATTTTCCTCCACCGTCGTATTCGGAAATAGCTGGTAATCCTGATGGATAAGTTTGATCTCATCGTAGCCCGGCACCAGTTTTTCCGCAGGGCTTTCAATTTTCTTCCCCCCAAGGAGTACCTCACCAGAGGTTTGGGTCAGCAAGCCTGCGGCGATGCGCAGTAGCGTACTTTTGCCCGAACCACTTTCTCCAATGATGGAGACAAACTCGCCCTTGGCCAGCTCCAGATTAAATTCTTGCAAGGCAATATGTGAATCATAGGATTTGGTGAGCGCGCGGAGGGAAAAATAGGACATAGGCAACAAAGGAAAAGGAGATAATAGGAAGTGTCTCTTCGAAGATAAAAAGAAATCTTATGGGATGGTTAAAATTACCCTATTCCCTAAAAATTGCTACTCCTTCTTGTAGAGGAATCCAATATCGCAAAGGAAACGTCCAAAAGCTAAGCGCTTCAAGGAGAAAAATAATCTCTTCCTAGGTCAAAGAACAAAGGATGTTGAATTTATGTTAGCTTAGCAACAAAATAACCCAACCATATCCCATGAAACACATTAACAGCCTTTTATTAACCCTAGCCTTCGTTCTTGTCGGCTCTTTTGCTGCCAAAGCACAACTTCAGCAGCCTGCAGCTAGCCCTGCAGCCCATGTAAGCCAGGTAGTTGGCTTCACCAAAATCAGCATCGATTACTCCTCTCCTGCAGTGAAAGGAAGAAAAGTATTTGGTGGAATCATCAAGTATGGCGAGAGCTGGAGAGCAGGTGCCAATGGCCAGACCATCATCGAATTTAGCACCGCTGTGAACGTAGGTGGTAAGAATTTGGCAGCTGGTAAGTACTCCATTTTTGTAACTCCTGCAGCTACTGGTGAGTGGACCATCCACCTCAACAAAAAAGCAGAGAGCATCTACAGCTACATGAAAGATAATAAGATCGATGAGGCAGCAGTTGCTGCAGACGATGCAGTAGCTGTGAAGGCAACTCCTGCAACTGTAGCTGCTACCGAGCGTCTTCAGTACCACATTTCTGCTGGAAACAACAAGGTGGCACAAGTGACCCTAGCTTGGGAAACTAGCGCTGTCTCCTTTATGGTGGACACCTTGGTAGATTTGAAAATGGAGCAGTTTAAAAACCAGTTTTAAGCTTTCCCGAGAAACACTTTTGCCTCAGAAATGCTCCTGCTTAGATCAATCTAGGCAGGAGTTTTTTTGATAGGCCATTCAAATTTTTCACAAGACCCAAATTAAAACACCCTTCTAACCTTGAATCAAAAAATCTTCTGGTTTGTGATTTTTTTTAATTTATTTATTTAGGACCTTTGCCTAACTTTTTAATGAAAGTAACGAACTAAAAAAATGGTTCCTACTTAACACAAACCAAGGATACAACAGGATGCTTTAATTAAAATTACCTAATATATTTCATCATTCGTGAACGAAGTAGCATACCTTATGAATAATCCAATTACGCGTTTTAACCATGTGAATTACCTCTGGAGTGAAGAAAAAGCTGCCCAGCTGGAAGGTAATGAAGTTAATCTATTCCTCTACCGTTCCAACCTCCTAGGAGCAGACCTCAGAATCACCAATTATGGGGGAGGCAACACTTCCTGCAAAACGAAAGAGCTAGATCCCTTGACCAAAACCTTGGTAGAAGTAATGTGGATCAAAGGCTCTGGCGGAGATATCGGTACCATGACCCGCTCTGGTCTTGCAGGGCTTTATGTAGACAAATTGAATTCCTTAAAAGGAATCTACCGAGGCTTGGAACACGAAGACGAAATGGTGGGGTTATTTGGGCATTGCCTCTACGACTTGGACTCCAAAGCGCCTTCCATTGACACGCCGCTCCATGGCTTTTTGCCCTTCAAACACATCGATCACCTTCATCCAGATGCAGCAATTGCGATTGCAGCAGCTAAGGATGGGGAAGAGATCACCAAAACACTCTGGAAAGGGGCTATCGCATGGGTGCCTTGGCAGCGACCTGGATTTGACTTGGGACTCAAACTCAAAGAGGCCTTGGATAAGAATCCTGGCATCAGAGGAATCATGCTCGGAGGCCATGGCCTATTTACTTGGGGAGATACTTCTTATGACTGCTACATCAACAGTTTGGAAGTCATTGAAACCGCCTCTGCATTTCTAGCAGAAAACTATGGTAAAAAAAGGCCTGTTTTTGGAGGCCAACAAATCAATTCTTTGCCTTCAGACCAACGCAAAAGCCAAGCCGCAAGGCTAGCTCCCCTGCTCCGTGGCTTGGCCTCTTCAGCATCCCGAATGGTAGGCACCTTTACCGACAATGAGGTGGTTTTGGAATTTACAAACAGTCAGGATCTGCATCGCTTAGCCCCCATGGGAACCAGCTGCCCAGATCACTTTCTCCGGACCAAAATCTCACCCCTGGTTCTTGACCTTCCTGCAGCTACCAATCTTACAGATTTGAGTGGAATACGCGGCCAATTGGAAACTGCATTTCAATCGTACCGGGAACGCTATGCCGCATATTACGAACAACACAAGCATGCAAACAGCCCAGCCATGCGTGATCCAAATCCTGTGGTCATTCTTTGGCCAGGAGTAGGGATGTTTAGCTTTGCCAAAGACAAGCAAACTAGCAGGGTAGCTTCTGAATTTTACATCAACGCCATTAATGTCATGCGCGGTGCCGAAGCAGTATCCAGCTATGTATCGCTCCCACTTCAAGAGGCCTTCGACATCGAATACTGGTTGCTCGAAGAGGCAAAACTTCAGCGCATGCCCAAGGAAAAACCGCTTTCCAGAAAGATCGCACTCATCACTGGCAGCGCAGGTGGGATTGGAAAAGGCATCGCAAAAAAATTCTTGCAAGAAGGAGCCTGTGTAGTCCTCTCCGATATCAATCAAGAACGGCTAGATCAAACGATAGCAGCATTTGAGAAAAAGTATGGCAAAGACAATGTCTTCGGCCTCCAGCTAGATGTGACCGATCCCGAAAGCATCGCCAAGGCAACCCAGGCCATAAGCCTTCAATTTGGGGGTTTGGATATACTAGTCAACAACGCTGGAATATCCATTTCCAAGTCCTTTGAAGACCATAACGATCAGGATTGGGAGACACTCAACGAAATAATAGTCATGGGACAATTCCGCGTCTCCAAACTGGGGGTGACCCTGATGAAGCAGCAAGTTCTTGGGGGAGATATTGTGAATATTGTAAGTAAAAACGCCTTGGTGGCGGGGCCAAAGAACGTAGCCTACGGCACTGCCAAGGCCGCACAATTGCACATGTCCCGACTGATGGCCGCCGAACTTTCAGACGATAAAATCCGAGTAAATGTGGTCAACCCCGATGCAGTCATCGAAAATTCGAACATCTGGGAAGGTGGATGGGCAGAAAATCGAGCGAAAGCCTATGGCATCGAAGTCGCTGATCTCCCGCAATACTATGCTAACCGCACCCTGCTCAAGGAAAGCGTCAAGGTCAATGATATTGCAGATGCAGCCTTTGCATTTGTAGGCGGGCTGCTCAATAAATCCACAGGAAATATGCTCAATGTGGACGGTGGCCTCGCGGCAGCTTTTCCTAGATAGAAAGCATTTGCATTAATTCAATTACCTAACTATACTTCTAACCCAAAATAATATGGTACTTGAAAAATCAGAAAAAATCGCCGAAAATTCCCGAACTCCGAAATATTTACAAGTTGTAAATTTAATTCTTGAGGAAATAGAAAATGGAAAACTTAAGGTTGGGGAACGAATACCTTCCATAAATGAGACCAGTTTTGATTTTTTGCTTTCCAGAGATACCGTTGAAAAGGCATATAATGAACTTCGAATTCGTGGAATAATTTCTGCAGTTAGAGGCAAAGGCTTTTATATTTCATCCACCAAAATGGAGAATAAGATTAAGGTGCTCCTCCTTTTTAATAAATTAAGTTCTTACAAAAAAATTATCTATTATTCGATACTTGAACATTTAGGAACAAATGCTTTAGTTGACTTGCAAATTTTTCATTACAATAAAAATTTGTTAGAAAATTTGTTAGAAATCAACCTTGGAAATTACAATTTCTATGTCCTAGCACCTCATTTTTTTGATCAAACTGGGCGTCCCGAAACATGCTATGACTTGATAAAGAAATTTCCCAAAGACAAACTTCTAATTTTAGACCGAGCGGTCGAAAGTCATGAAACTGAATTTCCAGGGATTTATCAAGACTTCTCAAAGGATATTTTTGAAGGGCTTGAATCTGGTCTTAGACACCTAAAAAAGTATAAACTACTTATTTTAGTTTTCCCAAAGGGAGGGTTCTATCCTTTAGAAATCATGGATGGATTCAAAAGGTTTTGCTTCTTCAATGATTTTAAAAATCTAATCGTAGATGGCATAGATGATAACGAGCCCCTAGATCAAGGTGACTGCTACATCGTTTTATCAGAATCAGATTTGGTGAATATTATCAAAAAATCACGAGAGCAGCTTTTAAAACTAGGAAAAGATGTAGGCATCATATCGTACAACGAAACACCATTGAAAGAAATCCTCTCAGATGGCATCACCACAATTTCAACTGATTTTATTCACATGGGAAAATCTATCGCTAGACAAATACTTGGATTAGATCAACGAGAACCATTAAAAAATCCATTTAAATTAACGATTCGAAAATCACTTTAACAATTTGCGGTCTGCCAATTCTTTCTGTATTTAATCCTTTCATTTTTTAAAAAAATATCCACAAATTAACTAACTAATCCAATCCCAAATCAAGGAATAGCCCATGTAGTACCTATGCCAAAAATCCCAGTAACAGCCGTATTCGACATCGGAAAAACCAATAAAAAGTTCTTTCTCTTTGACCAAAATCTCAGCGAAGTTTACAACAGTTACACCCGTTTGGAGCCAATTCCTGACGAGGACGGCTTCCCAAGCGAACCTGTACTACCGCTTCGTGCCTGGATGCTAGATACCTTTCGTGCTGCGCTGAATTCCACCGAATTTGAAATTAAGCGGCTTAATATTTCAGGGCATGGCGCCTCTTTTGTCCATACTGACCTCGAAGGAGAACCTGTGGCACCACTTTACGATTACTTGAAGCCTTTTCCGGCAGAACTATTGGAGCGATTTTATTCCGAAAACGGAGGAAAATTGAACTTCTGCAAAGCGACTTCTTCCCCACCTTTGGCCATGCTGAATTCAGGCCTGCAACTCTATTTTCTCAAGTATGCAAAGCCAGAAGTCTACCAAAAGATTCAAAGAAGCCTCCACCTTCCGCAGTACCTGAGCTTGATTTTTACTGGGATAGCAGTCTCTGACTACAACAGCATCGGCTGCCACACCGCCTTGTGGGATTTTGAGAAGAACGACTACCATGCATGGGTGAAGCGAGAAGGAATAGAGACCCTGATGGCCCCCATATTGCCTGGAGATTCCCTTCTGAAAACCAAGCCTGAGCTAGGAGGAATCCCCTGCGGAATTGGTGTACATGACTCCTCGGCAGCACTTCTACCCTACCTGAAGCAGGAAACCGAACCCTTCGCCCTGCTGTCTACGGGCACCTGGGCGATCAGCATCAATCCTTTCAACAAGACCACACTTACAGAATCGGAATTGACTAAGGATTGCCTCCAGTTTTTGAGTATTTCTGGGCAGCCCATCAAAATCTCTCGTCTCTTCATCGGTGAGGAACATAAATTCCAAGTGGAAGAAATGTATGCCCATTGGAACCTTCCCTTAGGTACCTACAAAAAATTGAAATTCGAAGAATCATGGTACCAAAAAATCAGCAGTCAGCCTACAAAAAGAATTCGCTTCCACCACATCAAACCAGAAAATTTTGGGATAGAAAATGGGAATTCCAGTGATTGGGGTAGTTTCTCCGAGTTTACAGAAGCCTATTACACCTTCCTACATGAGCTGACCACTATCCAGGCTGCCTCTGTCAAACTTGTTTTGGAGGGCGCACCTGTTACTCGGCTATTTGTAGACGGAGGCTTCAATGCCAACCCGATTTTTCTGGAGCTGCTGCGTAAAAAACTTCCCGGAATAGAACTTATTCCCAGTGATTTTCCAAATGGCTCCGCTTTAGGAGCAGCAATGCTCGTGAATATGAACCCTAGCGCTTAACTTACCCCAATGAAAGCCAATTCCCCATCCGTCGCCTTGTTTATCCCCTGCTACGTAGATCAATTCTACCCGCAAGTAGGCATTGCTACGCTGGAATTGTTGGAGAAATTAGGCTGCACAGTGAGCTATCCCTCAGGACAAACCTGCTGTGGTCAGCCCCTAGCTAATGCTGGGTATGCACGGGAAACAGTAGGCACAGCAAGGCATTTTATAGAGACCTTCAATGACTATGACTATGTGGTTTGTCCTTCTGGAAGCTGCACGCTGCACGTAAAAGAGCACTTTCCTGCTATTGCTGGCCTAGAAAAAGAACAGGAAGCCCTGGAGCATAAAATCTATGAACTCGTAGAGTTCATCACCGATGTACTAAAAATAGAACGATTGGAGGGAAAATTTCCCCACCGGGTAAGCTTCCACTCCTCCTGCCATGGGCAGCGTGGGCTGCACCTCTCTTCTGGATCGGAACTCAACCAGCCTCCCTATAATAAGGCCCGCAAGCTTCTAGAAAATCTAGCCGGATTGGAATGGGTGGAACTCAGCAGAACAGACGAATGCTGCGGCTTTGGAGGAACATTTGCCGTAACCGAAGAGGCGCTTTCCATCCAAATGGGAAAAGATAGACTAGCGGACCACCTCAGCCACAAAACCGAAATTATCACCGGTGGGGACATGTCCTGCATCATGCACTTGCAAGGCATTGCTACACGATCCAAGCAGGAACTGAAGTTCCTTCACCTTGCAGAAATCTTAAACCAGGCCCTGTCATGACACATCCGGAGAACGCAGCTGAATTTCTAAAGGATAGCCAAAAAGCAAAATGGCATGATGAAACGCTATGGTTTGTTCGCGACAAGCGAGACAAAGTCAGCAAAGGAATTCCTGAATGGGAACAATTACGGGACTTAGCTTCCGGAATCAAGGACAATGTCCTTGCAAACCTTGCCAGCTACCTGGAAGAATTTGAGCGAAATGCCACCAAAAATGGAATCATCGTACACTGGGCGGCAGATAGTGAAGAGCACAACCGACTGGTGTTGGAAATCCTCCAACAGCAAAACTGTACCGCCGTAGTCAAAAGTAAATCCATCCTAACCGAGGAGTGCCACCTCAATCCCTACTTGGAAAAGCAGGGCATCGAAGTGGTAGACACCGACCTTGGGGAGCGCATCGTCCAGTTTCTCAACCAGCCCCCCAGCCACATTGTCCTTCCTGCAATTCACCTGAAGAAAAGCGAGATTTCCGAACTTTTTCACGAGAAGCTACACACCGAAAAAGGCAACGAGGATCCGGTATACCTCACGCAGGCAGCACGGGTTCACCTGCGGGAGAAATTCTTTGGCGCCAAGGTCGCGATCACGGGAGTCAACTTTGGGATTGCGGAGACGGGGGAATTTGTCGTTTGCACCAACGAGGGCAACGCTGACATGGGTGTTCATCTTGCAGACGTGCATATCGCCTGCATGGGCATCGAAAAAATCCTGCCTAGACGGAAAGACCTGGCGGTATTCCTTCGCTTGCTAGCAAGATCGGCCACTGGGCAGCCCATCACCAACTACAACTCACATTTCAGAAGTCCATCACCCGGAAAAGAAATTCACATCATCCTAGTGGACAACGGCCGCACCGCTCAGCTAGCACGAGAGAAATTTAGAAGCTCCCTCAAATGCATCCGCTGTGGGGCCTGCATGAACACCTGTCCCATCTATCGCCGAAGTGGGGGATTCAGTTACAACAGCACAGTTCCAGGACCGATTGGCTCTATTTTATCCCCAGGGCTAGACCTAAAAAAACACAGCAGCCTTCCCTTTGCCTCCACACTTTGCGGCAGCTGCACGGATGTTTGCCCTGTGAAAATCAACATTCACGAGCAGCTGTACGAATGGAGGCAGGAGGTAACCAAAACACAGGGCGAATTCGCCAAAGGGCTATCCATGAAGTTGGCAAACGGAATATTTAAGAGCCCCCTAGCCTATAAAATTTCTGGAAACCTAATGAGAACTGCGCTAAAATCCCTTCCGAATAGCCTGATTTATCATCCCTTGAATATCTGGGGGAAAAATAGAAACCTCCCAGATGCTCCTAAGGAATCTTTTCAACAGTGGTATCGAAAAAACAGGTCATGAGCAGCAGAGAAAAAATCCTAAGTGCTATTCGAAGCCTGACCCTCGAACCCAAAGCGCTGCCCGATATCCCTAATTTCAGCAACTCAGGAGATTTGGTGGAACGATTTACGCAGTCCATCTCCGGCAACAAGGGCGAAGTGATGTCCAAAAGCGAGTTCGAAGAATGGTTTTCAACTTCGGGATTTTCAAAAGTGATTTCCCTTTCGGCCCAGTTCCCAGAGCTTGCAACACTTCCCTTGCCGGAGGACCCGCATGACTTGGAGACCTTGGAAGTAGCCATCCTAGATGGGCAATTTGGGGTCGCGGAGAATGGTGCCATCTGGCTTGAGGACTCCCAGCTTGGGCTTCGTGCACTGCCCTTTGCTACCGAGCATTTGGTGATTGTGCTGGATCGCAACCT
>CAMBMU010000053.1 GCA_945868725.1 Spirosoma fluviale
TGACCTAGGTTCTAAACTGGAACACTAGAAAATAAATTTTCCATGGAAAGAATTAAATCCACCACCGTAGTAGCCATTCGGCACAATGGAGAGGTTGTTATCGGTGCCGATGGGCAGGCGACCCTAGGCAATACCGTTGCTAAGAGCACTGTAAAGAAGATCAGAGTGCTTCAAGGAGGTAAAATTGTGACGGGATTTGCGGGTTCTACCGCCGATGCCTTCACCTTGCTCGACAAGTTTGAAGAAAAGCTAGGTGCTTATGGCAATAACATGAAGCGCGCTGCTGTGGAGCTTGCCAAGGAGTGGCGCATGGATCGCATGCTCAGCCGCTTGGAGGCCATGATGATTGTGGCAGACAAAGACGATATTTTGATCATCTCGGGTAATGGAGATGTGATCGAGCCAGATATGGAGATTGCCACTATTGGATCGGGTAGTGTGTTTGCACAATCTGCCGCTCGTGCCATGAAGAAATTTGCTCCGCAGCTATCTGCTGAGGAGATGGTTCGAGAGAGCTTACATATTGCAGCAGATGTTTGCATCTACACCAACCATAATTTGGTGGTGGAAAAGGTGAGCGCTTAACTGAAGTTTTACGGAATTAAAAAGTCGGAAAAGAATTCCGACTTTTTTTTTGTTTTCAGCAAACCTGAAGGCCTTCTCGTGTGTTACTACGCTATACTTATTGAATCCAAATGGAAACAGCAACAGCAAAAAAGAAAGAGAAAAAAGATCATCGTCAATTGATTTTGGAAGGTTTTGTTTCGCATGTGCTTGAGCATGGCAAAGAACCTGCTTCCATTTTCAAGTTTGCCAAGGATTTAAAAATCAAAGAAGAAGAGGTTTACAACTACTTTACCTCTTTTGAAGCGGTAAAATCCGCCATTTGGGTGGCTTTATTTGAAGAAACTCAACGCCAATTGGAGGAGCAGGAGGTGTATAAAGAATATTCGGTGCGCGAAAAATTCCTTGCATTCCTGTATACCTGGATTGAAGAATTGAAGAAAAACAGATCCTATCTACTCTGCCTCTACCAGGAAAAGTCCAGCACCTTCAAAACGCTACCTAAAGACAGCAGAGACTTCAAGGAGAAGTTTAGCGATTTTGCTTCTGAGCTCGTTATGGAGGGAAAGGAAACGCAGGAAATAGCAAGTAGGCCTTTTATTTCTGAGAAATACGACGAGGCTTTATGGATGCAGGTCGGCTTCGTGTTTCGCTACTGGCTGGATGACCGAAGTCCACGGTTTGAAAAAACGGATGCGGCCATTGAAAAATCAGTGAACCTTGCTTTTGACTTGATGGGAAAAAGTGCGTTGGATTCCTTTTTGGATTTCGCCAAGTTTCTCTACCAACATAAATAATTCATGTCTAAGCAGGTAAAAGAGCAGGGTTCCATCCCTGTCTCCAAAGTACAGCGGGCTGCCAAATTCATTTCCACGGGAGCGAAGGTAGGGGGGAACTACGTCAAGCATTATGCGAAGAAGATGGTCAATCCTTCCATGAATAAGGATGAATTGCACCAAAATAATGCCTCAGACATCTATAACTCACTCAGCGAGCTAAAAGGCTCAGCTTTGAAGGTGGCTCAAATGATGTCCATGGACAAAAATTTACTGCCACGAGCCTATCAGGACAAGTTTACGATGGCCCAGTATTCTGCGCCTCCGCTATCCTATCCGCTGGTGGTTAAGACCTTTCAAAAGTACTTCCAGCAAACCCCTGAGCAGCTATTTGATACCTTCACCCGATCCGCTGTGAATGCGGCTTCCATCGGTCAAGTACATCAAGCGACCAAAGGAGGCAAAACCTTGGCTATAAAAATTCAGTATCCAGGCATTGCCGACTCGGTAAGTTCAGATCTGAGATTGGTTCGTCCTTTTGCCTTGCGACTGCTCAACATGAATGAGAAGGAGTTGGACCACTACATGGGAGAGGTGGAAGAGCGCTTGCTTGAAGAGACCGATTATAATCTTGAAATAGCTCGATCACGTGAGATCTCCGAAGCCTGTGCCCACATTCCAAATATTCGTTTCCCTAAATACTACGATGCGTTAAGTTCCGAACAAATCATTACGATGGACTGGATTGAAGGAAAGCATATCAAAGAATGGATGGATACCCAGCCTTCGCAGGCGGCAAGAAATCAGGTCGGACAGGCTCTGTGGGACTTTTACCACCATCAGGTACACAACCTAAACCAAGTGCATGCAGATCCCCATCCGGGGAACTTTATCATTCAGGAAGACGGGACCCTTGGCATCATTGACTTTGGCTGTGTGAAGGTGATTCCGAAAGACTTCTACACCGGTTATTTTTCCTTGATCAAAAAGGATTTACTGATCAACGAAGCCGAATTGAATCAGATCTTCTATGACCTAGAATTCATCTCTAACAAGGATACAGAGGTCGAGAAAGCGTACTTCAGTTCCGTGTTTTCGGAGATGATTGCGTTGCTCGGCACACCCTTTCATGTGGAGAAATTTGACTTTTCTGATAACGATTTCTTCAACCAGATTTTCCAGTTGGGAGATCGGATTGCCAACGATAAAATGTTTAGGAAGTCCAACCAAGCCAGAGGCTCTCGGCATGGGCTTTATGTCAACCGAACCTACTTTGGGATCTACAACCTGCTCAATCAGCTGCATGCAGAGGTGGTGACCACCAAACCTGCTTGGTTAACCTAAAACAGGCCTATGCTGCGAAAGGAGACCGAAGGGAGGCGAATTCGGAAGATGTTTAGTACCTTTCATTGTTACCTTTTCTTGTGCTCTGCCCGATACTAGTCCTATATTTTCTCATTCAGTCAAAAAAAAATAACTTATGCTTTCTACACTCGCTCTTGTCGCCCAGCTTGTCATCGCTATCTCTATCGTCATTGTTTGGGTTTTTCGATTCGATAATATTGTCAAAGAATTTGCCCAATACGGGTTAAGTACCCTCATTCGCTCTATGGTTGGCGCATCCAAACTCGTGCTGGCTACTCTGCTTGTGGTAGGTGTTTGGTATCCCGCATTGGTGTTGATACCGGCCTTGCTGATGGGATTTTTGATGATTTGTGCGCAGTACTTCCACTTCAAAGTGAACAATCCTTTCCAAAAACGCATTCCCGCTTTATTCTTATTGAGTCTTTGCCTGTTTGTGGCAGCAGTTTCGCTCAACTGGATCGCTTGATGGGAGTATTTGAAGTGCTAGTGCTTATTTCTAGTTTTTCTTTTTTCTCCTACGGCGTCGCGTTTTTCACCTCATCCAAAATGAAGGAGGAGTTTATTCGTTTTGGTCTTGCCAAATTTGGGCCCCTTACCGCTGTCCTGGAGATTCTTGGCGCTCTGGGCTTACTTCTGGGGTTGTTTTATACCCCTTTGCTCGTTTTTTCTTCCGGAGGGCTTTCCCTGCTGATGTTGCTGGGTGTGGGCGTACGGGTAGTGATCAAAGATTCCTGGTTGGTGATTGTGCCTGCCTTCTCGTTTTTTGTGCTGAATGCGTACCTTTTTTATGTGGGGCTGAATTTGCTGTAACTGGGCTTACTAGTAGCTTTTTTGGGTTGAGTCAGCTTCGTTTTATGACCAGATAATCGGCACAATTTTCTTTTTCTTTCCGGACAGGCGATTTAGGGAATATGATTATTCGCTAGTATGCCACTGGTATACTAGGGGTGTTTAACCTTGCGGATAATCGTTCATAGGCCACGGCCCACAGGTAGGCCTCGGCTTACAGGCTGTCAATGGTCCACGGCCCACTTAATTGAGCACAACACCTGTTTTATTAGGTTACTGTTACAGATCAAATAACCATATTAAAGTTAACCTAGATATACAAAAATGAGTATTTTTGTAAAAAATAGTTAACCTTATGGCCAACTCAGGATTTCCATTAATGCCTAAATACCGGCAAATTTTAGCAGGAATGGGGGAGAATATTAAGCTTGCTCGACTACGCAGGAAGCTGAGCGCAGAGCAAGTGGCGATGCGGGCTGGAATAAGTCGACCTACGCTTGTTTCGATCGAAAAAGGGGCAGATTCTGTCAGTATGGGTGCGTATTTTATGGTTTTGCATGTGCTGAATTTATCATCTGATTTTTTGCTCCTTGCAAAGGATGATGTATTGGGAAGACGGTTGCAGGATTTGGGATTAGTGACCAAAAAGAGAGCACCTAAAAAATAAGGAAGATGGCTTTTTGAAGTCAAAGCCGCTGAAAAGGTGATCCAAGAGGTAAAAAAGGCCGTTCAAGATTGGGAGAAAGAGGCCAAAATCCTTGGTATCTCCTCCCTAGAAAGGGAACTTAAAGCGAATGCTTTTAGAATGGCATTTATTGAATAGATTTGAACCTAACCTGTACCATTTTGTTAATACATCCTTTTTTTCTTTTTGATTTCATTTGATTTATAATCCCCTACCAGCTATGATTTAGTTGGTTTATCCTAGCGCATTGAAGGGTCTTGGAATGCCGATAAATGAAGCTCAAGTGGACTTGTTTATGTTCATCTTAGTTAAACTTTCTGATTATCTGCTTTGTCACCAGTACCCAAAGAAAATAAGTTTTGAAGTTCAAGTAAGTGAGCTGTGGACCGTGGACCGTCGTCTGTCGACGATTATCCGCTGTAACTCAAAGAAATCTTAAGCCACTGGTAAGATTGCCTATAATCATATTAAACTTCTACTTAACCTAATTTTAATTTAGGTGAAGTAAAGTTTCGTTTTAGATATAAAAATATAATGTTTCAAACATTTCTAAGTGACGTTTGCTGTCCAACTTGTGAAGTGTATAGCATCGAAAGATGTGATCAAAGTTCCCAGGTACATCGCCAATAAGAAGATAAATCCATAGTTGTTAGTTAAAAAAACACGAATGAACCCACGGTTAGTTGTTTTAAAAACCAGCATCATCAACCAGGGTTTCGGCCCAGGGGAGAAAGCTTCATTTAATGGGACAGTCTATGAGGTAGTGGATAACCAACTTCTACGTGAGCGAGTTCGGCAGCAAGCCGATCTTACCAAGCTTTGTACCTCTTTGGTGACGGACATGTCGGGACTTTTTATCAATACCAAAATCAGCCAACCCATCCATTACTGGGATGTGAGTCAAGTGGAAGATACGAGCCGCATGTTTGCGCAGTCCATCTTCAATCATCCCATTGGCAACTGGGATGTAAGTAAGGTGAAGACCATGAGGAGTATGTTTCAAGATTCGTGTTTCAACCAGCCCATTGGGAATTGGGATGTATCTCAGGTTAAGGATATGGGCTATCTATTCTTCAATTCCTTTTTCAATCAGCCCATCGGGCAGTGGAAGGTATCCCAGGTCAAGGACATGAGCTTTATGTTTTCCAAATCCCTCTTCAATCAAGACATCGGCGATTGGGATGTGAGTCGAGTGTCGGCCATGAAGGGGATGTTTAAGGACTTTAACGATAGGTTTCCCTATGCTTCCAAAAATCCCTTCAATCAACCGATTGGCAGTTGGAATGTTGGAAGAGTCAAGGACATGAGCTCCCTATTTTTTAATTCCATTTTCAATCATCCGATCGGGGATTGGGATGTGCGAAATGTGCGGCGTTTTACCCGGATGTTTAAAAACTCGCTATTTAACCAGCCGCTGGGCAGCTGGCAGCTCGGTAAGGCGGAGGACATGGAAGAGCTATTTTGTAATTCAAAGTTCAACCAAGACTTGTCTTCTTGGCCTGTTCAGGAGATTTCTAAGCCACTAAATTTTGATGCGAATTGCCCTTTGTGGATACAACCAAAACCGCTTTGGAGCTGCGCTAGCACAACTGATAAACAATAAGGTAGCAGTTAGAACTCGGCTGGATGGACCAATAAAAAAAGTGGGTTGGTTAATTAGCCATATAGCTCAACCGATAAATGCAATTCGCTAGATCGTCGGAGATCAGCAGACTGCCATCCGCAAGTTGCTGCACGTCTACTGGTCTTCCCCATGCCTCTTGAGTAGCTTGGTCTAGCCATCCTGACACCATGACTTCCTGGGAACTTACCTTGCCTGCTGCATCCAATCGGGCAAGGATTACCTCATAGCCAGACTTCTTGCTACGGTTCCAGCTGCCGTGCTTGGCAATGAATAATTGGTTTTTATAGGAAGCAGGGAATTGATCCCCAGTATAAAATCGTAGGCCCAGTGGTGCGGTATGTGCTCCAAGTTTGGCTTCTGGTCCGGTGTAGAAAGCCGCTTCCTTTCCTTCAGAACCAACTTCTGGATCCTTGATGGTGCCCGCATGCCAGTAAGGGTAGCCAAAATGTTGACCTAGGGTAGTTGCTTTATTCAGTTCGCAGTCAGGCGTATCGTCACCCAGCATGTCACGGCCATTGTCGGTAAACCACAGGTCCTTGGTCTCTGGATGCCAGGTCATTCCTACCGAATTCCGTATGCCATGCGCATAAACTTCTGGTTTCGCACCTGGTTTGCTTACATCCAATCGGGTGATACTTGCAAAAATAGGATCCTCTGAAATGCAAATGTTGCAAGGGGCACCGACAGGAACGTAGAGTAGGCCATCGGGTCCAAAAGCGATAAACTTCCATCCATGGTGCGCTTCGTCGGGGTATCCGTCGTAGACCACTTCGTAGCTTGGGTTGGTCAAGTTGTTTTCAATATCCTTGAATCGAAGAATCCGTGACACTTCTGCCACATACAGGTCTCCATCTTTGATGGCAACTCCATTGGGCATGCGGAGGTCATTGGCCAACACATACTTGCTGTCTGCCTTGCCGTCCCCATTTTCGTCTACCAATGCATACACATTTTTTTCTTGCCGATTGCCGACAAAGACGATCCCAGTTTCGGAAAGGGCCATGGAGCGTGCATTGGGCACTTCAGCCGCCCAGACATCAATGGTAAACCCCTCGGGAAGCTGGAGTTTGTCCAGCTGAACATCCGCTTTTGCATCCGCAATGGAAATTTTTTGACCGAGTGGACCGCTAATAGCTGCTGCTTTTTCTTCTTTGCAAGCGGATAAGCTGAGTAGGAAAACTGCTAAAAGGGTAGGGGAGAAACGAAGTAGAGAAGTCATGTGCTTGTATTTTGGGTAAATTTAATCGAATACTTTAGAGAATGATTCAGATTAAAGGACAGTATTGGTTATTTTTGCGCCATGTTATCGATTAGTAACCTCTCTTATTTTATTGGCGGCCGTGCTTTATACGAAAATGCCAACTTGCACATCAAGCCAAAAGACAAAATTGGCCTAGTAGGCCAAAATGGTACAGGCAAATCCACCTTACTTAAAATCATCAACGGCGACTACCTCCCGTCCTCTGGAGATGTACAAAAAGCAAAAGATTGTACACTTGGGTTTTTAAATCAGGATTTGCTTTCCTACCAATCTGACGATAGCATTTTGGACGTGGCTTTGGCAGCGTTCAAAGAAACGTTGGCCATTCAAGCCGAGATAGAACAGGTGTTGAAGTTGATGGAAACCGACTATTCGGATGAAGTGATCAACAAGCTAGCTTTTTTGCAGGACCGATTTGAGTCCAACGAAGGCTACACCATCAAAGCGAAAGCTGAAGAGGTGCTGGAGGGAATAGGTTTCCAAACCAGTGATCTACAAAAGCCACTGCGGCAATTTTCCGGTGGCTGGAGAATGCGGGTTATGCTCGCCAAGTTGCTCCTTGAAAAGCCCTCCCTGCTTATGCTGGATGAGCCGACCAACCACCTTGACCTTCCTTCCATCCAATGGGTGGAGAACTACTTAAAAAATTACGAGGGGGCAGTCATCGTGGTGTCTCACGATCAAACTTTCTTGGACAACTGTATCAGTACCACTGTAGAAGTGGCCAACGAGACCTTGACGGCTTATGCGGGCAACTATTCCTACTATAGGGAGGAGAAAAAACTCCGCATGGAGCTGCAGCAAAATGCTTTTGAAAATCAGCAGCAGATGATTAAGCAGACGGAGAAATTCATCGAGCGATTTCGTGCCAAGGCCACTAAGTCCAACCAGGTGCAATCCCGAATCAAGGCCTTGGATAGGCTGGATCGGGTGCATGAAGTTGTCAATGACGAGGCCTTTGTGAATTTCAAATTTAAGTTTTCCCAAAAATCAGGGAGGGACGTGATTACCTTGGATAAGGTATCCAAGGCCTATGGGGACCTGACTATTCTGAAAAATACCGCAGCAAGAATCGAGCGTGGAGATAAAATCGCCTTGATTGGTGCCAACGGCAAGGGAAAGTCTACGCTACTCCGCCTCATCGCCGGCACGGAAGTAGGGCAGGGTTCGCGAGTGGAAGGGCACAATTTGATCAAGGCCTTTTTTGCGCAGCACCAGCTGGAGGCATTGACGCTAGACAATGAGATCATTCAGGAAATGTCTCAGGCGGGGAGCAAAAAGACAGAAATGGAGTTGAGAGGGGTGCTAGGATGTTTCTTGTTTTCCAACGAGGAAGTGTACAAGAAAATCAAGGTGCTATCAGGAGGAGAGAAGTCGCGTGTGGCCTTGGCCAAAACCCTCATCTCTGAGGCCAATTTTTTGTTGCTCGATGAACCGACCAACCACTTGGATTTTCAATCGGTCAATATTCTAATTCAAGCCTTGCAGCAGTACGAAGGTACCTTCATCACGGTATCCCACGACAGGCACTTCATCAAGGGCGTGGCGAACAAAATCTGGTACATCGAGCAGCACGAAATCAAAGAATATCCAGGAACCTACGAAGAATACGAGTTTTGGAGAAGTCAGCAGATGGAAGTTCCTGCCACAGCAGCTGTCCAAAAGCCGGTCAAAGTGGAAGTGGCTCCCCCGAAAAGTAAAGAGGATGCCCAGCAGACCAAGCGAGAACTAAAAAAATTGGAAGAGCAGTTGCAACTGATTGAAAAAGAAATCAGTCAGCTTGAGGCTAAAAAGAAGGAATTGGAAGATAAATTGGCCGATCCATCCTTGTATTTGGATGAGGCTCAGGCTCAAAAAATCCAAGCTAGCTACCAACAAGTGGATGAATCACTAGAAGGAGCAAATGCATTTTGGGAGAAGTTGGTGGATCAAACCTCCCAGCTTCAACAGCAAGCCACACTCGCTTAAAATTCGATGTTCCTATGAAATTACGTTTCCTTTTTATCCTCTTCACAACCTTGACATTTAGGATAAATGCGCAGGTTCTAGAAGATAAAGTATTCGTAGATCATATTTTATCGGTTCGCATGTTCCCCCAGGGATCAGGAACAGAAAGCCAGCTGCTTTCTCCTGTGATCTCCTTGAATGATTCGAAGTCTTTGCTGGTGTTGTTTGATGATTTGTCTTATGATCCTGAGTTGTATACTGCCAAACTGGTGCATTGTGATGCGGATTGGAAAAAATCAGCCTTGAAAGACACTGATTTTTCGTTGGCATTTAACGAGTACAACGTGCTGGATTATGCCTATTCTGTGAATACGCGAATGCCTTATATCCGGTATTCATTTACCCTTCCTCGCGTAAAAAAATCCGGAAATTACCTCCTAAAAGTCTACAAAAACCGGGATGAAAATGCGGTCATCTTCACGCGAAGGTTTATGATCGTAGAAAATCTAGCTGTTGTAGGCGCACAATTGGTACCTCCCGTGCAGACCGAAGATCGGCGTGCCTTGCAGCAAATCAATGCGACTGTGAATTACAGCAACCTAGAGGTTATTGATCCTCTCGCTCAAGTCAAGGTTTACATGCGTCAAAATCAACGCTGGGATAATGTTAAATTCCTCTCCAAACCTACCTTTTTGAATCAAAATTCCAAGTTGATCCGCTACGAACCATTTGAAGGAGAGAGCACCTTTCGCGCTGGAAATGAATTTCGATTTTTAGACTTACGGTTTATTCGTGCCACAGGTGTTAATGTGGCCTCGATCAAGATAGAAGAATCGTTAATTTCGGCGGAGGCAAGGGTAGATCTTCCTCGACCTGGTGGAGCGTATGCACAGTATTTGGACTTGAATGGGCAATATGTAGTTCAAACGAACGACCGGCCTGGAGGGGATCCTGAACTGGAAAGTGAATACATCTACACTACTTTTTACTTGAATGATGCGCCAGGGAAAACCATTAAACTGATGGGAGCGCTTAGTCAATGGGGCAAAGCACCTGAGGCTACTCTGGTTTACGATGCAAAGAAGCAGGTTTACAGTACCTCTTTACTGTTGAAGCAAGGATGGTATGACTACCAGTATGCAACAGACCTTGGAGCTGGGAAATTTGATTTTGAATCCTTAGAAGGGAGTCATTTTCAAACTGAGAATGAGTACGAGATTCTGGTGTATTACCGAGCCCTTGGATCTCGCTACGATCAGCTGGTGGGTTATGTGTACCTGCAGCCCAATAAGCGAAGGCTCTAATCAATTTTTTATTAAAAAAAATCTGATTATCCGCAATCACGCCTGAGACTCAGCTTGCTTATTTAAAACTGCGGATAATCGTTCACAGACCACAGTCAACGGTTCACAGCTCATCTAATTGAACATCAGACCATTTTTCTTTGGTCAGTGGTTCAAAAGCGGATAATCAGGTAAAAAAATAACCCCCAAAATTTTAATTTTGGGGGTTATTCGTTAAAGCTAGGAATGAATTAAGATTCCTCGGTGGAACCTTCTGTTTCTTCTTCAGTAGGAGCTACATTTTGTCTCACTCGATCACCAGTGGTTTTGTAAGGAACAAATCCCTCTCTTTTAAATTTGTAAGGGGTAGTCTTATTGTCTGCAGGATGCGTCGCTAGGTCCATCATCCCAAAACCCTTGTGGGTGAAGGCACCTAATCCACACTTGAATACGAAATCTTGTACTTCAGGAGCTGCATAAAGCGTGAATGGAAGCGTGTAGCCTCTTACCTCATATTTCACATCGAGGTCATAGACCGCATAGATTCGTGCAAATTTCTTCTGCTGCTCTTTCAATTTGTTGACATACACCATGTCTGGCACCACCTGAAACTTGAAGAAGGATTCCATTTGTTCTGGGCTGTACCATCCTGATTTTTCCATACGAGTCAACGTTGATTCGTACAACAAATCAGAAAACTCGTCACTGTCTGGGTTGATAAATCGCTTGCCCGCTTCTTCATTGAAAGCGGGAGTGATTAATACCAAAGGAGAGATGCAGACAAACTTATTTGAAACCTCCAAGATTGGCTCAGTCTCAAGTTCCGTGTATTCCGGGGAGAGGATCAAATTGCCGAGTTCAATTTTTGAAGTAGCAAAAACTTGTTCCAACAAGTAATCAATGAATTCCTCGCTTTGAGAAGAAAGGACGAGCGTCACCAAGCTTGAGTAGTAGTGCAAACCACTACGGCTGACCTTGGTTTGTCCCTTCAATCCCGAGAAATTAAAGAAGTTGTAGTTGTAGAAATCTTCTCTTCCTCCTTTGACGATTAGTCCTTTAAGGAATTGAGCCAGAATGTACTGGTGATGGAAAGGCAAAAAGGAACCTTTGTTTTTTAGGGAAAATATTAGTCGAACTCTCACGATTATGAAAAATAAAAATTAAATAATATAGATCGCTAGGATCTAGTACTTTTGTTTAAATAAGTGCTTCAAAATTACACAAATTTTTCAGGAAAAATCAAACATTAAACCTAAAATGCATGATATCACCATCTTGGACAACGTATTCTTTGCCTTCGATGGATATTTTGCCATTTTCTCTACAAACCGCTTCGGTCTTAAATTGTTTGTAGTCAGCGATAGCAATTACTTCTGCCTTGATAAATCCTCTTTCGAAATCGGTGTGAATCACCCCCGCAGCTTGTGGAGCTTTCCAGCCTTTTCGTATGGTCCAGGCGCGAACTTCCTGTACGCCAGCAGTAAAGTAGGTGATCAAATTAAGTAGGGTATAGGCTCCGTAGATCAAACGATTCAATCCACTTTCATTAAGACCATATTCTCCTAAAAATAGTTCTTTTTCTTCTGGATCATCGAATTCTGCGATTTGAGACTCTATCGCAGCACAGAGGATGATCACTTCCGCATTTTCCTCTTTTACCTTTTCTTTCAGTCGCTCGACAAAGGCATTGCCTGTATGAATACTTGATTCATCCACATTGGCCACATACAAAACTGGCTTAATGGTGAGGAGATGGAGATCTCGTACGGCCTCTAAACCTTCTTTATCTACTTCAATCGCGCGTGCATTAAGGCCTGCAGTTAGACCATCCTTAAATTGGAGTAGCGTTTCTAACTCACTTTTGGCTTTGGCATCCCCAGATTTGGCCATTTTTTCAATGCGCTGAATCTTTTTCTCCACTGATTCAAGATCCTTAAGCTGGAGTTCGGTGTCGATGACTTCCTTGTCAAACAGTGGATCTACCCCGCCAGCGACGTGAACGATGTTGTCGTCTTCAAAGCAGCGGACCACATGGATGATGGCATCTACTTCTCGGATGTTGGCAAGAAATTTATTGCCTAAGCCTTCTCCCTTGGAAGCACCTTTTACCAATCCTGCAATATCCACAAACTCGATGATGGTAGGAACTACCCGTTGTGGATTTACAAGTGCTTCTAGTTCTTGAAGTCTAGCATCAGGAACTGAGACCACGCCTACATTGGGTTCGATGGTACAAAAAGGAAAGTTAGCTGCTTCAGCTTTAGCGCTTGATAGCGCGTTAAACAAGGTAGATTTGCCCACATTGGGGAGACCTACTATGCCACATTGTAATGCCATTAATTCGTTGCTTTAATTTTAAATATTTTGTAGGACTTGTAGCCCCTGTAAAATTCCAAAATCGATACTCTGAAAATGGTGTAAACAGGTATGGCAAATATCATCCCTAAGATTCCTGCGATTTTTGCTCCGGCAAAGATAATAACAAATATTTCAAGGGGATGTGCTTTTACTGATTTGGAAAAAATAACAGGCTGTAGCAGCACATTATCTGTGATTTGTACAACTGCAAAAACAGAAATGATCTTAAAAAGCAAAAAATTGTAGTCGCTGTCTGTCGAAAAATCTCCCGTCGAAACGCCCACCACGATACCGAAAATTGTACCCATGATTGGTCCTGCATAGGGGATAAGGTTGGCAATCGCCGCAAACAGGGCAATGGTCAATGCATATTCGACTCCAGCTAGGCTTAGGCCTGAAGCAGCGAGGAGAAAAATAGCCAATACCTGAAGTAGTAATCCAAAAAGGTAATTGGATAGTAATTTTTCAACCTTGGTAAAGGTGGCTACCGATAGCTCGAAATATGCGTTTGGAATAAGATTTAACAGGTTTCTACGAAGTAATCCATTTTCAAAGAGAAGGAAAAAAGTAATAAATGCCACTGCCATTGTTCCTATAAATATACTGCTGGTAACAGAGATTACGCCAGTTATGAATCCACCAATATCAAATTTCTGGAGTGCTCCTTGTACGGAAAGGCGCATTTCTTCGAGGAGTATGCCTTTTTTGTTCTCAATAAGTTGGTACTTCACTAAAAATCGCTCCAGCTTCTCAAGGGGAACTTCAAGTTGCAAGTAGATGCTTTCCAAATCCAAATCGCTCAACAGAATGACTTGGCGGTTGATTAAGGGAAAGAAGAGTAGACCGAGCAGAAACACAAAAGAAACTACTGCAGCATACGATGCTAGGATTGCCACTCCACGCGGGACATGCTGGCCTAGGATATGCACCTCATTGATCTTATTTGTAAGTGGCCTCAGCAGTGCAGCTAGAATGAGTGAGGTAACCAAATAGAGGGAAATAGCAGAAAAATACCACCCAAATACCAGGAAAGAGGCAAAGAACAGAATGAGGTAGATGAAAAACCGCTGCATGGAGGTAAAAATAAAAGGAGGCATTAGCCTCCTCAAATATATTGGAATAGGATGTGTATCCCTAATGCTGATTTATTGAATTAATCCCAACGAAGGTCATTATTGATTTCGGGTTCTGAATCTTCTTTTTCAAATTGTTCAAAATCGAAGTCGGGAAGCAAATCGTTTTTCACATGATCAACTGCTTCATTCAAGGCATTTACAAATTTGAAGAAATCTTCCTTGTATAAAAAGATTTTGTGCTTCTCGTAGCTGAAATTATCTCCGTCTATTTTACGCTTACTTTCTGTAATGGTAAGGTAATAATCGTTGCCACGGGTTGACTTGACATCAAAAAAATAGGTTCGTTTTCCTGCCTTTACTTTCTTAGAGAAAATTTCCTCTTTATCGTATCCTCGGTGATCTTCCACTTGTCTAGGGATTAATGGTTTGAAGGTTTAAAATAATGGAACCAAGATAAGCTAAAAGCAACTTAGAATTCAAAATCAATCCCTGCTTTTTTTTTGAAAATCTGTAAAAAATAGGGTACAAGTTGCTTTAAATCCGATATAAACCTCTTTGAGTTAAACAAGTTAAAGAATTGTAACTGGTCTTCGATTTGAAGTTTTTGAATCCTATTTAATTAAATTTTAGTAGGATAGCTTTTGAATCGACTGTTTTTCAGCTCTTAAAAAGTAACTTGATCAGTCAGATAGGTTCCGTTTGAACTAAAAAAAAGGCTGTTCCTTACCAGAAACAGCCCTAACTCAGTTGTCATAATTAATCAGTCGCCGTGTAAGAATGCTTTTCTAGCAAGCAATACTTCTTCGCTTTCTCGGTGGTCAGGATCATCTATGCAGCAGTCTACTGGGCATACTGCAGCACACTGGGGCTCCTCATGAAAGCCGTTGCACTCGGTGCACTTCTCCGATACGATGTAATAAAACTCATCAGAAACGGGAGTTTGTCTGTCTGTGCCAGCTATAGAACTACCATCTGGAAGAGAAACTTCTTTCAAGTTAGTGCCTCCAGCCCATGTCCATTCTACTCCTCCTTCATAAATTGCCGTATTTGGACATTCAGGCTCGCATGCACCGCAATTGATGCATTCGTCTGTTATCATTATTGCCATAGGGATTCAAATTTGAATACAAAGTTACAATCTCCTAAACACCTTCGCAATAAAAAAGTTGTCACACTAATTAATTTAAAATTATTCCAAGGGCTTTTTTTTTGGATACCTTTGTAAAATGAATTCAGATTTTACGCTTTCTGATCGAATTTCAGCCTTTGTTCAACTAGGAATTCGTCTTTCCAATATTTCGGAGGATGAGAAAATTTCTCTATTCCAACAAGCAGAAAATCAGAATCCTTGGTTTACACATCGCTCTTTGGAGCATGCATTGGAGGGTATCCGAGTCTTGCTAGACGCCCAATCCTTGGAAAAATGGCTTGCTCCCTACGCTCTTTCCGAGCCAATTAATCCCAAGCAAGTAGGGTTGATGCTTTCAGGGAATATTCCTGCTGTAGGTTTTCATGATATTCTTTCAGTAGTGATTGCTGGCCATTCGGCATGTATCAAATTAAGTTCTCAAGATGCTGCGCTACTACTTTGGTTGATTCAGGAATTGAAAAGGATAGAACCTCGCTTTTCAGATCGAATTCAAATTGAAGAGATGTTGAAAAACAAGCAGGCCTATATCGCTACAGGTAGCGATAACTCAGCTCGGTATTTCAACTATTACTTTGGAAAGTATCCTCACTTGATTCGCTCCAATCGAACTTCTGTAGCCATTCTTCAAGGAAATGAATCTACAGCCGATTTGCAGGCCTTAGGAACCGATATTTTTGATTACTTCGGCCTTGGATGTAGAAATGTATCCAAAGTTTTTGTCAAAAATCAAGGGCAGCTAACGGACTTGCTCGATGCCCTCGAATCCTTTTCTTGGGTGGCCAATCATCACAAGTACTTTAATAATTACGAGTACAATAAATCAATTTACTTGGTTAATTGTACAACGCACTTAGATAATGGATTTCTACTGCTAAGGGAATCCAGTGATTTGGTTTCGCCCATAGGGGTACTTTTTTATGAAGTTTATGCTGACCAGCAGGAGCTAAAAACGAAGTTGAAGGAACTGGATGCCAAGATTCAATGTGTGGTTGGGAATCAGGCGGTGGATCTTCCAGGAATTATTCCTTTTGGCCAAACACAATGCCCGCAACCTTGGGACTATGCGGATGGGGTAGATACCCTTCAATTTCTCAGTGACCTAGGCCAATAAACGCTGAGCTACACGCTAGATTTCTTTCGCCCCAATTTTCGATGAGTTTTGATCAAGGTTAATTTGGTGCTCTACTTTCAATTGAGGCAACCCTGAAAGCGGAATGTTCGTTATCTTTTTTGTTGCTTTTTCCTATATTTGCAGTCGGAAATTTGAACCATTTACTTTATAAACTATACAAAACGATGGCTTTTGATATCGAAATGATCAAAGAGGTATATGCACAAATACCTGGTCGCATCGCAGCGGCACGTAAGGTGGTGGGCAAACCGCTTACATTGACTGAAAAAATTCTTTACGCCCACTTAAGTGAAGGGGCTGCTAATCAGGTATTTAAAAGAGGAACCTCCTATGTAGATTTTCAACCGGATCGCGTAGCGATGCAAGATGCTACCGCACAGATGGCCTTGCTGCAATTTATGCAGGCCGGTCGTTCTCAAGTTGCTGTACCGTCTACTGTTCACTGTGATCACTTGATTCAAGCTGAAATTGGAGCAGATAAAGACTTGAGCAAAGCAAAAGATAAAAACAAAGAGGTGTATGATTTCCTTGCCTCTGTATCCAATAAGTATGGCATTGGTTTTTGGAAGCCAGGTGCTGGCATTATCCACCAGGTGGTGTTGGAGAACTATGCTTTCCCAGGTGGAATGATGATTGGCACCGATTCCCATACCCCGAATGCAGGTGGTCTTGGGATGATTGCAATTGGTGTAGGTGGTGCAGATGCCTGTGATGTGATGGCTGGATTGCCTTGGGAACTGAAGTTTCCAAAATTGATCGGCGTGAAGTTGACAGGCAAGCTATCCGGTTGGACGGCTGCAAAAGACGTGATATTGAAAGTTGCTGGAATCCTAACCGTAAAAGGTGGTACTGGCGCTATTGTTGAATATTTTGGTGAAGGAGCGCGTTCCCTTTCCGCTACAGGAAAAGGAACCATTTGTAACATGGGTGCCGAGATCGGCGCGACGACTTCTATCTTTGGTTACGACGAAAAATCTGCCGCCTACCTTTCAGGAACAGGCCGTTCTGATATCGCAGCCTTGGCCAATGGCATCGCAGAACACCTAACTGGGGATCCAGAAGTATATGCGCAACCAGAGTTGTATTTCGATCAGGTGATTGAAATCAATCTTTCTGAGTTGGAGCCTCACGTAAATGGTCCATTTACACCAGATTTGGCTTGGCCGATTTCCAAATTCGCTGCTGCTGTCAGAGAAAACGGTTGGCCAGCAAAATTGGATGTGGGATTGATCGGTTCATGCACCAACTCATCTTATGAAGATATTTCTAGAGCCGCTTCCTTGGCCCAGCAGGCTGTAGATAAGAAGTTGGTAGCCAAGTCCGAGTACACCATCACTCCTGGTTCCGAGCAAGTTCG
>CAMBMU010000054.1 GCA_945868725.1 Spirosoma fluviale
TTACCATATGGTCACTTACAAGTACTTGCAGAACTACTTAAATGAATTCGTTTACAAACTGAATCGCAGGTACTTTGGTGAAAAACTGTTCGAACGATTGATTATTGCGTCAGTTCACCCATACGTGCATTGATACGGATACACATAAAAAGTAATTACCTTATATTCAGTTGTTTGAAAAAAATTCAAGCTTGCTAAAGTACCCATTAAATAAAAACAGAGAAAGGAATTTTATGAACTATTTCAAATCTTCAATTGGTAAAATGGAGCTATTAAAAGTGGTGACTACTGGCCTCAGCTTACTTTTTCTCTTTTCCAATAATTCATTCGCGCAGCAACCAAAATCTCCCTTAGAAGCTTCCTTCCAAACTTATCGGAAGATGAAGAGCGAAACACCATTTCGAATGGATTGGATTTCACTCGGACCAACAGTCAACTCGGCCCGTGCGGATATTGTCCAAATAGATGCCTCGCATCCTGGTACAATGTATGTTGGATTTGGATCTGGAGGGTTATGGAAAACCACCAATCACGGTCTAAGCTGGAATTCCATTTTTGAAGAGCAATCCTCGATCGGAATTGGCGATGCTGAATTAGCTCCCTCTAATCCTAAGATTATCTACCTGGGAACTGGAGAAAACTTGAAGAAACCAAGAAACTTTACCTTGCCAGGTACCGGTATGTATCGCTCTGATGATGCTGGAGCCACTTGGCGCCATATCGGCCTAGAAGATTCTTGGTCCATTGCAGAAATTGAAATTCATCCAACCAATCCTGAAATCGTTTTTGTATCTGTTCTGGGTCACCTTTGGACAAAAAATCAAAATCGGGGATTATTCAGAACCTTGGATGGAGGGAAGTCTTGGGAAAAGGTACTTTACAAAGATGAAATGACTGGTGCAAATGAAGTCGTATTCTCCCCTACCCATCCTGAGATCATGTACTCCTCTTTATGGGAAGTTTTTCCCGGAATAAGCGGTGAAAATAGTGGAGTTTATCGAAGTAAGGATGGCGGGACGACTTGGACCTTGTGTACCAATGGTTTGCCCAAAGGTCCAAAAATTGGACGAATTGGACTTACGGTTTCTTCAACAAATCCCGCTAAAGCCTATGCCTTAATTGACAATTTAAACAATTCAAGAGAGCAAGCTGCGGAACTTTACAAAACTGAAGATGGTGGCATTAGCTGGACAAAAACCCATTCGGAACCCTTCAAAATATTTCCAGGCATAGGATGGTATTTCACCGATGTCTATGTAAACCCAAAGAATGACGAAGAAGTATTTTGTCTAGGAGTTCGCCTTGCGCATAGCTTGGACGGTGGAAAGACTTTTTCTTTCATTGGAGGTCAAGTAACACACATGACTCCAAGTTTAGCACAAGGCCTTCATCTAGATCAGTGTGAACTATGGATTAACCCCTCAAATCCTGATCACCTCGCCTTGGGCAATGATGGAGGATTTTATGTGAGTTACGACAAAGGACTTTCTTGGACTCATTACAACAATATTCCAACAGGTGAATTTTATGACATCACCATCGATCAGTCTGATTACCTCATCTATGGAGGAACTCAGGATGATGCAACCGTTTTTGGCCCTGCAAAAGAACTAAATCCTAGATTCCCTGATCCCTGGAAATATGTTTGGATTGATCCCTGGGATGGTGGCGATGGCTGTGTCACCCAAATTGATCCAGAAGACAAATCAATTATTTATTACAGCCGTCAGCATGGAGATGCGATGCGATTGGATAAATCAAAAGATGAAGCGGTCTCCATTATGCCCACCCTTCCCAAGGAAATGAAAGATACCCTAGTCTTCAATTACATGACTCCCTATTTTTTGTCAGCCTACAACAGTAAGACTTTATATCACGGGGGTAACTTTGTAATGAAAAGTATAGACAGAGGAGATACTTGGAAAGTAATAAGCCACAATCTTTCACGCTCTTTCTCCAAAGAGAAGCAATCATTCGCCACTGGGACAATTGTAGAATCTCCCACAGAAAAAGGATTATTGTATGCAGGTACAGACCATGGGGCCTTTTGGGTCTCCAAGGATGATGGTGCCAGTTGGGAAGAACATTCAAATGGAATTGCCAATAATTACATCCGAAGCATCTCCCCCTCCAATCATAAAGCATCGCGCGTTTACATGGCAATGACGGGAATCAATTACGATGACTTGAACGCCTACCTCTATTCCTCTGAGGACTACGGGAAAAACTGGAAAAGTATTGCAATTGGTCTTCCCAATGAACCAGTGAATGTGATTAAAGAGGATCCTACAAATGAAAACATCCTGTATGCAGGTGGTTTACGAGGGGTATATATCTCAATTGATCGAGGAACTAGCTGGTCTTATTTGGGTATAAATATGCCCGCAGCAGCAGTGGCAGATTTAGAAATCCATTTGGCCAGCATGGAATTGGTGGTAGGCACACATGGTAGAGGATTATACAAAACTAGCCTTAGGCCTATTCAACAACTAGTAAGCCAAGGTCTATCTACTACCAACGACCACTTTTTTGAAATCGAAAAAGGAACGCGGCCATGGTTTAATTCGTCAAGTGGGGAACCTGATTACCGAACCGTGGACAAAACAGCATTTTCATTTTGGCTTAAAAAATCCAAGCCAATAACACTATCCATTCTTGATCCATCAACTAAAGAAATCTGGAAAACTACTGTAAATGGGTTTAAAGGACTAAATCAATATCGATGGGACTTGATCGTAAAAAAGCAAACTAGTGACAGCCCTTATTTTGTTCACTATGATCAATTTATCAAAGAAGGAACCTATCAGGTAAAAATCTCATCTGAAGACGGCGTGATGCAACAGCCACTTGATATTAGTAACAGGAAATCTCCTTATCTCGTGAGAAGCACCTATTAATAGTAAATCTAAACTAGCTGCTAAAGAACTAAATACCGTTTAGTTCTTCGACCACTTTACATCCATCAGTACCCAATTATCTGGATCAAATACGATGGATTCGGGATCTGCTTCAAAAGGAATCGTAAACTCATTTTGCTTTTGATTGACTTGTAAAGTCTTGATCATCGGTTTTTTAGTAGTCAAAGAATAAATTGCAACTTGAACTGGCATTTTAAACCAACTTCCGTCTGCTTGAACTTGGTCTATTCTGATTTTTATTTCTTTTGTTGTTTCATTGTATTGCCAAGATCCTTGGTACTGCAATGTCCCTGGTTTATACAACCACTGCTCAAAGAATTCCTTCAAATCCATTCCAGATGCCTCTTCCATTTCTTGTCTGAAATCGGCAGTAGTGGCCGTGCTATTCATATACTTGCTGTAATAGGATCGGATGCCTTTCCAGAAATTTTCGTTACCCACGACACCGCGCAGCATGTGTAGAATCCAACTCCCTTTTTGGTAGGTATGCGAAGAAACCACTTGATTCATATCCTTTAGGTTATCATGAACTATTCGGTAGCTTGGATTTTTTACATGAAAAGTATTAATCGTCCCCTTACTACTGGCAAGTCCCTTCTGGAAAGCATCTCGTCCATACGCATGTTCAATAAACAATAGTGTAAAATAGGTAGCAAATCCTTCGCTAAGCCAGACATCATCCCAGTCGTATTCAGTTACGGAATTTCCAAACCATTGATGAGCAATTTCATGAATTACGACATTGCGCCAACGTTCATTGCGGTCACCAACCACCGAATTCTCGCTATACAAGATCGCTGAAGCTGCCTCCATCCCACCGCTAACACTATTGGATTGAATATTTGCCAATTTCTCATAGACGAAGGGCCCAACAAAATTGCTATAAAACTCCAGAGCCTGTTTTGTTGGCTCTGCAAAATCATAAAATCCAGCGTCACGATCTTGATGATAAACCCATGTTTCGATGGCTTTATTATCAAATTGCCCCACATTTTGAACCGCAAACCGAGCCACACCGAGTACAAAAAGCCACGATGAAATAGGAATAGATTGCTTCCAATGGGTTAACCTTAATCCACCCGGTAAATCAGATTCTTCAATTTTCAGTCCATTAGAAACCACTTGATACTGTGCAGGAGCAGTAACTATAAACTCACTTGTTGCCTTATCATAAGGATGATCTACTACCGATAGCCAGTTCCGGCCCAAGTTTGGCCAATTGTCGCTGAAGAATGTTCTTTCTCCGTATTTATTATTTGCAATTTTGAGTCCGGTTGCTGGAATTCCTGAATAGGTAATCATGTAGGTGCTGCGTTGTTGCACGATTGAAGGCTCTGGTAAATTGATCAATAAAGAGTCATTTTTATGTGTGAAAGACAATTCTTTGCCTGCCGACATCACCTTACTGACAGTCATTCCCTTATTTCCTAACTCTTGACTTGATTTCACGAGATCAAGTCGAAGTACCTGAACTCCACCTCCTACAAATCGAACATCAATTGTTACTTCGCATTTGATTCGATCACTTTCATCCGAAAGGTCTATCCGAAACGTATAATTCAACACATCGATCTTTGGGTTTTTTGGGTAATTATCTGCAAATACAGAGGCAGTATAAAGTGTTAGAAAACAACTTAGTAGAAAGTTTTTCATCATGATTCTATAAAATGTATCTTATTTCTTGAGCGGTAACTCCACAGCAGGTCTGAACTCTAGTAGTCCCTTTTCGCTGATCGTTGCTTCAACATCTTCGAGTCGAGATGGTACAAAAGCGCTGAGATTCTCAACTCCCTCAGCCGTCACCAAAGCCATATCTTCAATCCGGATGTAAAGTCGTTCTTCAGGAATCCAAATCATGGGATCAATGGTAAAGACCATTCCGGGCTGTAAAGGAATCCCATGCACCCTTCCAACGTCATGCACTGCCATTCCTACTGGATGCTGAAAGTGTCCACGAAATTTTAGCCCTTCTTGCACAGCTTTTAAGTGAGATGCCTTTACAAACTTTTTACCAACCAGGTATTGTTCCATTTCGGCTTTCGCTTTATCAAGTACCTCATTGGAGTTTACCCCTGGTTTGATGTACCTAAAAAGTGCATCACGGTATGCCACGATGAAATTGTAAAGTTCCTTTTGTTCGGGAGAAAAGGTTCCATTTACAGGCCATATTCGGGTAACATCGCTGGTGTAGTACTGGTAGTCGGGGGCATAATCCATCAAGACTAGGTCTTCATCATTCAGCACATCTGTTTTATGAAAATAATGCCCCATGTAAGCATTGGTCCCTCCACCAATAATCGATGCATAGCCATCCCCACGGGCACCTTGCAAATGGAACATGTATTTTGCAGCCGCATCGAGCTGATATTCATAAACACCAGGCTGTGTTGATCGCATGGCTTCAATGATACCGAGTCCAGCAATTTGAGTGGCTTTACGGATCAATTCTATTTCCTTTGGACTTTTAATCACTCGCATGGCATCTAGTATGGGTGACAAATCAAGGATTGCAAATTGAGGAAAACGTTCACTTATTTTTTTAATAAATAGTGCCTCACGCGCAACCTGTCCTTCCCAAGGATCTGCCGCTGATCGAGCCTGTGCAAAGAGGAGTTCGTCACGACTGTCATTCCCATTTTCAGCTGGGCTGAATTCCGTAAAAAGTAAAGGTGCAGGAGGACGGATTAAGCCAGTGCCCACTAAATCGGATGACAAAAATTCAATGCCTTTTACCTGGTCAACCCCAAGCAGTTGTTTAACCAGCTCACCATCTTCTGCTGACAAGACTTTCCCCTGACTGCGTTCACTTGCCTCGTCCCGATGAGGAAGATAAATGGTTGCTTGTCTACTTTTACCATTGAGAAGGATGTAAGCATGAGGTGATTCAAGCCCAGTAAGGTAGTAAAAGGTATTGTTTTGACGGAATACACTGAATCCTGGTAATCCACTCGATCCCTGAATTAAAGCTATTCCACTGGTTCCAATAGCTTCAAAGATTTTTGATCTTCGTTCAGCAAATTCTTCCTTAGAAAAATTGGTTTGGTAATGATGCTTTTCTTGAGCGGTAACAGATGCGAAAAAAAATAAAAACAAGAATGCAGTGAGGTGAATAATTTTTATAGCCATCAGCTTTCGATTAATTAGTAAAAACCATTAAAATGAATCATTTACTTGACTTTTAAGGGAGACAATCACCGGATTAGTTTGTGTGGATACTTCCTTCAAAATATTTTCCAAAAGCTGTCGTTGTGGAATATTTAAAAAAGAATAGGAGCCCACTCCTACCTGATCATCCGCAATCCTTGCAGTATCGTACCATTTTCCATTCACATACATGAAAAAATTGTCTCCAGGGTTAATACTGGAATCTATTCCAGCCACATCAACAAACTTACGGTTGAGTTGATCCTCTGTATTTTTAGGGTTGCTGCAAAAAGAAAAAGCAAAAATTAATAGGGAGAAAAGGAAGTAATGTCTCATAGGCATGGATAGTGATTTCTTTGCTCTTGATTATAAGTAAGTAGGGTGCAAAAGGGATTTTATACTATTTTGAATCAATAATTAAAGCAACTTAAATAATTCATATTCCTTACTTTTTTCAAGAAGGGTTTGAAGTAAAAATTATTCTAAAAATTTACTTTGAAAATCCCGAAAAAACTAAGCTATCTGGAGTATTGATTAGATTGAATTTGTCAAAATCTAATACTCCTTATCTGATCATCAAACTCTTCACATAATAGTCTAGGTCCACGGAAAGACTCCCTTTTTTATCCACTTTGAGCTGGTTCCAGTTTTCAGTTGGAGTGATTCGGGTCTTTTTACCTCCGATTTCAATATCTATTGGCATAGAAAATTTGGGTAAACAAGAAGCCCATCTGTAATTTAATGTTTGGTCATCTGAATAATAGTATTCAAACGAAGGAACCCTGTAGTCTCTCAAATATTGATCAAAAATTGGTTTAAGATCCATCCCAAAAGCTTTGGAAATATAGCTTTCCACCTGAGCCGTAGTTACGGTCTGGTGGTAGAAAGTTTCATTCAATCCACGTAGTGTCTGTCGCCATTTCTCATCGTCTTGTAAGATTTCACGAAGCATATTCAAGAGATTGCCTCCCTTGTAGTACATATCCCCAGATCCGCGCTGGTTGACGCCGTAATCTCCAATGATGGGTTTATCGTTCGAGATATTCATACGCGTGCCCCGCACATACGCTTGACCCGCTTCTTTGCCATAATGGTAGTCGAGAAACAAGCTTTCAGAGTAATTTGTAAAGCTTTCATGGATCCACATGTCGGCCTCATCTTTGTAGGTGATGTTGTTTGCAAACCACTCGTGACCCGACTCGTGGATAATGATGAAGTCAAATTTCAAACCCCAACCGGTTCCGCTAAGGTCTCTGCCACGGTACCCATTTTGGTAGCCATTGCCATAAGTCACCGAACTCTGGTGTTCCATACCCAAATAAGGAGCTTCCACCAACTTAAATCCATCCTCATAGAAAGGATACGGCCCAAACCAGTGTTCGAAGGCTTGCATCATGCGTCTAGCATCTTGAAAATGGACTTTTGCCTTCTCCAAATTCTCTCGCAAGACAAAATAATCCATGTCCAGTGTCCCTTTTTCGCCTGCATATTTCTCCCCAAACTGTACGTAATCACCTATATTGATATTTACGCCATAGTCATTGATGGGATTGACCACCTTCCAGTGAAAGGTATCGGTATCTTTTCCGACTTGAATTTCAACCAAACGTCCATTTGAAATATCTAACAATCCTTTGGGCACAGTTACATGCATGTCCAAACTATCTACCTCATCGGCAGGATGGTCTTTCAAGGGCCACCAAATGCTAGATCCAATGCCTTGGTTGGAGGAAGCGATAAAATCAAGTCCTTTTACATCCTTCTGCCAGGTAATTCCTCCATCCCAAGGTGGACGAACAGCCTCTTTGGGAATCCCCTCGTACTGCACTACAACCACTTCTAGGGCACCTGGAACTTGTTTCTTGGTTAAAGTAACCCAATATACTGCCCCTTCTCGTCGAAAAGAGAGCCCCTCCCCTCCTTGGGTGATGGAGGTAACGGATAAAGGCTCTTGTAGATCTATTTGTAAAAGCTTCGCTTCATTTACTACCTGATAACTTATTTTATTTGAGCCTTTTATGTATTTTTTGGATGGAATGATTTCCACACTAAGGTCGTAGTGTTTGAGGTCCCACCAAGACCGTTCTGGGCCGAGTCTACCCCGCAAACTGTCTGCCCGGCTGTATTGGGCAAGAGCGGAATTTGAAAGGAGCAGAAAAGAACTAAGTGCTCCTGCTAGAATATATTGGGTGGATTTTAAGTTCATAAACTTTGAAATTGGGGTAAATTACCTTCCTCCTGGGGGGCAGTAGGTTTTAAGGAAATTAGTGTACACCATACGCAAGTGAGCTGTGGTAGCTTCTCCTTCACCGATGCCATGGGAGCGGTTGGGATAGGGCATAAACTGAAAGAGTTTTCCATGTTTAATCAATTCGTTGATCAACATTTCTGCATTCGCATAATGCACGTTGTCGTCACCAGTACCATGAATATACAGGAGATTGCCTTGCAGGTTTTTGGCATATGTGATGGGCGATCCAGCTACAAAATCTTCCACGTTCTCCTGAGGAAGTCCCATGTAGCGCTCCTGATAGATGTTATCGTAGGTCAACTGGTTAGCCACTGCCGCCAAGGAAATGCCTGTTTGAAAGAGTCCAGGGTATTGGAATAGTAGATTTAAGGTTGCGGTTCCACCCCCACTATGACCCCAAACAGCCATTCGAGTAGGATCTACAAAAGGCCAATTGCTGATCTGCTTGGCAGCTTCTGCCTGGTCGGAGATGTTTAATCGCCCGATTTTTCGGTAAATACTTTTACGCCAAGCCCGGCCTTTGGGAGCTGGTGTGCCCCGATTGTCAATGGAAATGTAGATATACCCATCCTCTGCCATGTCACCTTGATAGTTGCGATTGCGCCCAACTCCATAATTGTCTTTTACATTGGCACCCCAAGGTTCGGTGTACACCATAAATAAGACAGGGTACTTCTTAGTGGGATCAAAATTCTTGGGTTTCACCATCCATCCGTCCATCTCTGTGCCGTCGGCTGTGTTGATTTTAAAGAATTCCACTGTTTTGGCACCCTGGTTAGCGGGCAACTTGGATGCGATGCTTTGACTAGGATCCAATGGCTGGTGCTTGGGAAGACTGATCCATTCGCTAGCAGGTCGGGTATAGCTGTTGGAAAACTGGTGCATGCCATACTTCCCACTAGGAGAAATTACATACGAATGCGTTCCAGGCAGATCAGCCGGCGTAACCCGCTCGGCAGTTCCCTTTCCATCCAATTTGGCTTTGTAGAGGTATTTCTGCGTGGCATTGTCAGGGGAAGCATGAAAATAGAGTGAATTTTCTTTCTCATTGAAATGCAAGAGGTTGATCACATCGTAATTTCCATAGGTAACAGGAGTCACTTTACCGCTCAAATCAATCCGATACAGGTGTCTCCAGCCATCCTTCTCACTAAACCATAGGAATTCCTTCCCTGCATTGATCCATTTAAACTCGTGTCTGTAGGTAAGCCCGTAGGTATTTTCCCAGCTGGACAATACATCTATCCAGGTCTCGTCTTGTTCCTCGAAAATTAGATTTGCTACGTTATCCTTGACGTTGACTCCTAAGATTTTGCTGTGGTTTTGCTTGCGGTTTAGTTGCTGCACCAGCAGGAGTTCCGGTGAATTCCACTCCATTCGAGGCAAGTAATGCTGCTGTGGATCACCCGGAATGTTGAGCCAGGTGAGTTTTTTATTGGCAAGTTCAATTACTCCAATTCTCGCCGGTGATGGTGATTCTCCTACTTTGGGGTACTCTACAGGGATGATTTGGGAATAAATCGAATCTGTAGTATTGATCATGTAGTAATCACGAATCTGGTTGGCATCGATTTGCCAAAAAGCAATTCGCTTACTATCTGGACTCCACTGGAAGCCATCTCTACATGCAAACTCCTCCTCATAGGCCCAATCGAAGGTTCCGTTGATCAATTTACGGTTGCCATCGGTGGTTAATGAAGTGATTTGACCAGAAGTCAAGTCTTGAACATACAAGTTGAATTCACTCACAAAAGCCACTTTAGAAGCATCTGGAGCGAATTTGGCGAAGCGAAGCGAACTTTCGGGAAGCTCCTCTCCTACTTGAGTTAATTTCCCAGTTTGGATTTCATAGACCCAATAGTCTCCTTGCGTTTGCAGACGCCATACTGCCTTGGTATTGGTGTAGATCAATACTTTCTGCCCATCGGTAGAAAATGCAAAGTCGGTAATGGAGAGTGGTGCTTGTCCTTTTGGGCTAAGTTGAGCCGTAGAAATCAACTTCTCTCCTTCTGTATTGGGTAAGGAGTGTCGGAAAATCTCATTTTTAACTGCTGAGTAAAAGGTATCCCCTTGCTTTTCCCATTTGATCTCCTGGGCAAATGCAGTGAAACCAATAAAGAAAGTCATCAGGAAAGGAAGTAATCGAAAGGCTTTTTTCATGGGTTAAGTTAATCGTGATTCAAAGTCAAATAGGTTAAAATAACTGGAGATTTCAAGGCTACTTCCCTAAAATTTCATCCAATCTAATGCTGTAATCGTATTGAAGATCCTCGTGCAGGGCAGCGATACTTTTCTGAATTTTCTCTGTTTGCTTCAAAAAAAGGGACTGAAGGATCGGATGCTTGTACTTCAAGTATCCATACTTTTGGAGTTGCTCGCAGAAATACAGTAGCAATTCCACCTGATCCTCTTTGTTCTTGCTGAACTTAAGTGCCTTGTTGAGTTTACGACGGATAGTCTGGGCTGACTTTTTGCATAGGTAAAAAGAAGTAGTATTCGCCGTTTGAAATAGCTCATCCAACTCTTCTTTCACCGTATCTACAAATAGACTGGGCTGATCCCTTTCATTTAGTTTGAAGTATAAAAAGGCCTTGTTGTCTCGAGTGAACTTGCTCAATTCTAGGATTAAGCTACTTAGCTCCTTTTCATCGAGGTAGGAAAGCTCTTTTTTTAAAGCGGCCAAACTAGGAATATTCATGCGAAGGGTTGAAAACAAGAGGTTTTAGGATTGCAAGAACAAATTTTTTCAGGATAGTTTTCGCGAATCAAAACAAAAGTTGAATGAATAGAAGTTTATTAATAAATTTAAGGCAAATAGAAGGAATTTATGGAAGCGTACGGACAGATTTTATTGATTGCTATGCCAGCATTTTTTGTGTTGGTTCTCCTTGAAAAAGCTTGGGGCATTTGGAAGGGAAAGGATACTGTTCCTGTATCGGACATGATTGCAAGTTTGAGTTCGGGCATCACCAACGTGACCCAAGATGTGCTTGGGCTTAGCGTAGCGATCATTTCCTACCAATGGCTTTTTACCCAATTCTCCTTTTTCACGATTGAGGCCACTTGGGCCGTGTATGTAATTGCCTTTTTTGCCTTGGATTTTGCGGGTTATTGGACCCATCGTACCAATCATAAGTACAATATCTTCTGGAACAACCACATCGTGCACCATTCTTCCGAGGAGTTTAACCTTGCTTGCGCTCTGCGTCAAAGCATTTCTTCCATTTTTAAAATATTCACCGTCTTCTTATTGCCAGCTGCTTTTCTGGGTGTTCCTCCTGAAGTAATTGGTGTGGTAGCCCCCTTGCATTTATTTGCGCAGTTTTGGTACCATACACAGCATATTCGGTCCATGGGTATTCTTGAGAAAATCATCGTCACCCCTGCCCATCACCGGGTACACCACGCGATCAATCCCGAATACCTGGACAGAAACTACGGACAGATCTTTATCTTCTGGGACAAGTGGTTTGGAACCTTTCAAGAAGAACGAGCCGATATCCCTGCGGTTTATGGGGTTACTCGACCCGTACAAACCTGGAATCCGATCAAAATCAATTTTATGCACTTGTGGCTCTTGATTCAGGATGCCTGGCGTGCCAAGAACTGGGGAGATAAGTTGAAAATTTGGTTTATGCCTTTGGGATGGCGACCCAATGATGTGGCAGCGAAGCATCCGGTAGCCAAGATTCAGGATGTGTATCATTTTGACAAGTACAACCCAGAACTGAACGCTGGGATGCGAATTTGGAGTTTCGGGCAGCTGATTGTCTTGTTGCTTCTGTTGAGTTACCTCTTCTCCAATTTGGCTGCTATTGGGGCTCCTGGCATCTTTTACTACGGAGGATTTGTCTTCCTCACGGTATTTGCTTACACCGAACTCATGGATCGCAATCCCCTCGCCTGGTGCTGGGAAGCGCTAAAGAGCAGTTATGCCCTTTATTTTGTATTCACTACTGGGGATTGGTTTGGACTCAATACCCAGTTTCCAGGTGCAGTTTATGCGTTCGTGGGGTATTTGGTCATTTCTACCCTCTCTTCGCTCTTTTTTTCCTTACAAAAGCCAAACGCTTCCTCCTCTTCTGGTTCGCAACTTGCTGAATGAAAGAATTTGCCCAGCTGATTGATGCCTATGATCTAGCCAAAGCGGAGGGGCATGCAATCGCCATGGCAACGGTGGTGCAGGTGGATGGATCAGCCTACAGACGTCCTGGAGCACGAATGCTCGTAACTCAGGATGGAAGACTAACTGGGGCGATTAGTGGGGGCTGCTTGGAAGGAGATGCGCTTCGCAAAGCACAGGCAGTCATCTTTCAGCAAAAATCCATGCTCGTCACCTACGATACCACGGATGAGGATGACCAGAAGTTTGGAATTGGACTGGGCTGCAATGGCATCATTCACCTCTTGATCGAGCCTCTCGATGTGAATCAGGCAGACAATCCTGTGGAACTGATTCGTCAAGCAAGATTGAAGCGGGAAACTTCCTTATTGCTAACTTTCTTTTCCCTTAAAAACTCCAAAAAGGAGCAAATCGGCACAGTTCACCTCTCGCAAGGATTGCAGCAGTTTGGATCCCTGACAAAAGTCAAGGAAGAATTCCATGCAGGTATCCTGCAAGAAATTGCTGCATTTGAGCAGCCCAGCAGTCGAATTCAGTGCTTTGACGAGCTGGATGAACTTTCAATTTTTTTCGAATTGATTCACCCTCCCCTACAGTTGCTCCTTTTCGGTGCGGGCAATGATACCCTCCCTGTGGCGCAACTCGCGGCCCTCTTGGGGCATGAAGTGATACTGGTGGATGGGAGAAAAGCCTTGGCTACGAATAGTCGATTTCCAACTGTTCAACGAATCATTCAGGGACCTGCAGAAGAGGTCATGGAGCAGATTGAAACGGACTTGAATACCGTAGCGCTCTTGATGACGCATAATTTTGACTACGAACTGGTACTCCTCGAGAAATTGTCCCAGTTGCTCCTTCCCTACATCGGAATCTTAGGTCCGAAGCGAAAGACTGAAAAGCTGTTGGAGCGGCTACAGGCCAAGGGAATCTCTATTCCCACGGGTAATCTCTATGCTCCTATTGGTTTGGACCTTGGAGCAGAAACATCCGAGGAAATCGCGCTAGCCATCCTTGCTGAAATCGCCGCTGTAGTTCGTAAGCGGAAACCCGGTTTCCTCCGGGACAAGCCAGGTCCCATTCATGATTCCGCGTTATGAAAACTGGAGTAATCCTTTTGGCAGCAGGTTCATCTTCTCGTTTAGGTAGACCGAAGCAACTTATTAATTATCAAGATAAAACACTGATTCAATACTCCATTGAAGCCGCTCAGTATAGTGCTGCGGATGATTTAGTCGTAGTACTTGGCTGTAACTCGGAACTGATCCAAACAGGCATTGAATCCAAGGAAGTTCCCGTGCTCGTTCATGCGCACTGGGAAGAAGGAATATCCTCTAGCATGCAGTGTGGCTTGCGGTACCTACTAGAAACTAGCCTAGTAGACCAGGTGATTTTGATGCTCTGTGACCAGCCCTACGTCAGCCAAGGGCTTTTGGATCAATTGATGAACGGAAAAAAGGCTTCTGGAAAAGGGATTGTCGCCTGCAGCTATGCGGGTACCGTTGGCGTTCCTGCCCTATTTGATCAACACTACTTTCCGGAATTATTGGCACTTAATGGTACTGAAGGGGCTAAAAAAGTGATTTTGAATCATCAAGCCGATACATTTTTAGTTGACTTCCCCTTAGGGGCAGTAGATCTCGATACCGAAGAAGATGTTCAGAAGTTCACTGGATATCGCTGAAAAAATCTTCCAAATCCAGTTTAAATCCCTGCACTACCTCCGACTCGATTACATCTCCAGTAGTGAACAAATGAGAGGGTACGTAGGTGCCATTTACCCAAGTATAGATCATCACTGTTTGGTGTTCGGGTTGGATGATCCAATATTCCTTCACTTCACGGGATTCGTAGAGGTCGAACTTATGTTTTAACTCCAATTTACTGTTGACGGGTGATAGAATCTCCACTATCAAATCAGGGGCGCCGATACAGCCTCGATCATCTAATATTGATGGATCACAGACTACACAGATATCGGGCTGTACCACATCAAAGATTCTGTGGTCTTCCTTGGAATCCTTGGGGAACCGAACGTCAAAAGGAGCTTCATAGACTTGACAGGTCTTTCCCTCTAAAAATTGATATAGTTTAACGGAAAGTTTTAAAGATACCCGTTGATGGATGCGATTTGGAGCTGCAGCAGCCTTTTTGAACATCTTTCCTTGAATCAGTTCGGCAACCAAATCTATGGGCCAGGTCAAGTAATCCGCGTAGGAATAGTACCCATAGGTACTAATTGGCTCCTCTACTCGATCATTTTTTTCAGCATCCATACTTTAATTTAGGGATAATCAATTGATTTTCAAATCATTTACTTTCTAAATCTCCTTAAATACTATCTTTTAGCGATTCCGAAATTTCTCTGGAGCCGCCAACAGCTTTAACATAAAGGGGCTGAAGAATTTTACTGGATATCGCTGAAGAACTCTTCCAAATCTAGTTTAAATCCCTGCACTACGTCCGACTCAATTACATCTCCAGTCGTGAACAAATGAGAAGGTACGTAGGTGCCATTTACCCAGGTGTAGATCATCACTGTTTGGTGTTCGGGTTGGATAATCCAATATTCTCGCACGCCACGAGATTCGTAAAGATCGTATTTGTGTTTCAGTTCCAATTTACTGTTTCCGGGTGATAGAATCTCCACAATCAACTCAGGGGCACCAATACAGCCTCGTTCATCTAATTTATAGGGATCGCAGACGACACAAAGGTCTGGCTGTACCACATCAAAGATTTCGTGGTCTTCTTTGGAATCGATGGGAAACCGAACATCAAAAGGAGCAGGATAAACCTGGCACATTTTCCCCTCTAAAAATTGATATAACTTGAAATTAAGTTTCGAAGCTACTTTCTGATGTATCCTTTTGGGCGCTGCAGCAGCCTTTTTAAATACCTTTCCATGGATCAGTTCAGCAACCAGGTCCATGGGCCAGGTTAAGTAATCTGCGTAGGAATAGTACCCGTAGGTAGCATCAGGCTCTTCGACTAAATCTGGTTTTTTGGAATCCATAATCCAATTTACATCCAATGTCCCACAATTCTTTCGCTGGGTATAAAAAAGATTTTGTGATTTTTATCAGGAATTTCTCAAATTCTCAACCACTGATTTAACCCAAGAAACAGCATTTTCTACACAATTAGAACTTGTCTCTTTCCCCAAACTAAATCGTAGCGAAGCACGTCCCAAATCCGAAGGGATCCCCATGGCCTGGAGCACATGGCTCGGTTTGGGCGAGATGGAGGTGCAGGCAGAGCCCGAACTCACAGCAACCTGCTGATTTACTTTAAGGAGCAACTCCTCCCCTTCTACTCCGGAAAAAGAAAGATTGCTTACATGGGAAAGACGATGCCTGATTGATCCATTTCGAGAGACTCCTGGGAGCTCCAAAAGGGCTGATTCCAGCTGATCACGAAGCTTCTCGAGCCGATTCGCTTCACCATCCATCTCTTGAATTCGAAGTTGAGCTGCTTTTCCAAAACCTACAATGCCTGGCACATTGAGCGTGCCACTCCGAAATCCTTTTTCATGCCCTCCCCCATGGAGCTGAGCCAAGGGCTTGGGTAAGGAATGATTGTGACGCACATACAGTGCCCCTACTCCTTTGGGACCATACAGTTTGTGTGCAGAAAGAGCCATCAGGTGGATTCCTTGGGTATGTACAGGAATTTTACCCACCGCCTGAACGGCATCCGTTAGAAAGATAACTCCCTGTTTGTCGGCAATCTGGGCGATTTCTTGGATGGGATGAATGACTCCGGTTTCATTATTGGCCCACATCAAACAAATCATCTTTGTATGCGGCTGAATGCTTTGCTCTAAGAGGTTTAAATCCACTTCTCCATCGGCATTGACAGGCAAATAAGTCACCACCGCTCCTCTCCGCTGAATTTCCGCCATACTATCCAATACGGCCTTATGCTCAGTTTGGCAGGTAATGTAATGTTGTTTTTCACCAGGAAATAAGTCAAAAACCCCCTTGATGGCCAAATTGAGCGACTCTGTGGCACCTGAAGTAAAAATGAGTTCCTTGGACTTGGCACCAATCAATTGGGCTATTGATTCGCGGGCTTCTTCCACAGCCTGCTCCGCCACCCAACCGTACGAATGACTTTTGCTTGCTGCATTGCCAAAATGAGCACCGAAAAATGGAAGCATGGCAGCAATCACCTCTTCTGCGCAAGGGGTGGTGGCATTGTGATCCAAATAAATCGGGTAATTCATGTCCCTAAACTACTGCTTTTACTTGTTTTTTGAAGCGTTAAAAACTCGATTTCCCTACCTTTGGGTTCCCATGCAAGAATCTTGGACATTTGATTTCCCTTTTGAAAGGCCTACATCCGAGGCTTGGTCATGGCTCATCCAAACCCAGCAGCGAGAGTTGGGGATCTTTCTGTCGTACTATTACAAAAGACAAGGAGCGGTAGTAGAAAAGGTACGATTGGTGACAGCACCCCAGCAGGATTCCCCAGATAGTGGAACCCTCAGCCTAGGGTTTGAGTTGGTTTATTTCAATGCCTGTCAAGATTTACATGAAACTCAAGCAGAAGAAATGAATCTGAGCTATCAATTCGATGCAGCTAAAAAGACACTAAACCTCCTTGGCGCCTATTGGCCAAGTCGGGAGCCAGATGAAATTTAAGCATGCCCTAGTCTTTTGCTTTGCGGTTGGAATTCCTAGCATTTGACGTATTTTTGACAGCGAATTGAAGATTATGAAAGAAGCTACCGAATCCCTGAATTTCATAGAACACATCATCGAAGAAGACCT